>DBYM01000024.1:5863-11074 GCA_002309875.1 Cyanobacteria bacterium UBA1186
TGAGATTCTTCATTTTCCATCAAGAAATCTTCATATTCTTCTTCACTTAAGAGTTGAAGTTTTTTGAACGGTGAATCTGCAGGGTCAATTACAACATAATTATTAAAATATATAACCTGTTCAAGATCCTTCAGAGTCATTTCAAGCAATAAACCTAGGTATGAAGGTATTCCTTTCAAAAACCAGATATGTGAAACAGGTGCTGCAAGTTTAATGTGCCCCATTCTGTGTCTTCTGACCTTTGAGTCCGTAACCTCAACGCCGCAGCGTTCGCAGATAATACCTTTATGACGTACTCTTTTGTACTTTCCGCAATAGCATTCCCAGTCCTTTGTCGGTCCGAAAATCCTTTCGCAGAACAAGCCGTCTCTTTCCGGTTTGAGTGTTCTGTAGTTTATAGTTTCAGGTTTTGTAACCTCACCGTATGACCACTTCAAGATCCTTTCGGGAGAAGCGATGCTGATACGTATATAATCAAAATAATCAATACTTGTAGACAATTTCCTATCTCCTTATATTTCGCCCATTGTTGTAGAAGTTTCAAAGAAGTTTATGTTTAACAACTCTGAATCAATATCTGATAAAGTTCTTTTTGGTGCTGATTTTCTCAAATCGTCCATATCACTCATCAAATCTACTTCTACGCCATTTTTCTTGGCAACTGTGATATCTAAGCCGATACTTTGCAATTCTCTTACAAGTACCTTAAATGACTCAGGAATACCCGGTCTCGGAATGTTATCGCCCTTAACAATTGCTTCATAAGCCCTGTTACGTCCGTTAACATCATCGGACTTGATTGTCAGCATTTCCTGAAGTGTATATGCTGCACCGTATGCTTCCAGTGCCCATACTTCCATTTCACCGAATCTTTGTCCGCCGAACTGAGCCTTACCACCGAGAGGTTGTTGTGTAACCAATGAGTAAGGACCTGTTGAACGAGCGTGAATCTTATCGTCAACAAGGTGGACAAGTTTCAGTATGTATGAAAGACCTACTGCAATAGGCTCGTCAAACGGCTCACCTGTTCTGCCGTCAATCAGGTAAACCTTACCGTCTTCTCTTACCCAATCGCAGCCGGATTCTTTTATACCTCTGAGAAGTTCTGCCTTCGTAGCGATTTCCGATTGGTTATCACCATATCTTTCATCGAATGAAGGTGCTTCGTAGTGTTCTTTTGTCAGGTATGCAGCCAAACCGAGCAGACACTCATAAGTTTGACCTACGTTCATACGGGAAGGAACACCAAGAGGATTTAATACTATATCAACCGGAGTCCCGTCAGGCAGGAACGGCATGTCTTCTTTCGGTAATATTCTTGAAACGATACCTTTGTTACCGTGACGTCCTGAGAGTTTATCACCTACCGAAACCTTACGTTTTTGTGCAATGTAAACTCTGATAACCGTATTTGCTCCCGGAGGTAATTCGTCTCCCTTTTCTCTGTCAAATACTTTGACATCGACAACACGGCCGCCTTCTCCGTGAGGAACTCTCAGAGAGTTATCTTTAACATCTCTAGCCTTTTCTGCGAAGATTGCTCTTAACAGTTTTTCTTCCGGCGGGTGTTCGGATTCACCTTTAGGTGTAACCTTACCTACCAATATATCGTCTGCATAGACTCTCGCACCTATACGAACAATACCTCTTTCGTCCAAATGCCTCAATGCTTCTTCAGAAACGTTCGGAATTTCTCTGGTAATTTCTTCAGGTCCGAGTTTTGTCTGTCTTGCGTCTATTTCTAATTTTTCAATGTGGACTGATGTAAATATATCATCGTGTACGCATCTTTCGGAAAGGAGGATAGCATCTTCGAAGTTATATCCTTCCCAAGGCATATATGCAACCAGGATGTTTTTACCGATTGAAAGTTCTCCGCAACTTGTTGATGCTCCGTCTGCGATTACATCACCGGCTTTAACCTTATCGCCTTCATTAACAATCGGTTTTTGGTTAATACATGTATCCTGGTTTGAACGAACATATTTCATTAATGTGTGAATATGCTGTTTGCCTTGTTTGTCGGTAATTATAATTTCCTCACCGACAACTCTTTCTACCGTACCGTCAACTCTTGCCAAAACAACCATACCGGAGTCTTTAGCGACCCTTCTTTCCATACCCGTGCCGACGACAGGTCTTTCGGTAATCAAGAGCGGTACTGACTGACGTTGCATGTTTGAACCCATCAGAGCACGGTTTGCGTCGTCGTGTTCAATGAACGGAATCATTGACGTTGCAACAGAAATAATCTGAATCGGGCAAACACCGACATAGTCAACTTTTGACGAGTCGCACATGATAAATTCCGATCTGTAACGAACAGGAACTTGTGCGGACTTAAATCTGTTGTCCTTTGTAAGTTGAACGTCTGCCGGAGCGCAACGATAATTTTCGTCTTCGTCAGCAGTCATATACACAACTTCATCAGTTACGACACCGTCTTTTACAACAAAGAACGGAGATTCAATAAATCCGTAGTCGTTAACTCTTGCGTGAGTTGCCAATGAACCGATCAAACCTGCGTTAGGACCTTCAGGTGTTTCAATAGGACAAATACGTCCGTAGTGAGAAGGGTGAATATCACGAACTGCGAATCCTGCTCTTTCTCTCTGTAAACCGCCCGGTCCTAATGCTGAAATTCTTCTCTTGTGAGTTAATTCGGCTAACGGGTTGATTTGGTCCATGAACTGTGACAACTGAGATGAACCGAAGAATTCCTTCAATGAAGCAACCAACGGTTTTGTATTCAATAAGTTCAAAGGAGTCAATGTTTCAGAATCCTGAAGAGTCATTCTTTCCTTGACTATTCTTTCGATTCTTGAAAGACCAACTCTGAATTGGTTTTGAAGAAGTTCACCTACCGAGCGGATTCTTCTGTTACCCAGGTGGTCGATATCGTCCAATGAGCCTTCATCGTATGTTAAGTTAATCAAATATTCGATTGATGCAATGATGTCTTCTCTTGTAAGAGTTCTGACGTTGTTCGGAATATTTAAGTTAAGTTTTTTGTTTAATTTGTAACGACCTACACGACCGATGTCGTATTTCTTGTCATCAAAGAATCTTGACTCAAGAATTTGGCGTCCGCCCTGAGCAGAAGCCGGGTCGCCCGGTCTTAATTTTTTGTACAAATCGATTAAAGCATCATCTGTAGTTTCTGTTGTATCTTTGTCTAATGTTTTCTTTAAGAATTCAAAGTGAGTGAACAAAGATTCCATTTCTGAAACAGTTATACCCATTGCTTTAAGCAATGTTGTAGCAAGAATTTTTCTTGTCTTGTCTATCTTAACGTAGATTAAATCGTTTGAGTCCGTTTCAATCTTCAGCCATGCGCCTCTGTTAGGAATCATGGTTGCGTTGTACAATCTCTTACCGGTCGGAGAAATTTCACGTTTGAAATATACGCCCGGAGAACGAACAATCTGAGAAACGATTACACGTTCTGCACCGTTTACGATAAATGTACCTTTGTCAGTCATAGTCGGGATATCACCGATGTAGACTTCCTGTTCTTTAATTTCACCGCTGTCACGGTTAACAAGTCTGACCATGACACGGAGTTGTTTTGCATAAGTAGCATCGTGGATACGTGCTTCTTCTACAGTGTATTTTGCATTGTCGAACGTGTAATTAGGCAGGAAGTGAAGTTCCAATCTTCCGGTATAATCCTTTACCGGGGAGAAAGCGAGCAATTCTTCCTTTAAGCCCTCTTTTAAAAACCATTCAAATGATTTTTTTTGCACGTCAATTAAATCAGGTAAATCGTCAAGTCTGGTATTTGGAATACCCATTGGCGTTACTCTTTTAGCATATTTTGTCGACATTAATTCACCTCGTCTGTTCTATATGATGTACGCACTTTATATTTAATTAGTTTAAACCTATTTTAATTTCGGACATAATTATCCCATGTACATGTAACCATGTTATACAATCGTACAACATCAAGGTAGCGAGTCAAGAGAATAAGGGTATAACTTACAATTTTTCAAGTGGTAAATTTACAAAAATTTACAATTGCGTATTTTTTGTTACATATATTAAAATTTTACGACACTGAAAACCCTTGTTAAATATGCTTTTAAAGGGGGATTTGTAAATTTTTGTAACAATTTATCCGTAAAGGTGTTATTTAAGTCATATTATGTGGCATTAAGCATGTGTACGCGTAAATAATAACGGAATATTATTGTATGTATGACGTTAAGAAGAGCAGGATATTTGTATCTTGCGGAGTTTGGCATTCACGCTCGAGTCCGCGTAATGTCGTGCTTTTTGAGGGAGGGGTAAATATATTAATGCTGAGAGGAGGTGTGTATGCTTAGTATTCACACTAACCTTTCATCTCTTATTGCGCAATCGAGCCTGAGTCAATCGACAAACAAACTGAATCAGGCCATTGAGCGTATGTCCACGGGTTATAAGATTAATCACGCGGGAGATAATGCTGCGAACTATTCTATCGTAACCAACATGTCAACTCAACTCAACTCCTATGAGGTTGCTCAGGATAATGTCGGAATGGGAATGGATTTGCTTGCAACCGCTCAGGACTCAATATCATTGATGCAGGAGCACGGATCAAGGATTCACGCTTTGATAACTCAGGGGTTGAACGGTACTTATGGCGCTGATTCTCAGGCCGCGATATGTTCGGAAATTAATGCTCGAATAGCCGAAATAGACAGGCTTTATAATATTACCGAATACAACGGAGTCTCACTGTTTAATACCCCAAGTTTTGAAGTTCCTGATAATCTACCTCAGGCAAGCAACAACGAATTTATTGATTCGTCAGTTAATCGTAAGGAATATAGCGATTCTGAAGTTGCTGCAATGACAAGTGTTTCAAGTGTAACGGGAGCCTATACGTCTGGTACAAAGTATAAGATATCAACGGTTGAAGAACTCGAGAAATTAGCAACTGACATAAATGCTGGGAAAAGTCATACAGGTGCAATATTTGTCCTTGCAGAGGATTTGAACTTATCCTCTGTTGACAATTGGACTCCTATTGGAGATAACAATAAATCGTCTGCTCGTTTTAAGGGGACATTTAACGGCAATGGCCATACTATAACCAACCTAAGAATTGACGCTCCTGAGCAGAGCAATGTCGGTCTTTTTGGTTTCGCTACAGGTGCGACTGTAAAAAATGTTGACCTGCGTAACGTAAGTATTAATGGTAAAGATTGCAGTGGGGGACTT
>DBYM01000024.1:11253-15861 GCA_002309875.1 Cyanobacteria bacterium UBA1186
AAATGCTATGCGGAGGGCAGTATATACGGAGAAGACGAAGTAACAGGCGGATTGGTTGGTATATTCAAAGCAGGGACATCTACAATGTCAGATTGCTTCTCGAGGTGTAAAGTTTCGGGGAATGAGCGTACAGGTGGCTTATGCGGGGAGGTTGGCTGCGGAGAAACCAATAATGCAACTCTTTCCATAAATAATTGTGCTTCATATAGTACTGTACAGTCGAATGCAGAATCTTGCGGCAGTTTTATCGGCGGAGTCAGGGCAAAAACGACCTATCCACCAGATTATTCAGGAAGCCACGGCTCCTCTTACAGTTATTCCCTATCACTATCTCTCAGTAACTGCACAAGCGGTCAAAATACCGGCTATGATTTAATAGGTGATGCATACGTTCGTGAGCAAAATAATTCAGGCGGGTATGAATACGTAACTGATTCTACCTATGATTTATCTTCGCTTTTGTCTAATGTAACGGCACTCGATTACATGGATACTTCTACGTCACTTCAAATCGGTATATATAGTGATGAATCAAGCCGAATAACCTTTAATACGAATTTTACATACTCACTTTCTAATATAGTTACTAACAAAACCGTAAATCAAAATGCATACAATGTGATAGATAATTTCTTAAACAGTTTGTCTCAGAAATCAACTGAATTCGGTGCTGTCCAAAATAGGCTTGAATCTGCGCTCGAAAGTGCGACTGTTGCAATAGACAATTTGACTTCTTCGCGTTCAACACTGCGTGATGCAGATATTGCTCAGGTTTCTTCGCAATATATTCAGCAACAAATACTTCAGCAGGCTGCTTCAACACTTCTTGCTACGGCAAATCAATCTCCTTCGATCGCTCTGCAGTTGATATAAAATCTGAAAATTATATAAATCTTTTAAAAATTTTATCAATATTTTGCAGATATTTTTCTCTGTCAAAACACTCTTCAAATTTTTCTTTTGTTAAGTGTTTCAAAACCTCGTTATCTTTTGATAAGTTTTCTTTAAAATTACCGCCATTCAGGGCATCAATAGCGTGTTTTTGAACAATTCTGTAAGCATCTTCCCTTGTCATTCCGTTTTCTACAAGAGATAGAAGGACTTTTTGAGAATATACAACTCCGCCGTAGAGTTCTGTATTAGCAAGCATTCTGTCCTCATGAACAACGAGGTTTTCCATAACCGATTTAAATCTGTGGAGCATAAAGTCAATCAATATCAATGAATCGGGGAAAATAATTCTTTCTGCCGAACTATGGGAGATATCTCTTTCGTGCCATAAATTTATATTTTCGTATGAAGTTAGCATGTTAGAACGTATGACACGTGCCAATCCGCAAAGATTTTCGCACAGAACAGGATTCTTTTTGTGAGGCATTGCTGATGAGCCTTTTTGGTTCTTTCCGAAGCCTTCTTCGACCTCTCTTATTTCCGTTCTCATAAGATGGCGAATCTCCGTTGCATATTGTTCAATAAGCCCTGCAATAAGTGCTAATTGTGACATGAATTTTGCATGTCTGTCTCTTGAAATAATCTGTGTTGAAATTTTTGCGGGTTGTAAATTCAAAACCCTGCACGCATATTCTTCGACTTTAGGGTCAAGGTTGCTATATGTCCCGACAGGTCCTGAAATCTGCCCGACAGAAATTTCGTTCAGAGCGTATATAAAACTTTCTTTAGCCCTTGATAGGGCATCGAGCCAATTCAGCAGTTTAAAGCCGAATGTCATAATCTCCGCATGAACTCCGTGTGAACGTCCGATACATACGGTATTTTGGTGCTTTACGGCCAATTCCTTGACAACAGATATAAGTTCGTCCAAATCTTTCAGTAGAATATCCGAAGAATCTTTAATCTGAAGTGCAAATGCGGTATCAATCACGTCTGAACTTGTCAGCCCCATGTGTATGTACTTTGCGTTTTCAGGTCCTACTGATTCGTTGAGGTTTGTTATAAAAGCAATAACGTCGTGTTTTACTTCCGCTTCAATCTCGTCTATGCGTGATACTGAAAATGAGGCATTTTTTTTGATTTCTCCGAGTGCTTTATCAGGAAGTTTCCCGAGTTTGTTGTATGCTTCGCAAACTGCAAGTTCAACTTTTAAGTAATAGTTGAATTTTGTTTCAATATCCCAAATTCTTTTTATTTCTTCTCTTGAATATCTGTCAATCATAGCCTGATTATAACACAAAAAAGGAATGACATAAGTCATTCCTTTTTGTAAATATCCGTATTGCTGTTTAGTTCTGTCCGAAAAGGTTTCTCCAGAAACTAACTTCATTTTTTGCAGCCTGTTTGGTTTGGTTAGCCGTATTTTGTGCATTTTTCTTGGTTTGTTCTGCGGCTTTCTTTTGTGCATTAATTTTTGCCTGAGCTTCTTTTTGTGCCTTTTCTGCAGCAGCCTTTTGTTCTGCTTGTTTCTTTGCAGCAGCCTGTCTTTGTGCTTCTCTCTGAGCCTGTGCATTATCAATCTTTTGGTTCAATGCACGTTCCTGCTGATCAATCTTGTTCAAACCATTGTTAACTTTTGTCGCAAATGTTGTTGTCGCAGCGTTTGCAGTACCTATGAATGCAATCAGTGCAAGAACTGTTAAAACTTTTTTCATAATTTAAACTCCTTTCATTCCTCTGATTTTAATTTATTTTATTCTGCAAAATTCATTTTTTCAAGTATAATAGTTATATGAGTGCAGAGTTAATGGGATTTAGGATTGATGATTTTTCATTTGAGGAGAGTATCGGATATGCTCTTAATTTAGCGCAGTCCGATAAAGTGTCTCAGGTCGTAACCATTAATCCCGAAATGATTAACTACGCATTAAATAACGAGGAATTTGCCAAAATTGTTCATAATGCCGAAATGGTAATCCCTGACGGTATTGGTGTAAAAATCGGACTGAAAATTAACGGTTATGATGCGGCAAGAATTGCAGGTATTGATTTTGCGTACAAATTACTTGAAGAAGCTGCAAAGTTAAATTTGCCCGTTGCGATTATCGGTGCAAAAGAAGAAATCGTGAATAAAGCGGTCAATAAGTTACGTTCAGGAATTGAAGGCTTAAACATTGTTTATTATCGTGACGGATATTTTAATAATGATGAAGAAATCTATAATTTAATTAAAGAAAAATCTCCGCGTATTGTGTTAGTAGCAATGGGTTCTCCGCGTCAGGAGGAATTTATTTACAATGCAAAGAATTATTTGCCTCCGTGTCTGATGGCAGGAATCGGAGGAAGTCTTGATGTTTGGTCGGGAGTTACAAAGCGGGCCCCCGTTATTTACCAAAAATTGGGTTTGGAATGGTTATACCGAACTGTTTGTCAGCCTGAGAGATTCAAACGAATTTTTCCGGCATTACCCTTATTTGTAATAAAAACTGTAAAATATAAGTATAAAAGGTGAAAGTATGTTAAAAAGTGATGAATTGGAAAATCTGAAGAAATCTGCGCTTAATGTCAGAAGAAATATTGTTAAAATGATACATTCGGCAAAATCCGGTCACCCCGGCGGCTCGCTCTCAGGTGCGGATATCTTGACCGTACTGTATGAGAAATGCCTGAATATCCCGAAGGATTGGGACAGAGCCAAAGATTTTGATAAACGTGACAGATTTATTTTGTCAAAAGGGCATGCGTCACCTTTACTGTATTCAATATTAGCACAGCACGGTTTGTTCTCGGAAAGTGAACTCTTATCTTTCAGAAAAATTAATTCAAAATTTCAGGGTCACCCTTCAAAAGGTTACCTGCCGGGAGTTGAAGCATCAACAGGCTCTCTTGGGCAAGGCTTGTCAATCGGCTGCGGAATGGCAATCGGGTTAAAACTTGACAATAACCCTGCAAAAGTCGTTGTTTATGTAGGAGACGGCGAATTACAGGAGGGCTCTTGCTGGGAGGCTTTTATGCAGGCATCACACAGGAACCTCAATAACTTAATCGTAATTGTTGACAGGAACAGGCTTCAGATTGACGGCTGCACTGAAGATGTTATGTCTTTGTGTAATGTTGCAGAAAAAATTAAGTCTTTCGGCTGGAATGTTATTGAAATTGACGGACATAACATGAATGAAATATATGACGCGGTTGAAACCGCCAAGATGTCGGATAGACCTTTTGCTATTGTTGCCAATACAATTAAGGGTAAGGGGGTTTCGTTTATGGAAAATCAGGCGGGTTGGCACGGTAAAGCCCCAAATGATGAACAACTTGCTCAGGCATTGGAGGATTTAAAATAATGGAAAAAACGTGTCCTTTTGGAGAAAAAAGAATTTGTAATGATACCTGCCCGTTGTTTATTAGCCCGAAAGAGTTGAATGAATTTATGACGGCAAGGTTATGCTCACTTGGTGTAATTGACAGAAATGACGGCGAATGTTCCCTCAAAATGCTTGCTCTGAGCCAGGGAAGAATGATATTTGAAAACACAAAAACAAGAGGCTAAATTATTTACGGTTAATCTTTCGAATTAGTGCCTGCTCCGACTTCTGCAGTATCTTCTTTCTTATCTTCAACAGGTTTAACCTTCAGTTCTGCCTCTCTTGCTTTCAGCATGGCCTGAAGAATAGGATCCTCCTGAGATTGCTTTTTTAAATCCGCAAAGACTTCTTT
>DBYM01000024.1:15914-19051 GCA_002309875.1 Cyanobacteria bacterium UBA1186
GCAATCATTATTCCCCAAAGGAGTAAGCCTTGTATAATTCCAATTGAAGGGATCTCCGTAACACGGCTTGCAACGGCATTCCAACCGTACATACATATAAATCCCGGGAAGGCAATAAATCCTGCGGCCAGACAACAAACTATAAAAGCCGCAATAACCAGGCCTTTAAATCCGTGTATTTGTATAACATTAAAATTCTTTTTCATCAATTTTCACCTAACATATTGAGAAATTCTTCCTCATTTAATATTATAACACCTAATTTCTCTGCTTTGTCCAATTTTGAGCCCGGATTTGCCCCTGCTATTACAAAGGAAGTGTTTTTTGATACTGAGGAAGATGTCTTTCCGCCTTTTTGTTTAATCTTTTCTCCGGCTTCATCTCTTGTCATTGAAGTTAGTGTGCCGGTTAGTACAAAGGTTTTTCCTGCCAATTCGGTTGTTTTATTTTGTATATTATTTTCAAAATTAAAACCTATTGATGCAAATCCTTCAAGCATTTTGAGGTTTTCTTCGTTGTGAAAATAATAATAAATACTTTGGGCAATCTTTTCTCCTATACCCTCAATGTTTGCCAAGGTTTCGACGGAAGCATTTTTAATTTCATCTAATGAAGAAAGTTCGTTTACGAGAAGTTCCGCGGTTTCTTTACCCACATGCCTTATAGAAAGAGCAGTAATAAACCTTGAAACGGGTTTATGTTTGCTTTCTTGTATCGACGTGTACATATTATTTGCGGATTTTTCTTTGACCAAATCGAGTTTTAAGAAATCTTCAGGACTAAGTTTATAAAAATCCAGCGGATTTTTAACCAATCCAAGGTTAAATAATTGTTCAATCACCGAAGGCCCTATAAAATCCATGTCCATAGCCTCTTTTGAAACCCAATATTCGAGTTTCGCTTTCAGTATCGACGGGCATTGTTCGTTGCTGCAATATAAATTAACTTCGCCTTCCCTTGTTGTTAATGCGGAGTGGCAAATCGGACATTCGCATGGAGGTGTGTATTCGGGAAGAGAATAATGCTGTTCGGAGTCAATAACTTTTATGACTTTGGGAATAATTTCCGCTGCCTTTTTTATGAGAACTCTGTCCCCGATTCTTACATCTAATCTTTTTATTTCATCAAAATTATGGAGGCTGGCTCTTGAAACCGTGCTTCCCGCAAGATTGACGGGCTCAAGTACTGCAACAGGAGTTACTGCTCCCGTTTTTCCCACTCCCAATTCTATATCTTTCAGTTCCGTTGAAATTTCTTCAGGCGGGAACTTGAAGGCGGTTGCCCATTTTGGCGCTCTAGAGGTAAAACCGAGTTCGTTTTGATAATCGAGCCGATTGACTTTTATAACGACGCCGTCCGTTGCATAATCCAAGTCGAAACGTTTTGTTTCCCAATCCTTGCAGAATTGTATTGCACCTTCAATATCGTCAACAAGTCTTATGTGCGGATTGGTTTTGAAACCGAGTTTCTTGATATATTGTATGCTGTCCCAATGTGTCTGAGGCTTTTCTCCTGCACGTTCTATGATTGCTGTATATGTGAACATTGATAAGTCACGCTTTGCGGTTATTGAACTGTCTATCTGTCTCAGAGAGCCTGCTGCTGCATTTCTCGGGTTTGCAAAAACTTTTTCACCGTTTTCAATATTTTCTTCATTTAATTTTTCAAAGGAAGATTTGGGCATGTATATTTCCCCGCGGACTTCAATATCAGCATCTTCAAATAGTTTAAGAGGGACTGCCTTAACGGTTTTCAGGTTTTGGGTTATATTTTCACCCGTAATACCGTCTCCTCTCGTAACTCCGGTTTCAAAATAGCCGTTCTTATACGTAAGAGCAATAGCAAGGCCGTCAATTTTGAGTTCACACACCAATTCAACTTTGCCCGTGCATTCTTTTTGCACCCTTTCGTACCACTTACGCAATTCTTCTGCGTTATACGTATTGTCCAAACTGTATAATCTGTATTTGTGTTTATGTTCTTCAAATGAGGAACTTATGCCGCCGACACGTTGAGTAGGACTGTCGGGCGAAATATATTCGGGATTGTTCTGCTCAAGCGCTTCTAATTCTTTGTATAAATTATCATATTCGAAATCACTTATCAGAGGATTGTCCAATACATAGTAGTTGTAAGAATATTTATTTAATGCTTCTTTCAGAAAGTCTATTCTCTCTTTAATCATGAACTCTCCTTTTTCTGTCCGGGAATGTCAGGACTCTTATTATTCCTATCATTATCCAGAATATAAACTGTATTTGAGGTCTGAAAAATACAGTATCAACAAGTCCGTGAACAAGCATTCCCGCAACTGACGTTATTGCAATTATTAAATATATTGAATTAACACTATTTTTGCTAAATATGTATCTGATTGCACAAAAGATATTGCTGATAAGAAATCCCAGGAATGCCAACAGTGCGAATATTCCGCTCTCTACTGCCGTTTCAAGGTAGATATTATATGCACTCAGGGCATCGAAACCAGTCTTCATATACAAACCATAGGTTTCTCTGAAATTCTGATTACCCACACCGATTCCCAAAAGCCAATTATCTTTGAACATATCGACACAAGACTGATAAACGTTGAATCTGAAAGCATTCGAACTGTCGTTTCTCATTGCAAAAATTGATAATATCCTTGCTCTTAGTGAGTTAAGTGAGAGTACAAGAGAAATTGCTATTACACTGACAGCAGAAATTACACATGTGAATATCTTTTTATAGAACGGTTTAAGCAATCTCATTGTCAATAATGCAATCAGGATAAGTTGGAAGAACAGGCCTAAATATGCACCTCTGCACCCTGTCAAGAATATCGTAATAACACTTAGCAAAAATACGGAAAGGCCTAACAAGGTAGTCTTATAGTGTTTATTTCTTATTGGCAGAAATACTGCAGTTAAACTCGCGGGGAAAATCGCCAGCATATAACCGCCAAAGAGGTTTGGGTTATATGGCTTAAGGCTGCCGTAAACTCTTGTCATAATTTCTTCAGGGTTCAGATGGGAAACATCTTGCCAGCCTGATATTTCAGAAACCGATAAGATGTTCTGTTTAATTGCAATAATTGATTCGGCAAATGCAGCACAAGCAATTGTGAGTAATATATATTTAATTTTACTTCTGTTGTC
>DBYM01000024.1:19075-27595 GCA_002309875.1 Cyanobacteria bacterium UBA1186
AATGCTCCCTTAAGGCTGAGTGCAAAGAGTGACGAGCCGGCGACACTTATAATAACCATAATGATATATATCAGCAAGAACTTGTCGCCTGCCGACATACTAAAACGTTCACCTGGTTTTGTTAAAATCTTGACCGCAGTAAGTATTATACCTAATATTGCGAAATAGGCTATATTATCCGATTGTGCAAATGTTGAATACAAAATAATTATTATAAAATTCGCAAAAATCAGCGTGTCAATGTTCTTTAAAACAAAACTTTTTGAATATAAAGGATATAGAAATTTCTGAAAAAATTTCGGTATATAGTTTAAAAGCATTATTCTAGCCTATGTTCAAGTTTTCTCCCGAATTTTGGGTATCTTCATTTGTGGTAACACGCACATCGGATATAGTTCCTCCGAATTTGTACGTTTCTCCCTCAAGCACTATAGGTAATCCCATTTTAATTTTATTTCCGCCTACGACAGCCCCGTCTTTTGTAATTTTTGCGGTGTCGCTTATGGTAATTACTGCGTCAAAGACTGACGGCTGTGCGGGGTCGTCTATTATTAATGCTTTATTTCCGGGTGCAAAAGTTTTTCTCGTTGCGTACTGAACATCTAAAACCTTTAATTCCGTATAAGGTATGTTTCTGATTGTAATAAACGTTTTTTCGCCTTTTTTAATCGGGAATTCTTCGCCTGTAATTGTAAATCCCCGTAAAAAGACCTGGAAGGTTACGGGTGCGGTTGCTTCAATTTGCTTATCGGCTGTTTGCCTGAAATGCTTTGCTGTATATATTCCGACACACAGAGCAATCGCTACTCCAAGTATAATTATTAAATCTGCAAATCCAAAACGTTTCATAAATGCTCCTTAGTAGTCTAACTGAATTTTTTGAGGTGCTGCTGACAATATTTCTTCTATTGTTGTAGTCGCACAACCATACTGCTTTACGACTATTCCTGCGGCTATATTACCGATAATGGCCGCATATACAGGCTCTGCCCCGATTGCGAGTGCAAGTGTATAAATTGCGGTTACCGTATCTCCTGCGCCTGTTACATCAAACACTTTTGCCTTGTTGAAAGCGGGAATGTGTACATATTTCCCGTCATTATCAATAACGACCATGCCTTCTCCGCCGCATGTTATCAGAATATTTTTTGCCCCTGTTTGTTCTCTTAATATATTACCTGCTTTTACAAAATCCTCTTTGGTATTTAAATAGAATCCCACATGCTTTTGCGTATCAGGAAGGTTTGGCGTCATTGAAAATACGCCTTTATATTTGGTTAAATCTCTTTGCGCATCAACGATAATTTTCTTGCCATGTTTGTCGGCAATATTTATTATTTCCGACACAACTCTGCCTGATAATGTTCCGATATGATAATCGGAAAGAATAATTGCATCGTATTTCGGGATTAAAAGTTTAGCCTGCTCTATTATTTTATCTTCGGTTTCCTTTGAAACAGGCAGATTGGTTTGTCTGTCAATTCTCACAATCTGTTGTGTTATGGAACTTGTGCAGGTGCCTGATATTCTTGTTTTTGTTATCGTTTTTCTGTTTGCATCTGTTATTAGTCCGTCATAATTAATACCTGCATTTTTAAACGCATTCTTTAATTCTTCAGACTGATAATCATTCCCGACGATTCCTATTACCGCAACTTTTCCGTTGTTAATGGCCGAAACGTTATTTGCGGCATTCGAAGCGCCGCCTAAATTATATTGAGTTTTTGTATGCTGAAGTATCAGTACGGGTGCTTCTCTTGAGATTCTTTCCGTGTCGCCGTAAACCATCTCATCTAAAGCCAAATCACCTATGACAAGAATTTTTGCTTCTCCCAACCGTTTGATATAATCGTTCAATTTTTCATTTAAAATTTCCATATACATCACTCTTATGATTGTCATTCGTACAAATATCTTATATAATGATAGCATAAAAATAAAAAGTATATTACGGATAGAGTTATGGCGGAAGCGGATAATAAACAAAATGGCGTTTACAGCGAAAATGATACTCTTGATATAAATGAACTTGCTTCATTAAATCAGGATATATCGGCAGATTTTATTGAGGAACTGCAAAGCAAAGTTTCTCAGTCTGCCACAAAATTAACGGACAAACAGGGCGGAACACCAAGCGACGATTCCGAACTTTTTGAAGAAGTTTCGGCAAATGCTGAGACTGAAACGCCTCCACCGCCTAAACAAATCACTCTTGACGACAGTATTGATGACAATTTTGTAAGAAAATACAGGGCAAAATTAAACAAGCAGAAAATGCTTGCAGAGGAGCCGACTATAGATGACGCTCCTAAACCTGCGCCTGTACCGGAGCCTGAGCCTGAGCCCGAACCGCCAGCACCTCCTGTGGTTGAGCCGGTAAAAGAGGAAGAAGTTAAACCTTCTGAGGCTGACATGCCGAATGAGGTTAAGGAAGAAGTTCCTGAGACTACTGCAGAGCCTCCGAAAGAAGAAGCCGCTCCTGCTGCAGTAACAGATGAAAAACCTGCGCCTCAGGATAATGAGAAGGAAAAACCGATAGAAAATCTAACGAGCGGTAATATTATTGAAAAACCTGCAACAGAGCAGGATATCAGTTATAATGAAAGCCTGAATTTATTGGACAATAACGTCCAATACTCAAAATATGTTATATATATTGATCCTGAAAATAAGGATTTTATCGAAAGTTTAACGGTAAAAGAACGTAAAAACTTGATAAACCGTATTATAAGAGAGCAGGACGATATTGCAATTACAAAGAGACGGCTTGGCACACTTCAGACTGTAATTAAGCATATAATTGTTGCGATTATAACTGTAACACTTGCTATTCCTGCTATTTATGTGGCCGTAAATGCATCTTTGGAAGCAACCATAAATAATCACAGAAAGTCACAGTCTTTATTCCAGACTTTGTATAAAGAACACGGCAAGGTAAAAAGTAATACTAAATAAACTAGTTTTCTTTATATCCTGTTACTTTTTCTGCTACGTATGCACCCAATTTGTATCCGTATATTGATGCAAGTACGAAGAATACACCTTTTAACGCACTCGGCATTCCATTGAGCGGTATCTTGTCAAATAATTTTTTAGTTGCGCATGTTTCTTCTAATGCTTCTATTTGTTTAGCAACAAATGAACGAGCAATTCCATTATGAGATACGGCTTTACCACCGTTTTTAACGATGGGCATTGCGAGTATTGCTTTGGCAGCCCCTTCTGATGCGAACATTGTCGTAAGTGCCAATGCTTCTTTTGCCGCAGTATTCACTTTGTCATCTGAGCCCAATACCTTGACTCCGCTTGTCACGCAGATAATCGGGTTAATGTTCTTTGAGGTAAAGTCAACGAATTTACTTAAGGCCTTTATTGCCTTACCTGATTCTGCCAAAGTATTAAATATACCTGACGATGACGCTACTGCCGATACGCCCGGGGCCAAACCTTCTGCTACTCTTACTCCCTTTAATACCTGACCCGCTGCAATATCCATGTTCATTGCTCCATATACAGGGTGTTCGTCCAAAGCATTGAAACCCTTCGCAGCCCTGCGGCAGGAAAAGATTGCGTTAGAAGCTATGATAGGGAGTGTTAATGCAATTGTTGAAACACCTGAAGCCATCAATAAATACCTTCACATTGTAGTACTACACATATACATAAAGTAATTTTGTTAAGAATAATTGCCTTTAAGGGTAAAAATTTTACAAACCTTAACAATCTAATTTTCTTCGGAAGTATTAACAATTTCAGGCTGAGGCTCCTTAAATACCTGAAGTTTTGTTACTCTTGCTCCGTCAACTTCTACGACTGTAAACGTAAGACCTTTGAAAGAAACTTTATCTCCAATTTCGGCTATTCTGCCGAGCAATTTAACGACCAAACCCGCAATCGTTTCTACATCATCTTCTTCCAAAACGTTATCATCAAGGTTGAAAAATTCGGCAAGTTCGTCAATTCTCATCATGCCGTTTGCAATATATGTATTTTCTTTGATTTGTTTTATATTTACGTCTTCTTCTTCATCAAATTCATCTTGAACTTCCCCGATGATTTCCTCTAAGACATCTTCAAGCGTTATTAAGCCTGATGTTCCGCCAAATTCATCAATTACGACTGCCATTTGTGAATGGGAGTTCTTGAACTCAATTATCAAATTGTCCAAAGTCATTGTTTCAGGAACGAGCATGAGAGGTCGTATAATTTTCTTCATAGAAAATGTTTCTTTGTTCATTGCAAGAGAATATAAATCCTTTACGTGAACAAAGCCAAGAATTTTGTCTATGTTTTCTTCCTCATACACAGGATATCTTGTATATTGGTTTTCAAGTGCGAATTTGGTTAATTCTTCGTAGGTAATGTCATTAGGAATACAAATCATGTCTGTTCTCGGGGTCATAGCCTGCTTTGCCATTAAGTCGGAGAATTTGAACATGTTATGGAGCATTTCGGTCTCTGTTTCATTTAAAACGCCTTCGTTATAACTTGCATCAACGAGCATATCAAGTTCTTCTGTTGAATGTACAAGTGAAGCATCTTCGTTTGATATGTGGCAAAGATTGAGAATCTTGTCTCCGCTGACCATAAGTATCCAGACAAACGGTTTAAAAAGTGTTATAAACATATCCATCGGTGTTGCAACGAGTAAAGCCAAAGAATCCGTATGTCTTAGCGCAAAACATTTTGGCAGTTGTTCTCCCAAAAGCACGTGGAAATACGTAACGATAAAGAAGGATACGGGGACTGCAATGACGTGTGATACTGCAGTTCCGTTAATATAAGGTATTATCTTTATAATAGGTTCTATTAATTCAACGATTGTGGCTTCCGCAACCCAACCTAATGCGATACTTGCTATTGTTACACCAAGTTGTGCTGCTGCAAGCATTTTGTTCGTCTCACTAACTAATTTTAAAGCCTTCTTTGCTCTGTTACTACCTTCATGAGAAAGTTGTTCAAGGCGGGTTCTCCTAACTTTTACAAGTGAAAATTCCGCAGCCACAAAAAATCCGTTTACAAAAAGCAAAAATGCTATAGCAAAAATATTAATTAAAATGTCCGATGGGTTCATATATTCGCACATACCTTAAATTTATACAAACGATTTTACAATAGATTGTTATATTTTGCAAACATGGCAGTAATTTAGGGTTTTGTTATATAATATTCCTATGAGGACAGGAGTTTTTATAGTACCGACAGGTGTAGGCGCTTCTATTGGAGGATTTGCCGGAGATGCGAGCAAATGGGCCCGTAAGTTTGCACAAAAATGCAGGCTTATTGTGAATCCGAATGTGGTTAATGCTGCCTGCTTTTCAGGAATAACCGAAAATATGCTCTATACTGAGGGTTATACACTCGACCGTTTTTTTAAGGGAGAGTGTTTTCTGAAGGAAAGTAATAATAACAAAATTGGTGTGGTTTTTGATAAATCAATTTCGCAGGAAGTATTAAATATCCATATTAATACGATAAATGCCGTAAAAACTGTTTATGACATTGATATTTTGGGTTATGAGATTACAGATGAAGATGTAGGCGTGGAATTTTATATAGATAAATCAGGTGCATCAATGGGGAATGTAAATAATTTAGATACACTGAAAAGATCTGCCGATAAATTAATCAAAAACGGTGCTGAATGTATTGCCGTAGTTTGTCATTTCCCCGAAGAACAGGGTGACAATTATGCTGAGGGTATCGGAGTTGATCCCGTGGGCGGAGTAGAGGCGATTATTTCGCACTATATTTCTAAAGAATTAAACGTACCTTGTGCTCATGCACCTGCCTTCAGTACTTGGGAGATTGATTCAAAAATTGTTGACCCGAGGTGTTCTGCCGAGTATATAACGCCGACGTTTTTACCGTGTATTTTAATCGGGCTTTCAAAGGCACCGTTAATAAGTAATAATTCGGGAATTAGCGTAGAAGATATTGATTTCGTTGTTGTGCCGTACAGTGCAGCAGGTTCAATACCAGTGCTAGAAGCAAATAAACGAGGAATTAAAATCTATGCGGTAAAAGAAAATAATACGGTGTTAAATGTTACTCCCGAACAATTATTTGTTAAATGTGATATAATTGATACGTACAGAGAGGTAATTGAGCTTATATGAAACAAAAAATAAAATCGGCATTTTCTTTGGCAGAGTTACTGATTGTTATCGGTATAATTTCGGTATTAGCGGTTATGCTTCTTTCAATATCGAAAAAAAGTATCACAAATGCGTATAATCTGTATTATTATACAGGTTACAAAGCAATTGCTGATGCCATAAGTTATTCAAATACAAAAACAAACAATTCTGCGCTTAATGCAGGCAGAGTTTGTGAGGCATTCGGTTTTACTCCCACACAGTGTTCTCTGGCAAATATCCCTGTAAAGAACGGTATATCCTATAAACTAACAGATGAAACAACAAGATATAAAATAGAAATGTCGATCCCGTCTCAAAACGGTGCGGTAGCAGTAATTTTCTATTATTTACCGAACGTAGCAAACGGTATAGTAGTTCCTTATACGGCAACATTGCCGACGGGGACTTCTTTGAATTTGTATGACAGAAAAGACTTATTACCTTTCTATGTTGATGACGGGGTTAAGGGAAGGACCTTACAAACCTATTATAATAACGGAACTCACGATGTTATTGACGTTCCGACACCTGCAATGCAGAATGCAAATACGGAATGGAAATGGGCTAATAACAAAAGAACATTCTCTTCCTTTAAAACGGCATATTGCTCTCAGCCTGCGGTGCAGCAAAATGCGGGGATTGATGCTCTTGTAGGGGCGTGCGCAAGTGCAGGGACAAAAGTCGGAGTCATAAGACCGATTAACCCGAGAAAAGTTTTCTAATTCGCAAAATAAAAAAAAGAGGTGAAACAAACGTTTCACCTCTTTTTTATCTGATGTTATTACTTTAGGTTAACTTTATTATTTTCTGCAAGGTATTGAGTAACTTTATCATTCAATGCCTGCTGAGAAAGTGCATTAAATACTCCCGGAGTCTGAGAGAGTTGCTTAATCATTGTTGCAGTGTCTATTTGGTACATTCTGCTTAATTCTGCAAGTTTACTCCCGAAATCTTCCTGAGAAACCGTAATATTTTCTTCTTTTGCAATCTTATCTATAACAAGAGAGTTCTTTACTCTTACCGCAGCATCTTCTCTTAAACTCTTCATAATTTCGTCATAGCCCTGAGCTTCGAGAGCCTGTTCCCACGTAAAGCCCTGCATTTCTAATTTTTGCTTATATTCGTCAACAAGTTGGTCTGCCTCTCTGTCAATCATTGACTGTTGTATGTCAACTTTAGCATTTTCAACGACCTTTTCGAATATTGCTTTTTCAGAATTTGTTCTGTCTATATCTGCTTTTTGCGTATCAAGATATTTTTGAACATCGGCTTTTAAATCGTCTAAATTCTTAAAATGGCCAACCTTTTGCGCAAATTCATCATTAAGTTCGGGAAGAATCTTTTCCTTTATTTCATTAATTTTACATTTAAATACGGCTTTCTTACCTGCCAATTTTTTCTCGTGATATTCCTTCGGGAAAGTTACATTGATATCAAAGTCTTTGCCGAGAGGTTTATCAACCAACTGTTCGGCAAAGCCCGGAATGAAACTTGAATTTGCCAAATCGAGTGTGTAATTTTTTGCATCACCGTGTTCAATTTTTTCACCGTCAACAAAACCTTCAAAATCAAATACAATAGTATCCTTATCGCATGTGTTTCTGTCTGTAACCACAACTGTTGTTGCAGCCTGATTAAGAATATTTTCGATTGATTTGTCAAAGGCATCGTCAGGAATTTTGTATTCTTCAACGTCAACCGTTAAATCTTTGTATTTGCCGAGTTTTACTTCCGGTCTGAGTTCAACCTTTGCTGTGATTTTCATATCTTCGCCAATTTTATAGTCATAAGATTCAACGTATGGTTGTGTTACTATATCAAAATTATTTTCCTTAATAACTTCCTGGAAAATTCTCGGAAGTGCACTTTCAAGTGCCTCGTGTTTAATTCTTTCTTCACCAATGTGTTGTTCTACAATATTTCTTGGGGCTTTGCCCTTTCTGAATCCCGGAATATTTACATATTCCGAAAGTTTTTTTACCGCATTATTGTAGTAGCCTACCGCATCTTTTGCGGGAATTTCAATTTCGACTTTTACCACATTATCAGGCAATTTTTCAATCTTTGTTTCCATATAAATACCTCTTTCTATTTAACTATTCTTATTTATAAACTACAATAAACAGTCATGTTTTGCAATATAAACGGCACATTGTGTATTAATGTGCCGTTATATTTTTGATAATAAACACAAGTATTACTAAACCAACCCCTCTTTAACGGCTTTAACCGCTGCCTGAACTCTGTCATTTACGCACATTTTTTGCAGAATTGAACATACATGTGCTTTTGCGGTATGTACACTTACGATAAGTTCTTTTGCAATTTCCGTATTGCTTTTACCTTCAACAAGGTGTTTTAGTACCTCAAATTCACGTTC
>DBYM01000024.1:27745-33614 GCA_002309875.1 Cyanobacteria bacterium UBA1186
ACAACCTCTTCCTCTCTGTCATGCGAAGTCAAGGCCATAACTTTAATATCTTTATTAATTTCTTTGATTTTCAAAGTTGCTTCAATCCCGTTCATACCTGCAAGACCTAAGTCCATAAGAACTATATCGGGCTTAAATTTTTCTATAAGCGAAAGTCCGTCTATTGCGTTGTCGCTTTCAGCAACTACGTTTATATCCTCATTTGAATTAAGTGCACATCTGAGCCCTACACGTGTTAATTTGAAATCTTCTATAATAATTACACTTATAGTTTTCTTTTTAATTTCAACAGAAGTTACCATTTCTCATCTCCTCAATTATCTTCTACAAGACTATTAAATAATGGTAAATATTCTGAGTATATTAGACATGTATCTAATATTTATTAAAGATATTTGTTAATGAAGTCTATAACTTCGCAAACGGAGTAATTATTGTAGGTAACAAAATAATTTTTACCTGTCTTTTGCTTTACATAGTCTAAGGAGTTTCCGTCAAGAAATAATTCCGAATACGGTTTGAGCATTATCCCGGGGATTATTATATAATCAGCGTCAATATCTTTTGTTGAATTTATTAAATCTTCCGAGGTGATTAGTCCGGCCACGGAAATTTTTTCTCCCCAATAAGTAGATTTTACAGGTTTTACGGTGGCATTGAGGTTCCTGACCTTATTCAATTTTTCGGAAATATATCTGAAAGCCGATTCTGCCGCAACCGAGCAGGCAAAACATAGTGTCAGAGGTTTCTTAATTTCTTCAGGCAGTTCAAAAGAATCGAAATCATCAACTAATGACCGAAGGGAGCCTACTCCGTCATCAAGTTGTGAGAAATTGCCGTAATATTCTGCGGCAGGAATTCCAAGGCCTGCTTTTATGAAAAATTCATCGGAACAGTACGTCCTTTTGTATTTGCTTGCTATTGAGATTGTTTCTGATGCAATTTTCTTCGTTACCGTTTTTAATTTTTTCTCTCTGAATTTTGTAACTCCAACAGGAACAATGGCTACCGATAAAAGGAATTCCCCCATTGTATCCAAATCTTTTAGGGTCCTTTCCAATTCGGCGCCGTCATTATATCCGGGACAAAGTACAATTTGTGCATGAAACGGAATTTCATGTTCTTTAAACCATGTTAAATTTTCCATTATTTTTGCCGCATTTGGGTTTTTAAGCATTTTAACACGCAGTTCCGGGTTCGTTGTATGAACAGATATATAGAAGGGCCCGAGATGCATTCGTGCAATTCGGTCTTTATCTTCCTGAGTAAGATTTGTTGTGGTTATATATGTTCCCTGCAGGTATGACAGCCTGTAATCATCGTCTTTTACATATAATGTGTCACGCAGTCCTTTGGGTTGTTGAGAAACAAAGCAGAATATGCAATTATTCAGGCAGGGTTTTACTTTGTCGAATACTGCCGACTCAAATATTATGCCCAAATCTTCATCAAAATCCTTCTCGAGTTCTATTACTTCTATATCTCCGTTTTTATTTTGGATTTCTACGGTTATAAATTCATTCTTGCATAAGAAATTATAATCAATCATATCCTGCGGAGTTTGGTTGTCGATTGATATAAGGGTATCTCCTGCTTTGATATTTAACTCTTCCGCAATAGAGCCTTTGAGTACTCCGCTAATTTTTGCAGGCACGTTCAACTCCTTCCAATAAGGAAATAAAATTTTTGTATTCACAGCCGAGGTTATCAAGTACCAATTCCGAATAGAAATCACCTTCGGCCTTTTCTGCAGACTGTTTGGCTTTAGAATACAGTATATTAGTTTGTGACTTTAATGTTTTAATAAGTTCAAGGGTTTCGTCTGAATCCAATATATCCGCACAATATAACTTCACCCTTGCTGTTGCAAGAAATTGAATAGGATTATCCTGAACAGGTGCTAACAATATTTTCTTTAGTTCACTACGTCCTAAATCCGTTATTGAATAGAAATTAGAAGGGCGGCCGCCTTTTGACATTGTCTTTTGGAATTTAATAAATCCTGCAGTAACCAGCCTGTCGAGGGCGGGTTTTATAGTACCGATGCTTGGGGTAGTCAGTGCTGACAATGATGACCGTATGCTCTTAGAAATACCATACATTGTTGATACGCTTTTATTTAATGTATAAAGTATTAACAATTCTATCATTAGTCAGTCCAGTCTTCCTTCATTACGGACATAAATTCTCCGGCAAGTTTTTCACTCCATTTTGTACCTGCTTCGGACATAATTATGTTTATTGCTTTATTTTTAGTCATAGCCTTTCTGTACGGGCGATTTTCGAGCAAAGCAAAGTATGAGTCAACAATTAAAATTATTTGAGATTCAATAGGAATACTATCTCCCGCTATTTTATTCGGGTATCCTGTTCCGTTCCAGTTTTCATGATGTTTTTCAATAATCGGAATAATATCTGTAATAGGTGTTATTGGCTCAAGAATTTCTCTTGCGGCAATAACAGGGTGCTTTTTAATGGTAATTTTATCATCTTCACTCAATTTTTCTTTTTTAGACAGAAGTTCCTTAGGAATTAAGGTGTTTCCGATGTCATATAACAAGATTGCGATTTTAAGTTTATCAAGTCGTTCTTTGTCGAGTTCAAAACGTTTTGCCAACAATGTCGCCAATAAAACCTTCTTCTTTGTTATGCCCATTTCATTTTCGGGGTTATACGTAGAAACCAACGTATCGGAAACTTGGTATAGGATTTCGTTGTTAATGTTCATTTCCTGAAGTTTTTTATTTAAAAGGCGTGAAGTTCTGTTGTCTATTGGGATTCTGTGTTTTGAAAGTATATCAACAAACGTATCAATAGCAACTTCCTGCCATGAGGTCTCGCTTATCGGCTTTGCAAGTGTTGTTCTGTTTCTGCCGTTGCGTTTAGATTCATACATTGCATGGTCAACAAGTTCAAGCAGTTCATCAATATCTTCCGAGTGCTCAATATATGTTGCTACTCCGACACTGGCAGTGATTTTACCGATTTTTTCCAGAGTAACTTCTGAAATCATTGTTCGTATTCTTTCCGCAAAAACCATACCCCCCTGAGAATCAACACCCGAGAGGATTACATTGAATTCTTCGCCGCCCATTCTTGCCGCAATATCAATAGAGCGGCAACTGTTTTTAAGCACTTCTGCGATTGCCTTGATTGCGATATCTCCGTAATTATGCCCGTATTGGTCATTAATTTTTTTCAGGTGGTCAAGGTCTATCCCTATGACTGTGAATTTTTGTTTTTGTCTTTTTGAACGTATGGCTTCTTTTTTTATGAATTCTTCGAAATATCTTCTGTTGTACAAACCCGTCATACTGTCAGTAACAGCCTGTGCCTTAACTGCTTCAAACAGATCGGCTATTGTAATTGCAATTTCAATTTGTCTTGCAAAAAGGTTTAAAAAGTTTAATTCGTTAGATGTGGCATCTTCTCTTGATGAAAATACAACAAGCGAGCCAAACTGAAGTTGTTTATATGTAAGGGGGATTACTATATATGATTCGATTTTTAGTCCTTTTAAGGCTTCTTTTATGGAATCTTCCGATATTGTCGGGGAGGCTTCTTTTATAAAATCGGCAATATTTGTTGCGCTGTATATACTGCTTGATTCAATTGCATTAATCAGGTTTTCGGCCTGCGGAATTTTAAATCTGTAATCAGAGAACTCGCAGTTAAAATTCTTGGCAAATATATCGCCGAATAAGTCACCTGAGGCTGCAACGAGTTGAATGTATTCCCCGTTATTATCAACCATTTTTTTTGCAATGCAACTGCCAAGATACCCGAGTTCACCCTGAAGGCTTCTTGTAATCGCATTCAATACACTAGATAGCGGCCTTGAAGAATTCATCATATCAAGGATATGGTGTAATGTGAGCATCTGCTTATTGGCAGTTTCGAGTTCTGTTGTTCTCGCTGCAATTTCCGCTTCCAACTTCGCATTTAACTCATAAACTTCCAATAAAGACCTGTTTCCCTGATAAACAGTCGTTTCTATCTTGTTGATTTGGTTTTTAATATTTTTTATATCGTCAAAGAAGCCCACTAATCTTCCTGTCCTATTCAAATTAATTTCCTAATCAGTATAACATTTTTGATTAACTTGTTCAATATATTGATAAAACCTCCTTGACGGGAGTTGAACCCATGACCTCGGGCTTCGGAGACCCGCGCTCTATCCGACTGAGCTACAAGGAGGTATTATTATTTGCAATCAAGGCCCAAGTCCAAAGGCATAGCCTTAGCGACTATTGCACTTGTTGATATAATATCAACACCTGTTTGAGCAATGCTTTCAACTGTTTCGAGTGTTACATTTCCGCTTGCTTCTGCAATGGCCTTACCGTTGATTATTTTAACGCATTCCTGCATTTCTTCACAAGACATATTGTCGAGCATTATTATATCTGCTCCGCAACTCAATGCCTCTATTACCTGTGATTTTGTGTCGCACTCAACTTCAATTTTGTGTGCGTGTGATATATGTTTTTTTAACGTATTAACAGCAGCGGTGACTCCGCCTGCGGCAACAATGTGATTGTCCTTTATCATTGCGCAGTCTGACAAATTATAGCGGTGAAGGTTTCCTCCGCCTGTTTTGACGGAATACTTTTCAAAAACTCTGAACAGAGGTGTTGTTTTTCTTGTATCAGCAATTTTTGCTTTATATTTTTCAATTTTCTTAACGTATTTATTTGTTTCTGTCGCAATTCCGCTCATTCTTTGAACGTAATTTAATGCGGTTCTTTCGCCAAGCAAAATGTATTTTGCGGGGCCTTCAATTTTTGCTATAACGTCACCTTTTTCTAAAGAATCCCCGTCATTTTTTAAAAATTCAATATTAATTTTCCCTGAAAGAGTTTCAAATACAGTGGTAAAAACATCTTTACCGCAGAATATTCCTTGCTCTCTTGATTTAAGTTCGCAATTCAAATTTTGTTCAGAAGGCATTAAATATTCTGTTGTTATATCTCCAAAACCGATATCTTCTTTTAAAGCTTGTTTAATATGGTCTTCGATTAAATATTTATCAAGCATAAGAGAACTCCTTTGCATTTTTAATTGATGAAGTTGAGTGCGTTGCTATTTCTGAAATATTAGTATAATCGGAACGTGAATGAGCGCCTCTGGATTCTTTTCTTTCAAGTGCCGCAGTAACAATCAGTTGTGCTATCGTTAACATATTTCTGTATTCGTATTCGTCAGTATTGCGGCATTTGCGTTCTCTTCTGAAATCTCTGTTCATAATGTTTAATTTATCAAGTGCCTTAAGCAGTTTATCTTCACACCTGATAATTCCCGCGCTATCCCACATAAGGGATTTCAGGTTGTCCTTTAATGTTTTTATATCATAATCACAATCCGATATGGGATTTGAATATAGATTTATCGTGTTCATTATTCTATCGTCAATAATATTAGGAGTTTCAAGATTTGCAAATGATAAGTAGTCAGCGAGTTCGTAAGCGCAGGCTACACATTCCAAAAGGGAATTGCTTGCCAATCTGTTTGCTCCGTGCAGTCCCGTCGAAGCCGTTTCTCCTATGGCATACAAATTTTTAATTGATGTTTTTCCGTTAACTTCAGCCTTAATACCGCCCATGAAATAGTGTGCGGCAGGTGCAATCGGAATCGGGGAAGAGGTTATGTCTATTCCGCTTTTAAGACAATGTTCCGATATTGTCGGGAATCTCATCAGAAGTTTTTGTTTATCGATTATTGAGGCATTTAAAAACATATTTGAAGAATGCTTGTTTTGCATTTCGTTATAAATCGCTCTAGTTACAATATCTCTTGGCGCGAGTTCTCTTTTATCGTGGTATTTCGACATAAATTCATGTCCTGTTTCATCAACCAATTTTGCGCCTTC
>DBYM01000024.1:33766-46575 GCA_002309875.1 Cyanobacteria bacterium UBA1186
CCGCCTGTTGCCAATATGGTCGCATTTGAATATATAACTTCGTGCTCATTGGTTAATTCGTTATACAGAATTAGGCCTTTACACTCATTATGAGAATTTATCAATAACTCAACCGCCATGCAGTTCTCGGCGATTGTAATATTTTTATCTTCTTTTACTCTCTTAAGGAGTGCTTCTGTAATATTTTTTCCTGTCGCATCTCCGCCCGAATGTAATATTCTTCTGCAACTGTGTGCCGCTTCCATAGTAAATGTCAGGCTACCGTTTTTATCTTTGTCAAAATTTACACCGTAGTTTATTAAATCATTTATAACTTCATCGGATATCTCTGAAATATACCTGACTACATCAGGATTATTTAAGCCGGCGCCTGCGTTCAGGGTGTCGTTTATATGTTTTTCGGTATTGTCGTTATGGTTTGTCTTTAATACCCCTACAATCCCGCCCTGGGCATATTTTGAATTGCTTTCACCTGCTTCGGACTTGGTTATAAGTAATATTCCGTCAGGCAGTTTAATATTACGGGAAAGCCTCAGTGCCGCATAAAGGCCTGCTGCTCCGCTGCCCACTATTATTGCGGAATATTCAGAATGTCGCATGAATGTACCTCTAATCAATAATACTTACATTTTAGAACAAAAACGGCGTCAGTGTGTAAAGTTAATATAAAGATTTACATTATTGACAGTCAAGTTTAAATGTTTTGGGATAAAGTACGTCTTTTATTATTGAATATTCTTCATCAACGACAGGAGATAATTCTTTTGCTTTGGCGATATCAGCCTCATAACCTTTTCTGTCGCCCAATGCTTTCTTGTAATTTGCTCTTTCGACGTAATATTTAGGCCAGGTCGGTGAACGGTCGATCAGCAGGTCAAATACCCTTACTGCAGTGTCATACTTGCCTACACCTGCATAAACATCTGCAATGCATGCAAACCCTGCATAAGACTTAGCGTCCATATTTACGACAGTATTACAGTATGTCAAAGCACTTTTATTGTTGCCGATATTTTTAAAGCATAACGCAGTATTTAAGGCATCGTCCATACTCGGGTCCGGAATTCTCAGAAAATCATCTACCGCACCCTTGTAGTCGCCTAAATACATTTTCAGACGTCCTCTGTCTCTGTATAAGCCATAAAGTGCATTATCGGCAGCATAAGGAGGTAAAGAGCCCAAGGCTTTATCCAATTCTATTAATGCATTTTTGTACATTTTCATGTCAACAAGATACATTGCATTTTTTCTGTGAAATACGTACTCAGTTGTTGCGTCAGGATTCACAATACTTGCTATAAACATTTTTGTATGATTTCCCCAAAGGCACATCTGAGCAAATTTATTGCCCGGAGGTGTGCATAACCATACAACAAACAAGAAGCCCGCAATTATGCATGCAAGCAGTTTTAAGTCTTCTTTTCTCGATTTATTACTTTGTATCTGTATTGCCATAACTCTCTTTGATATTTTACATTAAAATTTATTAAATGTAAAATTATTTACAAAATTTGTAATGGCGGGTATTTTATTGGTTCCTAATGCTGATTTAAACGAATTATAAAAGAGAGGCGCGCATTTCCGCGTTTTTACCGGCTCAAATAAATACAGAACAAATGCTCTGGCCAAAAGTTCTGACGGATTATTGTAATATTTATTTAACCGTGATATTTTCGAACTAATTCTTTTTAAAGAGCGTTGTTTTGATTTCAGCCTGATGTAGTTGGCAACATCATTTTCAAGGTTATACTCCTCAAGTTTATCTATCGTATAAAGTTTTGTTGTAAAACCGTCAAGAACTTTTACGTGGTCATGTTTAAGCAAATACTTAAAATTAGACATTCTGAGTTTGTTCTCTATTTTTTTGCATGGCTCACTAAGTTTAATTTCGGGGTAATTATTCTTGAGTTTCAGGTAAAGTCCGTTAATTTCATTTTTTAATTCTTTTTTGGTGTTAAATAACGGTGCAATATTTTCTTTTGGAATATCCTCTACTGTCAGAGAAATAAGTTCTTCCAACAGTGCATTATTATAATTCGGGAAGATAAAATCCATTTTTTTAAGCGTTCTATCATAACAAAAATGTACGTAGTGCATAAATTCATGCGCCAAGACTCTGTTTGTTTCTTCTTCCGATAAACCTTTTGTCACAAAAATTTTATATCTATCGTGGCCTGCTTTAAATAAGCCTTTGTTTCCGCGGGCTTTTGTCTTCCCGAGACTGACATCAACTCCGAGCGAGGCTATATAATCCGCTATTCTGTTTCGTGTACAAGCCATTTCAGATAATCTTCCGAACAGTCAACTATCGGCAGTGCAATGATTTCAGGAACTGCGTATGTGTGCAAATCTTCAATTACAAGTTTTACTTTCCCGTAATTTGCCCGGCGGGTTTTAATCATGAGCAAAACCTCTTTTTCTTCGCAGATTTCACCTTCCCAAGAAAAAGTTGATTTAACATTCTCAATCATTGAAACACAGGCTGCCAAATGATGTTTCATCAAAACTTTTGTGATGTCTTTAGCGATTTTTTTGTCAGGTACTGTACAATAAATTACTATAATATCCATAACTACTCCTTATCTGTTTTAAAAATTTTATCAGGGTTTAATATGTTATTCGGGTCAAAAATCTGTTTAATTGACTTCATATAATTAATGGCACCTTTATCTGCAAAACTGTATAAGTATGGTCGCTTTTCCAACCCTATACCGTGCTCTGCCGAAATCGTTCCGTTTAAATCTGCGCAACATTTATATATTTCGTCACGTGCATTTATATAATTTTTGAATTCGTCGTCGTTCTCTGCGTTAAATACAATTTGCGGGTGAAGATTACCGTCGCCTATATGGCCTACAAGACACATTTTCAGGTTATATTTACGGCTAATATCATTACATTTTTTCACCATTTCGCCGAGATTTTTTCTCGGAACAATTATGTCGTCGGAAATAACATCAGGAGCAAGCCTTGTTGCTGCAGCAAATGAAGATTGACGTGCTTTCCAAATCCTGTCATAATCGTTTTTTGTCGGAGGTACATATATTTTTGAAGCACCGCTTTTTCCCAGAATTTCTGCAATAGTCTGGGTTTGTAATTCAATCGATTTCTTATCGCCATCGAGTTCAATCAGGATTACACACTCATAATCTGTTTTAAATTTTGACGGTATATAACTTTCGACCGTAATGACCGCATTTTTGTCCATAAATTCTATTGCGGCAGGGAAAATGCCCGATGACGTTACCGAATTAACAGTGCTGACTGCCATATCAATACTGTTGAAGTAAGCAACAATTACGTTATTGCACTGAGGTTTTGGTATAAGTTTTAAGGTTGCTTCTACTATTATTCCGAGAGTTCCCTCGCTTCCTACCATCAGTTGTGTCAGATGATATCCCGTTGAATCTTTTGTAACGCCATGTCCTAGTGTTACTATTTCGCCCGTTGCTGTCACGATTTTAAGGGATAAAACGTAGTCCTTAATTGTTCCATACTTAAATGATAATGCTCCGCCCGAAGATTGCGAGATTGCACCTGCAATAGTTGAAACATTATAGTTTGAAGGGTCAGGCGGGAAAAACAACCCTGCGGCTGATGCCAAAGCCTTGATATCGCCCAACAGCACTCCCGGCTCAACCTTTATTGTCATGCTTTCTGCATCAAGGTCGATTATTTTGTTCATTTTGGAAAAATTAAGTATTATTCCGCCTTGCGAACAGGTGCATGCTCCAACCATATTGGTACCCGCTCCGCGTGATATTATCGGAATCTTATTATCATTTGCATATTTAACAATTTTTTGGACATCACTAATGTTTTCTGCAAAAACTACAATATCAGGAGTTTTTTGTTTACCATCAAAGTTTATAGCATCAGTTGCATAACAATAACATTCTTCCTCTGAAGTCAGAATGCTATTGCTATTCAGTATATTTTTAATTTCGTCTATATTATTTTTCAGCAACATGTGATGCGATTTTTTCGATACTTTTGTTCAATTTTGCTATTTGTCTGTCCATACCGCCAACTTTTTTTGAAAGTTGGGTGGTTGCTTTTTCATCAATGTATTTCATTACACTTCCGAGTTTTGCTTCCAGAGAACTTATTTTGTCCTGCTGTGCCGCAAATTTTTCTTCCATAGAAACAAGGAATTTGTTAAGTGTATCTTCTACCGGAGAAATATCAAGTTGGCTGTTATTCTTGATTACGTTATTATCAACAATTAATTTATCAAGTTTCTTCTCCATAGCAGCCATTTTCTTGTTTTGCTTATCAAATACCGTTCCGAGAGCTTCTACCATTTCATCATTTGTAGAGTTGTCTTCCGCATCAGATTTAAGGCCAACCAGCATATCTTTGATCTGCCCAATATCCTCAAGAGAGACAACTTTATCGGCAATGGCATTAATTTGGCTCCCCGCATTATCTACCCATTCTGCAAGATATTCAAATACCTGATTGAATACCTGATTTGTTTTTGAACCGTTAACCATCATTGTATTCAGGGCATTAAGTTTTGAGTCGATTCTGTCCATGCCGGATTCTTTTGCGAAATTCTTTGTTCTCTCGTCGATATCGTCTATAACAAGTTTGAAGTCCTGAAGATTATCCTGAAGCATTTTATAAGACTCATCTGAAGACAATAATAATTTATTTGTTCTGCTGCTGATACTTACAATATCTTCTGCCATTTCATTGAAGTCTTGTCTTGTCGGCAGGTCTGTTTTAATTGATTCTACAAGATTATATATATCATTTGTTGATGAAACAAGTTCCTCGAACTCCTGGCTCTCTGCGTGTTCTTTCATTTCATTCAATATTACACGCAGGTTTGCGATATCCGATTCCAAATCTTGTAGGCTGTATATGTAATCTACATCTCCTTCAGCCGAAATTATTGAATTAATCTTATCATTAATGAGTGCAATATCATTTTTAATGGTATTAATCTTATCCGTTGAGGAAACAATTCTGCTGAGTACATTGATTAACTCATCATGTTTTTCCTGTATAAAGTCAAGTATTTCTTCCTGTTCGGCCGCAAATGAAATTTGATTAAACACATTCAGAATTTGCGTAATTATTTCAGTTTTAGCCTGTTTAATGTTATCCTCAATATTTTGTGAGTCTAACTTATCAGTAATTTTATCTAATGAAGAAATAACGGAGCCTTTGACCATTGAATTCAATTCAGCAACATCAGGAAGGTTTGCACCGCACAAATCATTAATATCTTCGATATAGCCGAGTTGTTCATTTACCAAATCTTCCAAATTGCTTATCTGTTTGTTAATAGAAGACTGGAATGCCTCGTCGAAGGATTTGCTTGATATCTGTGAACGCAGATTTTCAAAGCAGTCATTTAAATTTCTGAGTTCTTTATTCGTTTGCTCACTTGTAACTTCGATTGTAGAGGTCAGTGTATCAATCTTATCTGACAGAGTATCTTTAACTCCTTCAAAATCAGATATTATATCACCTATAAATCTCTTTATCTCTTCAAACGAATTATCCGTTTTATTTGAAATTATTTTGATTTCTTCAAATTTGTCCGTAATCGTATCAACAAATTTCTTATCAAACAATGAGAGTTTTTCTTCTACTTTTTGTGTATCGGCTGTCAGCACGCCTGCTATGGTTTTTAAATTCTCATTAACAAACGATTCTATCTTGTCATTCATATTATCAATAGCCGAATTTACAAGAAGTTCATTTGCGACTCTGAAATCAGCCATTGCGGAGTTAAATACCCCTGAATCAAGCATTTTGTCAACATTTAGAACAAGGTTTTCGAATGAAGACACCAAAGTGTTTTTCAAATTGTCCAGTTTTTCTATAATTGCAGAATCATCTGTTTTAATGTCAAGATATGCCTTTAAATCCTCAATATTGTCATAAATTTGAGAACTTACAATATCCTCCATCTTTGTTGACAGAGCAATAATGTCGTCGGCATTTGAGGTTTTAATTATATCAAACTGCTCAATAACTTCTGCTATAACTGCATCTGTTTCTTTTTCAATGTCGCCGGAAATAATTTTTAATTCCTGTTTTAAGGCCTGAGTAATAGCATTTTTGCCTGTTTCTACGGCCTGAGCCTGATATTCCAGTTGTTGTTTAATTTCTTCAGCATACTTTTCTATTGTTCCTGTTTGATTTGCGGATAATTCTGCATGCTGTGCTCTGATTGCGCCAAGTTTTTCCGATACGGAGTTTTCTACTTCAGCCAATTGTTGTTTACCTTCAAGAGCGATGTTCCTCAGTTCTTCCGCTCTGTTATCGATAGTTGTTTTAATATCGTTTTGGAAGCCTGACATATCCTGAGCCTGAACATCAAGTACCGAATTTATGTATTGTACAATTTCGTCAAGTTGAAGTTTCAGGTCTTGAGTCAGTCTTTTATTTTCGCCTGATATATCTTCAACAAGAACATTTAATCGTTCCTTTAATGCTATGTAATCGTTTTGGCTTATTTCAAGTTTTTCATCGAGAATTCCCTGCAGTTTCTCGGAAATTTTTTCGATTTCCTTAAGGTTATCCTCGGTTTGTTCGTCCCAAATTGATTTCAATACCGTATTCAGGTTTGAAATTCTGTCTTGCAGGTAATCCGTTTGAGCCTGCGCTTTTTGTTGCAGGTTGTCAAAAGACTCTTCTATCTTATATTTATAAGTTTCGAGTTTTTCTGTTAATATTTCCTGCATTTTGTCAGAAACATCACTGAATTCTTCGTTGATTTTTTCAGACATACTGTTATTTGTCTTTTCAAACAGAATTGTTATTTGCGAAACTAAGGTTTCAAAGTTGCTCTCAATAATAGAGAGTTGACGCGTCATATCTCCGTCAACATTCTCATCTACTTTGTTGAGTATTGCTTTTACCGAGTTAAAGTTTTCTGTTAATTCGTTAACTTTTTGAGTTACTGTTTCTGCATATTTGTCGTTCAGTGAGGTTGAGAAATCTTTAATTGCAACGAAGTTATCAAGTATTTTGGCAAGTGCATTGGCTCTTGTCTTTGTAGATTCTGCCGACAATTCGTTGATTTGTGTTCCGAGTTCATCGATTACACTCTTTATTGCATCAATATTCGTTTTATTCAAAGAGTTTACTGATGTTGTTAAATTTTCAATGTCGCTTTTGCTTTGCTTGCTCACATCCTGTTTGAACTCAGAAACCTTATCAAGCAATGCAATTTTAAAGCCTGATAATTTTGATTCAAAATCGGATTTTAAATCGCCGGTTGCACTTAATATACCTTCGAATTTGTCATTTGTATTTTCGTTGCTTGATCCGACTGACTGTTTTAATTCATTATATAAATCCTGAATTTCCAGAAGTTTTGAATATGAATATTTTATATCATTCTTTATTTCATTTGTGTTTTCGGTTGTTGATATAATCAGTTTTTCAAAGTTGCTTGAATTTTCTTCATCAAACTTTTTCAGACTTTCATCTACCTGAACTTTTATAACGTTTACTATGTCTCTGACGCTTTCGACATAACTCATGTTTGCTTCTTTTACCGTTCTTGCCACATCGTCGATTTTTGTGTCTATTGCATCATCATTTCCCGATTTAATTTCGCTTATATAGGTCAATGTATCAATTATTGAAGACGAAATATTGTCTAAGATTGGTCTGATTTCTGCCAAAGCACTTGCCTGAGCCTTTTTGAGTTCATCTTCAACAATGTCAAATTTCTTGATTATAAGTTCATATTTGTCATATAGGTCTTTTGTTACCTTTTCGGAAACATCGGTTGTTGAAGTTTCAAGAGCAGTCGTAATTTCCTGCTTTGAAGCATATAAATCAACTCTAAGGTCTTTGACAGTTGTTACAAAATCAAGCGCAAGAACGTCCTGGACTGCTGATTTAAGTTCTTCAAATTCTTTTTTTACATTTCCTACTTCAACAACGGAAGAATCCATTTTGTATTCAAGTACATTTGAAACATTCTTGATTTCTTCAACCTTTTCAACAAGTTTGCTTGAGGAATTCGATATTGAATATTCCTGGTTGTCCAGCGAAGATTTCAGCATATTTTCATAAGCGGACAGTCTGTCCGTTATGCTCGAGAAAATTGCGTTATTTGCGGATACTGAATTTTCATCTATTTGTGAGACCACGTTTTTGAGTTCCGAAATGTTTACCAAAACAGAACCAAAACTTTTTTCGCATAATGCTGATATTTCCGTTTGTGTCTTATTAATCCTGTTATTTAGTGAATCCGCACTTGACGAAATGTCGTTTAAAACTCTTGTAATATTCGCATCGTTAAGTGTATTAATTTTTTCTGCCGCTTCTGAAATGCTTGATTTAACATTTGTTTCGGCGTCTGTTATTGTGGTCTTCAGTTCTTTAAAATTAACGTTTATATCAAGAGCATTAATCATTGAAACAATGTTCTTGATTTCTTCATTAGATGCGTTTAGGTTTGTGCTTAAGGTTTCAGAGCCTTCGGTCAGATTTTTAAGTATAGATTCCAGTGATGTTTTAAATTCATCAAACTTTGAATCGGAATTGATTTTGTTAATCCCTTCTTCTAATATTTTCAATTCATCTAAAACAAGTTGTGTGTTTTTATCATCAGTATCTTCAAGGAAGGTCTTCAAACTCGCAATAATATTGACTGAGGCGTCGATTTTATCCGCAAGCGTTTCTACTCTTTGATATTTTTCGCTTAAATCGGATACAGATGTGGCAATTTCTTCCGATTGTGCCGTTAATTCAAAGATCTTTTGATTTGTTGATGTAATGTCCTCTTTTGAAAGCACATTCTTGAGCGAATCATCAAGTTGTTCGGTTTTCTTATCAAGCATTTGTAATGCCGATAAAACCGTATTTGATGACATTTCAATGTTTGATAATGTACCTGAGAACTTATCAAGATACTCAGTTTTATCAATAGACGTAATTGTCTTAATGATAGTTTTGAAATTGTCGTTCAGGCTGATTACTATAGAATCAAAGCCATTGCTTAAGCGTTCCAGATCAGGTTTTAAGAGTGTAATATTCTTGATTATGTCTTTCTTGTCAGAATCGTCGGAACGCATTGCTTCCAATCTTAATGCAATATTATCAAGAGTTTCTTTCTGTGTAACGACTTCCTTTGAGAATACGGTTAAGTTTGTAGCAACTATATCAAAAAGTTCTTTAATTTCTGCAGATTTTGGTAATTCTCCGCTGTTTTTCAGCAGGTTTGAAAAAAGAGATTCAATTGCACCAAATTTTGATAAAAGCACCCCGTGTCTCTCATCAAGATTTTGTTTTAATTCGGAGAGAAAAACTTTGATAAGGTCAATGTCTTCTTCCGTATTGATTTTTTCAAGTTTTGTATTAATACCTGTTAATAACCTGTCAACATCTGAAGTATTCAAAACTCCCTGCGCTCTGATTGAGTTCAGCAGTGTTTTAATGGTGTTAAAGTTCTCGTTAATATCCGTAGTCATTCCGGAGTTCAATTCAGTAGAATTTTCAATATCTGCCATAAAAATCTATCCCATAATCGTACAATAATACATTCATAGATTATTATATAATAAAGACAAAAATAGTGACAAATATAAAATTTTTTCTTAATATTGATTTATGAATTATGTTTTTTTCATACTGATAGCAATATCAATAATCTTTGGTTTTATGTTCGGGAAAATCGACGCAGTCGTAAATTCGATGTTCCAAAGTTGTGAACTTGCCGTAAAAATAGCCCTTTCTTTAATCGGTATAATGGCATTTTGGCTTGGTATAATGCGTATAGCGGAGAAATCAGGGCTTATTCAGTTCGTTTCAAAACTTATTTATCCGCTTCTAAAGCCGCTTTTTAAAGATATTAAGAAGGATTCTCCTGCATTGGGCGATATTACTATGAGTCTGAGTGCAAATGCTCTTGGCTTAACTAATGCGGCTACGCCTATCGGCTTAAAAGTTATGAAAGAATTGCAGGAGGATAATACCGACAAGGATAAAGCAACCGACAGTATGTGTATGTTTTTAGGTATGAATACTGCAGGATTTCAGATTATTCCCGCAACAGTAATTGCAATACTTGCGGGATTAGGCGCCAAAAATCCGACCATAATTGTTTTACCGACTCTGATTGTTACAACTCTTGCCTTCATTTCTGCGATAATTGTTACATTGATTTTAAGAAAATTATGGAGGGATAAATGCTAGAAAAAATATCAGTGGGCATTCTCCCCGTAATGATTTTAGTTATACTCGCAGCAGGTGTTATTAAAAAAGTACCTGTTTATGAAGAATTTGTAGAAGGTGCAAGGGACGGGTTTAAGGTCTCAATCTCTATAATTCCTTATCTTGTGGCGCTAATTGTTGCAGTTTCTATGTTCAGAGCATCAGGAGCAATGGATTGGATTGCATCAGTGTTCAGTTTCGTTCTTGATAAATTTTCTGTATCGGCAGATATTGTTCCTATTATGTTTACACGCTCTTTATCAGGCTCGGCAACACTCGGTCTGTTTTCGGAATTAGCGGCAAAACACGGGGCGGACTCGTTTGTTACCCTGATGGCTGCAATAATGGTAGGCAGTTCGGAAACAACGTTCTATGTTTTATCGGTATATTTTGGTTCAGTAGGGATAAAAAAATTCAGATATGCGCTCCTGACAGGGGTAATTGCCGACATTATTGGAATTGTATTAGCAATTTGGGTTGCGCGGGCGTTTTTTCTTGCCAGCACTGGGTTGTAGTTCTCGGTCGGATATCTTCTATAACCTCCTGTTTGATTAATGCTGCAAAGTTTATATCAATAAAGTTTATTCCCGGAAGTTTTTCTACAATATATTCATCAGAGCCGCAATTTGTACAATAGTGATTTTGCGGACGTATTTCCCCTTTTGCGACCATTGCTTTCATTTTAACTCCGCAGCAGGCACAACGTGTTATGTACCATTCATTGCGGATTGGTTTTCCGCAGTCCGGGCAGTAGCCGAATTCCATATCCGGAGTTATTTTGTCGTGAAAGCATTGCTTTTTAAGATTGAATAAATTAGTTAAAAACATTCCATTACCTCTCTGACTTAGTATTTGTTTAATACTTTTTTACAAAAAAGCAATTATTGTTAAGAATTGTAAATTAAAACACCCAAAACAGGCAATTATATTGGGCAAAAATACTTTTTATATATGACAGGGATATTAGGTAAAATCTTTCATAATATATCATTTCATTATACTACACTTCACACACATTAAGTTTTTAGAGTCAATTTTGACTCTTTTTTTTAGGGCTTAAATCAACTAAAAGCATGCTCGTGCGTAGTTTAAAACGGTGTACTTTTGTAAATATTGCTTTAAAATCCTTGTTTTTTTCTCAAAAAATAAGTATAATAATTACACTTAATCGTAAAATAATTGTAACAATATTGCCGAAAATTGTAACAATATAGCAAATATCAAAAATCAAAATACTTAATATAAATGTGTTGGTAAATACATAAATAAGGATTGGTGTCGTTGAAAGTACAAGAATGTTCACAAAACAACAACGTAGCGTTGAACACTTCTGCGCGTAAAAACCCGAATTTTAAATCGGGCTTACTTAACCTTGCGGGCGGCACAATGCAGGCTATCCAAAATGGCGGTTTTTTGACATCATTCCTTATTCAGGACGGACTTGGAATGACGACACCAAGAGTCATAACAGGATTTTTGAGAGATAAAGAGGTTACGGGCAAAATCAACACTCAGGAAGGGTTTGAAGTTCTCGGAAGAGAAGGTTTGACAGGGCCTTTAATGATGTCCATGGCTCCTCTCATGCTCTTCTTTGCGGCAAAATTCGGCAAAAGTACAAGTGTAAATTCGCAACTCATTAAAAGGTTTGGGAACAGCCTGAAAGAACTTATTGCAAAGCCTGAATTCAACAGGGGATTACTGAAGGATAAGCAGAAGTTCCAAAGTGAGTACTTTAAATCAAACATGGAGAAAATATTAAAAGATTCACTCGGAGAAGGTAATTACAGCAAGAAGGATTTGAAATATATTCTCGATGAAATAAACAAGTACCTTAATATTCCCGCTGAATCAAATAAATTCCGCAAAAGAGGTCAATATAAGAACGAGCATATGCAGAATATCATCAATAAAATCAATGATTTGAGATATTCAACCTCAAGTAACCTGCATTCATTGGAAAGAGTTAAGGTTGACGGTAAAGAATTCGGAATAAAAGAAGCAATAGATGGCATGGTCAAGTACAGCGACGACATATTAAAACTTGGCGACAATCTTGCAATACTTGATGAAAATGCTGCGGAAGCACTTAAAAATCGTTCGATAGGCAAACGTATTGTCACAAATGTTGGCACTTTATTGGCAACATTAGGCGTAATGTCAGTATTACCGAAGATTTATGCACGAAATGATATTGCTCCGGGCGCACGTACCGCTATGGAATTAAAAGAAATGGAAAGATTGGCTCTTGAAGAAAGTAATTCAGAGAATAATGAAGTTTCATTTAAGGCTGCAGCGCCAAAAGCATCATTGCTTGAACGAATTGGTAAAAAATTCACGGAAAAGGTTCCTGAAAAATGGTCTTCTGAACTTGAATACAACGGACATAATTTTACCAACACATTAATGGTCGGCCTCTCCGGCTTCGGACTTTTAGTTCCGAGAGGAGCAAGGGCTGTTGCCCGTGCACAGAAAGATGAGGACGGTAAGAAAGACTTAACCGAACTTTATGAAATATTGCTGAGAGACGTTACCTCAACCCTGTCAGTAATATTTGCAGTTCCAATGCTTACAAGAGCACTGGTATCATCTTATGAAAACAGATCGGGCTTTGTATTGCT
>DBYM01000002.1 GCA_002309875.1 Cyanobacteria bacterium UBA1186
GAAAGTATTGATTTAAGTTCATATTTAGATAATTTAATATCAAGAGGAACTGTTACAGTACCCGTTAAAACCGATGCAAACACGCATGGTGCATATTCAGGTTTTGACTCGGACAATATTGCCAGGCATTCGCCTTTTTTAATCTCCAAATCTTCTATCAAATAACGGCCGATTTTTCTTGAAAGCAGGCCGACACCCTTATATGTCATTTCCGACCAGCCGTAAGAACTCTTCATACCTACGGCAATTCTGTCGGCATAATCTGCCGTCTTATTTTCCAAAAAAGATAAAATGTGACTATTCCTAGATTCCATAATACACCTTCTCCACCTTCCTAATTGTCCCAAATCACAAGTATATTGTACTTTTAACAGGGTTAAATGTCAACAAAAATTAAGCATTAAGTGTGGAATTCTCATATAAAGAAGCGTATTTTTTATATGTTGTATTATTAGCATATAAATTTGCTAATGCCTTAAAGTACTCGCTTACATTTGCCGCATATTTATCCCTATGTTCGGGAGAACCGTTATATGCCCTCGCCGTCTTTGAAATATTGCCGTTCTGCCTGTTTGCATTATATCGGAGAACAAGAGTGCCCATGCGGATATTAAACTCCATATCCTGATTTCCGGGTGAAGAATGGAGATATTTAAATATATCTTCGGTCAGTTTATGTTTTTCCTTGGCGGTTTTCGCACCGTCAGGATTAAACCCGCGGCTAATCAGCAATTCTCTGAACTCGTACCCGAACTGTTCAGTCTTGTTTGATAACCATTTCCCGTCAGGACAACCCTTCCCGGGAAGGGTTGCAGCACCAAGAAAATCCTGAATAGGAGCCCTTGTTAACTGCATATAGCCTTGTCCGTTTTTACCGAAGCACTTCTTCTGATTATCCCCGTCAAACCCGGTTTCCTGACGTATAATTGCAGTAATAAAATTCGGATCAATGCCGTAATCTAATCCTGACTGTATTATTGTATCCACAAGTTTATCAAATTTTGCGAGTTTTCCTTTTTCATCATTAGTTAATTCAGATATGTCTTTTGTCTTTAAATCCTGTACATCATCAAATAATTTTTGACCGGAGCCAAAGTCTTTGGCATACTTAATTATGTAATTCTCAATATTTTCACGTGAATAAGTATATTTAGCATCAATTTTATTAACACTCTTGCCGTTCCCCGCCAATTGTTCAATAGAAGTTGAAACAGATGTTGAGCCATCTTTATTCTCTGTAACAGTTCTGTTTAAAGATCGTATTTTTTTGCCTGTAGCAGGGTCTGAGTAAACAATCAGTTCATTCTTCGTATTATTACTTATAATGTCTGTCGTTTTTTCTTCTATACTTATGATTCCATCTGTTTTTGCATTATATCTTGTAATTTTTTCAATAACCCTGTTCCCTTCAAGAGAAATTAGTTCACTGACTATTTTTTCATCTCCGTCAATTTTTACTGTTTTACCATAATTGTCAGGCAGATTGATGGCACTTGCGTCTTCAACACTGAATTTTTCAAGAGTTTTATACTGAACTCTTATACTATCTACATATCTCTCATGCTCTTTGTTTTGCGTGGTATATAAAACAACCGCACTACTTATAATTTTTTTAACATTATCTGAAAATGTTTTCCAAATATCCGATTTTTCGATTATGACGAGGTCATCTGTGGTAATATAACCGTCATTATTTCCATGCGCATCAAGCCATATACAAATGGATTTCCCCTTAGAAGCAGTCTGAGACGGCCCACCTTTGGGATTTATATTAAAATCATCGCCTTTATTATTGGATACGCCGTCCACCATAATAATTCTCCGTAACGTTACAGATATAGTTACGGCAAAAAACATCAAAAACTTTAGACAAAGATATGCAAAATTTACAAATATTTACAATTAAATATGTTTTTCAATATTTGTAATGATGGAATTTTTGGGCATCAGTCCGACAAGACGCTCAATAGGCTCTCCGTCTTTAAATATCATTAAAGTAGGAAGACCGCTGACCTGATATTTTTTCGCCATTTCAATATTATTATCCGTATCAATCTTGGCAAATTTCACATTTGTGGAGAGTTCAGCCTCAACCTCCTCAAGAATAGGTCCCATTTTTCTGCAGGGTCCGCACCAGTTTGCAAAAAAATCAACAACCGTAATACCCTTATTATTAACGACTTCATTATCGAAATTGCCCGAATTTATCTCTACTACCATAATTATCACCTCTCTTTGTTACTATATTAGCACATGTTCTCACTTTATGCTATTATATAAAGCAGGGAGAAGATTGGGTAGTATAGGGAAATTATAAATTCCCTAGAAGGATTACAAAATGCCAAGAAAAAAAGAAATCGAAATTGTATTAGATACCGAAACAACAGGTCTTGATTACACTAGAGAGAGAATTATAGAATTTGCGGCAGTAAGGCTCGAGAACGGTAAAATCGTTGATGAGTACCAAACTTTAATTAATCCGCATCAGCATATCAGAAAATCTTCGATGGCAATACACGGAATAACGCAGGAAATGGTTGAAGATGCACCGTCAGAAGAAGAAGTAATGCCAAAGATACTGAAGTTTATAGGAAACTACCCCATTGTTGCACACAACGCAATATTTGATTATTCTTTCCTTAATGAAGCAAAATTGAGAGTGACAGGAGAAGAACTTACAAATCCGAGAATTGATACCCAATCAATGTTCAAGGAAATTGCTCCCGAGTTGGAGTCTCACGGACTTGAGGCCCTCACACAAAGATTTAACGTAGAATTGAACAATCACCATAGAGCAATGGCAGATACAATGGGGCTCGCACTTGCATATCCGAAATTAAAGAAATTATACCTGCAAAGAATGGATTGGCAGAAAAAACAACTTGATAATGTTGATTACCTCTTTGACAGATACCTCAGAATTCAGCAAAGTATAGCCACGATGCAGGCAGAATTACAAGATTTAAAATCGGTGTTTAAACTCTATTTTGAACTCGGAGGAGAGCCTCTTGAAGCAGAGACAGGCGAGGTTATGGTTTATCAGTCAAAGCAGTCTTTCGGATATGAGTTAGGCGATATTAAAGAAGTATTGGAAAGCGTCGGGGCTTTAGAAAAAGCGGTTAAACTGAATAACGGTTTCATAGACAGACTTTGTAACGGTTTGAGCCTGTCAGAGGAATATAAACAAATAATAAGAGATGCCCGTCAGGAACTGTCAGAAACCCGCAATATTCAGGTTATAAAACCATGCAAATAGCACATAAAAAAGACGTTCCGTCAGAACTGATTGTCGAGATTGAAAAACTTTCCAATCTCGGGTTTGGTATTGCACGTTATGAAGGCTATGTAATATTCGTTGAAAATGCCTG
>DBYM01000056.1 GCA_002309875.1 Cyanobacteria bacterium UBA1186
GCAGTTCGGGATTTCGTAAAAACATCACCTTATGTCGCAAAATTCAGAGTCGGTGAAACCGCCGAAGGTGGCGATGGTGTTTGCGTTATAGACATAAAATAGTTTGTAAAGATTTGTAAATATAAAAGTCAATTTTAGGGAAATTTAAAACTTTATATATATAGGTAAGATACCAAAATATGCGGAGGACAACATGAATCTGGTTTACAGAAAACTGGCAATGTTAGAACAAACCCTTGAGCATAATGAAGAAATGGCAAGAATCAACGGTTACACAACAGACTGCGTTGATAGGGAATTCAAAAACAGAGTTACAAATCTTTTGAATCAAGTAAGGGTTATCTAAAACATTTCAGGGAATTAATAGTAATAGGGGAATTTTTAAAATCGGACTTATCCGTGCGGCATGTATGTGCTATAATATTTGCGGATAAGGAGGGACTATGACAAATCCGGTTTTTAAATTTGGCGAACAGCAGGCTGAACGTGAAATAGTCGTTGATGCCCGCAATGTTATGACTGTTAACGGCACGTTACAAATTACTGCCGCAATGGGACTTATTCTTGTTGCCGCAGCGGCTTTTACCTGGTCAAAATTCAGCCTTGGATATACAGACTTTGGCTCAATGCTTATGGGAATTGGCTTACTAGGCGGTTTTATCGTCGCTCTGATTATATGTTTTACAATGACTAAGTATTTAGTACCTGTTTATGCAGGATTAGAAGGACTCTTTATTGGCGGCATATCTGCTATTTGTGAAGCATCATATCCGGGAATTGTTGTTCAGGCAGTTGTCGGAACGTTCGCCGCATTATTCTCAATGCTGTTTTTGTACAGAGTTCGATTAATTCAGTGTACGGATAAGTTCAGAAGCGTAATATTTATTTCGACATTATCAATCTTTGGTATATACCTTATTGACTTCATCGGCAGATTTTTCGGTCACTCGGTACCGGTGATAAACACTGCGTCAAATTTAGGAATATTATCTAGCGTAGTTGTCATAATTATTGTTGCGCTTAACCTGATTATCGATTTTGATTTCATTGAGCAGGGCGAGAAAAGAATGCTTCCGAAAGATTACGAATGGTTTGGTGCTTTCGGACTTATGGTTACAATCGTTTGGTTGTACATAGAAATTCTTAAACTTCTTTCAAAATTAGCAAGCAGAAGATAGGGGTACTTATGCTTTTAACAGCGGTATTTTCGTTTATTCTCGGAGCAGTATTATCGGCTTTCGTTTCGTTCTTCATCTATACCAATAAAAATTTGGCGCAGAGGGAAGAACTCGCTGAACTGCGGGCAAAAAACAAAACATCGGAAGACATTAAAGAATTAATAAGGAAGGATTTTGTTCAACTAGCAAACGAAACAATAAAGAATGAACAGGAAGATTTAAGGAAACAAAACAGAGAAGCCCTTGAAGAAAAAATAATTCCTTTTGCTAAGCAACTCGGAGAATTTAAACAGAAAGTCGAAGATTTTAATGAAAAAGGTAATGAAAATACTATAAAAATCATGGCTCAGATAGAGTCGTTAGAAGAAAAAAATAAAGTTATTGAAAAAGAAGCCAAAAACCTTGTTGACGCACTGACAAAAAATCAAAATGTCAAAGGCTCATACGGCGAAGACCTTTTGGATACTATATTGCAATCCTGCGGTATGCAGGAAGGAGTTCACTACTCAAAACAATTTGTTACCACCTCTTCTAATCTGAAGGATAACGAACTTCATACAATAAGGCCCGATGTAATCATAAATCTGCCTGATAACAGACATTTAATTATAGATTCCAAGGTTACACTTGAAAGTTACCTCAAATATATTGAAGACGAAACAAAACTCGGAGAGTTTAAATCTGAAGTAAAAAAACGTATTTCTGATTTGGCAAGCAAGAATTATCAAAATGCCGAAGATGTTTATCAGCCCGATTTTGTCCTTATGTATATGCCTATTGAGACCTCGGTAAATCTGATTTACGAAGATCCCGACATAATTAATCAGGCATATAAAGCGAATATTATTATCGTCGGGACGGCCTCCTTATTAACAACAATAAGGCTTGTAAACCAACTTTTTGCACAGAAAAAACAGCAGGAAAGCGTAAGTGCAATAGTTCAGGCGGGCTCAAACCTTTATGATACGTTTGTCCAGTTCTGTTGTGACCTTGAGGACCTTCATAAGAAATTTGAAGATACATCGGATAAATTTAAAACAACAATAAACAGATTTAAGCGAAACAGCAAAAATAAACCGAGCCTTTTCTCTCAGGTAAATGCTTTGAAAAGTTTTGGAATAATTTCAACAAAAGAGATTCCAAAACGGTTTTTGGAAGAAGAGGATGCTGATACAGACGAGGATAGCGAGGTTTTAACCAATGACTAAAATTCTCGTTATAGATGACGACAAGGCTATTAATGAATTGGTAAAAACCAACCTTGAACTGAACGGATATGAAGTAGTTCAGGCTTATGACGGAACTGAAGGTTTTGCACTTGCAAAACAGGAACTCCCTGAACTTGTTATTCTTGACGTAATGATGCCTGAAGTTGACGGTTACACGGTAGCGCAGAGAATCCGACAATGCGATGAGATTGCGGATACTCCGATAATAATGCTTACCGCACTTTC
>DBYM01000075.1:0-512 GCA_002309875.1 Cyanobacteria bacterium UBA1186
GGTTTTATACAAATTTCTTTTGCATCGCAGATTTCTTATGACAAAAGTGATTTCTTCCCGGTTTATACGGTTATTGATGATGCCGCCTATGATATACGATATTATTCGCCGAATAATTTTACGGGAAACAGAATAAACGGTTATAAAGCACCCGTTGCATATATGACAAAGGAAGGTGCAAATGCTTTGGCGAAAGCGGCGGAAGTCTTGAGAAAACAAGGTTACAGGCTCCTGATTTGGGACACATACAGACCGCAAAAAGCCGTTGATAATTTTGTTGTCTGGATAAATGACCCGAATGACGAAGGAGACAGAGTTTTCTACCCCGATCTTAAAAAATCGGATTTGGTTAAGGGCGGATACATTGCGACAAAGTCTTCCCACACAAGAGGAAGCACGGTTGATTTGACCCTGATTAAAAAAGACGGCTCTTTTGTCGATATGGGCGGTGCGTTCGATTTATTCAGCGAAATCTCTCACCCCGATTACAAAAAACTGACAAGGGTACAGAA
>DBYM01000075.1:652-2363 GCA_002309875.1 Cyanobacteria bacterium UBA1186
TTTTATTTGGAGGCTAGGGGATTGTATCGGATTATTGCTTCACGCTCCGCAGTCGTTCGCTACATTTTGCTCACACAAAATTACCGCTCGCTATGCTCCGCGATACTTCGGCGTTCCGCTGACGCTTCAGCCTACGCAAAATCCTCCGAACTCCTTAAAATGCTGACCGCATTTTTGGAACTTCTCACCCTCCATAACTCTGCCAAATAAAATACACGATAACAAAAGTCATCGTGTTTTTTATTTGGAGGCTAGGGGATTCGAACTCCTGACCCTCTGCGTGCAAAGCAGATGCTCTACCAGCTGAGCTAAGCCCCCGTATGGGTTGCAACTTCGGAGTAATCATTACCCCTCGGCTACAAATATTATAATACATGATGATTTTTTTTTGTAAAGGGGGGGGTAAATGTAAAAGGGGTAAGGGTAAAGGGGTAAAGGGGTAAATAGAAAATGGTTAAAGAAAAACCCTATTTGCGGAATTCAACAATATTCGCTTCCGTAAATACCTCACGTATTCTTCCGGCAGGAAACTTCAGCACCTTAGAAGAATCCCACGGATTGATTAAATAAATATATTCCCTGTCTGCCCTCAATGCCACATACGCGTGCTGAGGCCTTATCTCAATCCTGTTCCCGTCTTCATCATAAGCCCGCTCGCCCAAAACTGCATCGGAAGTTCCGACAACGGAAATTACATTCCCTCTTTGCAGCCTTGTCAAATATTCCCTGAGGTCAGAATCGCTTTTGATTAAATCAAATCTCTTTATCCCGTAATGATCGTCCAAAAGCAAATCAGCACCATCTCTCAGTTTACCGCCCTGCGATATGTCCCTGAGTTCATGCGCTTCTCTGTAACGATTTGCCGCAATCTCAAGCGCCCTTAAATCCGAATCACCGCTCGAATACTCCTCAGCACCCGTTAACTCATCAGGCTTTATCACGAATTTTTCGCCCTTAATCTCAACCGTTACACTCTCAGCCTTGCCGTCTTTCTCCTGTACGGAAATCTTGTTTTCCATATATTTCAAAGCATCTTTGTTATTCCGAATCGCCAAAACCGAACTTACAAACCAACAATCACCAGTATAACCCTGCGCCGAATCAGCATCAATACGTCCGTTCGGAGTTACCAAAGGCAGTTTCTGCTTGTCCGAAACCTCGTTAAATCGGTCCGTCGAGCCTATCACCCTTGCATTCAGCCCGTCCAAATACAAAGCCAGTTTATGCAAATCGTTCCGCTCTATTGCCTTATTAATCTTATCCTCAAAATCTCCCATATAAACATTATTGGATTTGGCATGTTTTATAAGTATTCCCGCAAATTCCGTCATCTTTTTCCGTGCAAACTCTCCGTCAACAAACTTCAGTTTGCCGTATATCATATTAAAAAATCTCTCAGCACCCGTTTGCTTTTCAAAATTGTCCGCAATCTCAATAAGATTACCCGAATTTATCCCGTTAACAAGTCTGATAACCTCTTTATCGTCACCGCACGTAAAAACATTTGCCTTAATATCCTGAGGCTCTTCCCAAATGGAATCGGGTTTAAAATCAGCAGCACAGTTCCGTTTGGAAAAATGTTTTTCCAAATATTCAGAAATCTTGCCAAACGAAATCTGCCAATCCATACATCTAATCCTTTAAGATGTATAACGGCAGATTACGCTAAAACTTTAAATTTAATACCAAATTTTTTACAAATATTTACAAT
>DBYM01000075.1:2413-17128 GCA_002309875.1 Cyanobacteria bacterium UBA1186
TTTAAATAAATTCAAACCAGACAGGCACTTTTACTTCAGAGCCTTTTGCAACTGCGCATAACGCAATAATTACGATAACAGCATTAAATACGCACATCAGAGGCGCAAGAATAATTGCAACCGCCCAGCCGATTACGGGTACTGCAAAAAACAGTGAAATCAAAAACAGTAATAATTCAAAATTGAAAAATGCTTTTGCAATATTGTAAGTGCCTTCGCTAATCTTTTCTCTCAAGAAAATTACAACCAAAAGTGCAGGAATAAACATAAAGAATAATGACAAAATAATCGTCGCAACCGCAACAAGTTTATCTCTGTCATCTTTAAAAACAGGTGCTATCGCTTTCATATAAACCTCCTTTTTATTATTTATCTATTCTACAGTTTTTTTACCATTTCTTCAAGACAAATTTTAACGTGGGCATAATTCAGTCCGCCCTGCAAATAAGCAACATAAGGCGGTCTCATCGGGCCGTCGGCCGAAAGTTCAATCGTCGAGCCCTCAACAAAAGTTCCGCCTGCCATAATAACCTTATCCTCATACCCGGGAATATGTTCGGGAATCGGTGTAACATAACCATTTACAGGCGAAAGCGACTGAATCGTTCTGCAAAATTCTTCCAAATGTTCGGGTTTCCCGAAAATAATATTTTGTATAATATCCGTTCTTTTTTCATCAAATTTGGGATAAGATTCAAACCCGATATCCTCAAACACTTTTGCCGCAAGAACTGCTCCTTTTAATGCTTCCGAAACAACCGAAGGTGCCATAAACAAGCCCTGAAAAATCAGTCTGTGCTGATTAAACATTGCTCCGCCTTCCGAGCCTATTCCGGGTGCTGTCAATCTTGTTGCGGCCCTTTCAACTAATTTATCCCTGCCTGCAATATAACCGCCTGCTTCAACAATTCCGCCTCCCGGGTTTTTGATTAATGAGCCGCCGATTAAATCCGCACCGACTTCCAAAGGCTCTTTTTTATCCGTAAATTCGCCGTAGCAATTATCTACAAAACAGATACAATCGGGGTTTTTGGATTTAACAATCTTACAAATCTTTTCAATAACATCAATCGTGAGAGATTTCCTTGTCGAATATCCTTTTGAACGCTGAATCAAAACCATTGTGGTAGTTTTATCAACCATTTTTTCAAGTTTTTCAAAATCAATATCCGAATCGTTCAAAAGCGGGACTTCATCATACAAAACGCCGTTTCCGATAAGCGAAGCCCTTTTTGTTTCCTCATCACCTGCCGTGCCTATAACCTCCTGCATTGTGTCATAAGGCTCACCCGCAACGGATAAAAGTTTGTCGCCGTACTTCAGATTTCCGAAAAGCGCACAGGCAAGGGTATGTGTGCCTGATGCAAAATGAATTCTGACAAGTGCTTTTTCTGCGCAAAAAACCTGCGCAAAGGTTTTATCAAGAACTTCACGTCCCAAATCATCATGCCCGTAACCAGAAACGGTATAAAAATGCTCGGGAGCGACACGATTATCATAGAAGGCCTTTAAAACCTTTCTCTGATTATAATCCCTGATTTCGTCTATTTCTTCAAATTGTTTGCTGACGCTTTGTTCAGCCTTTTTGAAATCGTAATTCATATTACCCCACCCCGAAACCGGAGGTTTCGACCCTCCCTCAAGGGGAGGGTATTTTATTTGAATATATTGCAAGCAAGAATGTTAGTCAATCGGATAATGTGTTTTGCGGTTTTTCGGTTTAGACTTTCAGCATGCGAAATTTATGGATTTTTTTGTTGTTTTTTGTTTTGCCCGTATTTGCTTACGAGGTTTATTCTCCGCATGATTTCAGTTTTAAAGATAACGGGGATAAACTGCTTTTCGTTCTTGATTTCTCAAACAGTATGAGCGAGTATCTTGAACACAAAACAAAAGTCAGTCAGGTCAAAAATATGATGTACAGGATACTCCCGCAAATCTCGCCAGAAACTCAGGTCGGATTGAGGGTTTACGGACACACGTGTAATTTTCTTGCATATAACGCCTGCAGAAGTTCGGAACTTCTTGTCCCTTTGGGGGTAAACAATGCACCGCAAATAACTTCTTCAATTTCAGGACTTCGCCCGAGAGGTATGACACCGATTACTTATTCTCTAAAACAGGCGGTTAAAAAGGATTTGGGCGGCTTTGAAGGGGCAAAACATATTATTTTGCTTACCGACGGAGGTGAAAATTGTGACGAAAGTCCGTGTGATTTTGCGATAGATTTGGTTAAAAAACGCAGAGATATAAATATTGACGTTATAGCCTTTAATGTCCAAAACTCTGATGATTTGGCACAATTAAGATGTACGGCGGACGTTACGGGGGGTAAATTTATTGAAGCCAAAACCAATGCCCAACTTGTAAATTCAATGGAAGATTTGATTTTACCGCACAAACAGGTTGAGGCTGTCTTGTACGGACAACAATAATCAGGGGTAAAGGGGTAAAGGGGTAAAGCGAATAAATTTAAATTAATTATGTTTATGCTAGAATAGTATCAACATTTAATTAAGGAGTCCAAAATGGAAGATTTAAGAGATAAGTATGAAGTTGTTATAGGTCTTGAGGTCCACGCACAATTAAAGACCAAGTCAAAAATATTTGCGCCTGATTCTACGGAATTCGGAAACGAACAAAATACGCAAATCAGTGCAATCACTCTCGGTATGCCCGGAGTCCTGCCCGTTCTTAACAAAGAATGCGTAAATATGGGTATTTTGCTCGGTTTGGCTCTGAACTGCGAAATCCCGGCAAGATGCAAATTTGACCGTAAACAATATTTCTATCCCGACCTTCCTAAAGGATATCAGATTTCGCAATACGATGAGCCAATCTGCGTAAACGGATGGATAAATGTTAAAGGTAAAAGAATCGGCATTACCCGTGCTCACCTTGAAGAAGACGCAGGAAAACTCGTCCACGCAGGCGCTGCAGGGATTAACGGCTCAACTTACTCTCTCGTTGACCTTAACAGAGCAGGAACTCCTTTGTTAGAAATAGTTTCCGAGCCCGATATGCGCTCATCGGAAGAAGCCCGCAACTATATGGAAGAATTGAGAAATATCGTAAGATATTTAGGTGTCTGCGACGGAAACCTCGAAGAAGGCTCAATGAGATGCGACGCAAATATTTCCATTATGCCTAAAGGCTCAACAAAATTCGGTACCCGTGCCGAAATTAAGAATGTAAACAGTTTCTCCGCTTTACAAAGAGCAATTGAGTACGAAATTGACCGTCAGATAGAAATTGTTGAAGAAGGCGGTGAAGTCGTTCAGGAAACAAGACTTTGGGACGATAATCTCAAAGAAACTCGCTCTATGAGAGGAAAAGAAGATGCTCACGATTACAGATACTTCCCTGAGCCTGACTTGATGCCTCTTGAAATCTCAAGAGAATGGGTTGAAGATATCAGAAAAACAATGCCCGAACTCCCTGAAGCAAAACGTCAGAGATATATGGGCCTTGGTTTGAGCGAATATGATGCCTCGGTAATCGTTGAACAAATGCCTTTGGCACTCTTCTTCGACAAAGTTCTCGAACTCGGCGGGAACCCGAAAACCGCAGTAAACTTCATTATGGGCGAAATTGCGGCATACTTGAAAGAACAAAAAGTTGAAATAAATGAAACAAAATTAACTCCTGAAAATCTCGTCGAATTAATCGGCCTGATTGAAAAAGGAACAATTTCAAATAATATCGGTAAGCAAATTCTCATTGAAGATATGATAACAAAAGGAGAAAAGGCTTCCGCAATCGTCGAAAGAAAAGGCCTGAGCCAAATTTCAGACGAAGGTGCAATTCAGGAAATTGTCGAAAAGGTTGTAAACTCACACCCTGCTGAAATTGAAGCATACAGAAACGGTAAAACCAACCTGCTTGGCTTCTTTGTCGGGCAGGTTATGAAGGAAACCAAAGGCAGGGCTAATCCTAAGACTGTTAATGAATTAGTCAGAAAGATATTAGAAGGCTGAGTTTAAAAAAGGAGGGCGCTGAAACCTCCTTTTTTAGTCAGCATGCCCGGCATGGCTTGATTGTTTTTATTAAATTAATACAAGATTATGAGTTGCTCTTTACTTGAAATTTTGTCAAGTATTTTTAACAAAAATTCATGCAAAAAATTTTACATTTTTAACAATATTAAGACTTGTAAACATATTGATTTTATTGGGTTTCAGCGATTGTAATGTTTTGTTAAAATTTTGATTCAAAAGTGTGTTTGATTTATCATATCTTTATAGGATTAATTTTGGGGAACAGAATGTTATTCTGTTATTAAAGGATAGTACAAATTATAAGTCGGAAAAGAAAACGAAGTATAATAGCTAACCTTGTCAACTAAAGATTAGGAGGTTTTAAGGTCAATGCAAAACAGTGTAAGTAACGAAAACATAGTAGAATTTGCCTCGAAAGCGTCAGAAACAAGAACAGGTACATCATCAATTCCGAGTGAACTTACCGGTCACTCTAAACCTGTTATGCAGGAGACGCCTAAACCTGCCCAAATTAAGCCTTTAAATACACAGGCAATTTGTGTTATCAAAAAAGACGGAACAAAAGAACCGTTTGATAACCAAAAAATTATTAATGCAGTTAAGAAATCCGCTGCACGTGCTTTGGTAGAATTTACCGAAGAGGACTTGAAAAGTATATGTGACTTCGTAAATAATAATATTATAAGAATGAATAAACAGGAAGTTGCTATCGCTGATATGCACAATCTTGTTGAAAGCGCTCTTGAACATTTATACCCGCAGGTTGCGCAGAGTTACAGAAATTACAGAAACTACAAGCAGGATTTCGTACACATGCTCGACAAAGTTTATCAGGAATCTCAAAGAATTATGTACATTGGGGACAAAGAAAACTCCAATGCCGATTCTACTTTGGTATCAACCAAACGTTCACTGATTTTCAACGAACTTAACAAAGAATTGTATAAAAAGTTCTTCCTGACTGTTGATGAATTACAGGCAATCAGAGACGGTTACATTTATATTCACGATATGTCAGCAAGACGTGACACAATGAACTGCTGTTTATTTGATGTTGCCTCCGTTCTTAAAGGCGGTTTTGAAATGGGCAACTTGTGGTACAACGAGCCTAAATCATTAGACGTTGCATTTGATGTAATCGGTGATATCGTTATGGCAGCAGCAAGCCAGCAGTACGGCGGATTTACCGTTCCTGAAGTTGATAAAATCCTTGCGCCGTATGCAGAAAAAACATTCGAAAGACAAAATGAAAAGTATTTATGCTTAGGTCTGGACTTTGAAAAAGCAAGAGAAGCGGCTATGGAAGATGTTCGTAAAGACTTTGAACAGGGCTTCCAAGGTTGGGAATACAAGTTTAATACCGTCGCATCTTCAAGAGGCGACTATCCGTTCATCACGGTAACAGCAGGTTTGGGAACAGAGCCTTATGAAAAAATGGCAACCATCGCTATGCTGAAGATTCGTATGAACGGTCAGGGTAAGAAAGAAAATAAAAAGCCGGTATTATTCCCTAAGATTGTATTCTTATACGACGAAAATATCCACGGCGAAGGCAAAATCAATCACGACGTATTTGAAGCAGGTATTGAATGTTCTAAGAGAGCAATGTATCCTGACTGGTTATCACTTTCGGGCGAAGGTTATGTTGCTGAAATGTACAAGAAATACGGCAGAGTTGTTTCACCAATGGGCTGCAGAGCATTCCTTTCACCTTGGTTTGAAAGAGGCGGTATGGAGCCTGCTGATGAAAATGACAAACCTGTATTCGTAGGCCGTTTCAATATCGGTGCAATCAGCTTACACCTGCCTATGATTTATGCAAAGGCAAAGAAAGAAAGCAAAGACTTTTACGAAGTGCTTGATTACTATATGGAATTAATCAGACAGCTTCATATCAGAACTTATGAATACNNGGAGAAATGAAAGCATCAATCAATCCTTTGGCATACTGCGAAGGCGGATTCTTGGGCGGTCATTTGGGTATTCACGACAAGATTAAACCGTTATTGAAATCGGCAACTGCGTCTTTCGGTATTACAGCACTTAACGAGTTGCAGGAATTATACAACGGAAAATCACTTGTAGAAGACGGTCAGTTTGCTATTGATGTGATGAAATATATTAATCAGAAGGTTGCCCAATTCAAGAAAGAAGACGGCCATATGTACGCTCTTTACGGAACTCCTGCAGAAAATCTCTGCGGATTACAGGTACAGCAATTCCGTAAAAAATACGGCATTGTTCCAAATGTTTCAGACAAACCTTATGTTTCAAATTCATTCCACTGCCACGTTTCAGAGCATATAACTCCAATTCAGAAACAGGATTTGGAAAAACGTTTCTGGGATTTGATGAACGGCGGTAAAATTCAATACGTAAAATATCCTCTCGATTACAATACAGATGCGGTTAAAACACTTGTATTAAGAGCAATGGATATGGGCTTCTATGAAGGGGTAAATTTATCATTATCCTACTGCGATGACTGCGGACATCAGGAACTGAATATGGACGTTTGCCCGAAATGCGGAAGCCGTAACTTAACAAAGATTGACCGTATGAACGGATATCTTTCATACTCACGTGTTAAAGGCGATTCCCGTCTTGCAGACCATAAGATGGACGAAATCGCAGACAGAGTATCAATGTAGTTGATACAAAAATAACTTAAAAAACTCACTCAGTTTTTGAGTGAGTTTTTTTTAATTCTGCAAATATAATTCAAACTCTTCATTCGGATTTTCGGAAACTGCAGTTAATACATAATTATCTAACACAAAAGTTTTAATACTGTTATTTTTCGCTCCGGATTTGTATTCGGCCTCGTATTTAGTCCAATCATTATAAAAATCATCTTCTGTCTGAGAATGAAACCCCATACGCTCTGCTATTGCTCTCCAATCCCTCTTTCCTTTTGCCCCCTCAATATCGATTCCGCAATTATAATCAGAAAATCCGAGCACTATATATTCTCCCGAATGACTTATTGAAAAACACTTTTCCCCGCTTTTTAAAACAGGTTTTTTATTATCAAAAACAACCTCTCTGTTTTCAATTCCATAAACTTCTTTTAAAATTCTGTCAACCATAAGATAAGACAAACAATGAACATTCCATGCCCTGGGGTTGGAAATTTCCTTTTTCTGAAACTCTTTAAGCAGGTCCCTGTGAACTTCATCAGCATCTTTAACTTTAATAATAAAAATATCCATAGGGTAATTATAGCATATAAAAATCCGGCACCCTTTACAGAATGCCGGATTCAATTTTATTGGCTTTTAATCCTTAGAAAATAATTGTTAATTCTTCATCAGGATTCAAAGCAGCATCGTTAGTTGTGCTAGGAAGTATAACGTATTTAACTTCGTCAACGAATTCATAGCAGATACCGAATACGCCGCTTACTGCAGTCTTAGTGATGTTATAAACACCCTTACCGATTGCAATAACGCCTGAACCTACGTCTTTAGCACCCTTCAAAGGATGTAAAGAGAATGTATCTGACAATGCATCTGAAGCGTTTCCTACGATTTCTTCAGCACCGTTAGCGATGATTTCAGCTGTTGTAGAAACAGATCTTCCGGAAACACCGGCAGTTCTTCCGATAACTTCAACAGGAGCGCTTAAAAGTCTTGAAATAATGTTAGGATTCTTCAAAACGTCTGCCTGTGCGCTTGAAAGTTCTTTCGGGAAATCAAGGCTGGTCTTGCCATTCTTGATTGACTGGAATTGAACTTCGATGTAACCCGGTCTCTTAACACCAGGTCTTGCAACTGCAGAAACAATACCTTTAACAGTTGAACCTGCAGGGAATGTTGTTCCGTTAAGAGTTACTTCTTCAGTTGTCTTAGCAGTGAAAGTATCGCCAACTGTAGAAGTTCTTGCGCTCAATCTTTCGCTCAATTTAATCTTAACAGCAACCGGTTCGTACTTAGTAGCACAACCAACTGCACCGTTAGTCAAATCGATTTGGAAGTTTTTCTTCATTGCTGAAACTAAGTAAGCAACCTGTTCTTTTGAAAGATATTCGTCATTGATAACTTTATCCTGATCAGGAAGAACGCCTACGATACCTGAAGCGAGAACTTCATTAGTTGCAGCATAAGCCCATTGAGGAATGTATTTAAGCGGTTGGCCGTTCAATGTAGGAACAGCAGTCTTGCTTGCAGGTACATTCATCATCTTAGCAAATGTACAGAATACTTCTGCCTTGTTGATTGCTTTGTCAGGCTTGAATGTTGAATCAGGGTAACCAATCATGATGTCCTGAGTTAAAACTCTGTCGATTTCAGTTTTAGCCCAATATGAATCAGTTACGTCTGAGTAACTGTCAGTAGCAGCCTTAGTTAAACCTAAACCTTCTGAAATTAAGAATGCTAATTCAGAACGCAATACAGGCATCTTAGGATCGTATATTGCGCCGCGTTTTTGATCCATTTTTGCTTGCATATCACCAAGCATTTGTTTTGCGTAGCGTGAAACTACAACATTTTGTTTTCCGGCAATAGTTTTTGCCTGGCATGGTTTGTAAATTTGTCCGCCGATTATAACATCGTTTTCAGCAGTTACAAGAGAATGTCCTTGTGAACCGAAAAGTGTCGGGTGAGCATAAGCCTGAATTGAATCATCAGCCATTGCAACACCTGTAGAAACAGCGATTACGCCCATTGCCATCAAGAGTTCTTTAGAAATTTTCATACTTCTCCTTTCATATGACTTTTCTTTTTAGATTGTCACTCTTCTTTCTACTATCTACTACGTTTTTAATTTTATATATAATATACCATAAAATTATACCACAAATTTTTATTTTTTGCGCTTTTGTAAAAGATAAGCCTGAGGATAACAATAATCTTCTCTGAAACCTATCCTTCTGTACATCTTCAATGCCTTATAATTATTGGTTTCGGTCGTAACATTTACTTCCGAAAATTCTTTTTTTCCTAAGTTAGTTAAATCAACTATACTTTTTATTGTACGATTTAAAAGCAATTCTGAAAATCCGTTACCTCTATGATTTTTTTCAATAGCAACAAGAGGAATGTTGGCAATTTTTCCTCCGGTTATGTTTGCAAAAACAAAACCGCATGGAACATCATTATAGAGAAGTACCGAGGAAGAATCGGGTAAAAATTCACCGTAAATACTCTCGGTAATCTTGTTTATTATATCTCTTGTTCCGTCAACGGATTTATACCTTGAATCATATATTGCATCAGATGTATCTTTGAACGATTCATGAATAACCTTAATCGCATTTTCTCTGTATGAATCGTCATAGCAAACAATTTTATATCCTTCCTTAAGTTCCGGAAGTTTCATATTTTCCAAAATCCTTTCTGACGAAGGATTCCCCATAACAAATCTCAAAACTGCAAGCCCGACAAACTTAAATCCGTAACGTGCAACGTCTGCCGTGTAAACGGACTGATGCCCGAGCATGGGATAAGAAACAACCTTTGACTGCCTTTCAGCCTCTGTTAAGTCAAGAAACTTTTCTATTAAAAGTTTTTGTTTCATAACTTCGTCTTCATTCCCGAGACAATGAATAAGGTTTAGTTCTATCGATTCCGAAATAGATGTTGTATAAACAAGAAATGCGGTAGGGATAAGGTTTTCCTTCAAAACAATACATTTCAGAAAGCCTTTTTCGACAGCATCTATAAATTCTTCATATTCCAAAGGCTCAAGTTCAAATTTATACTCGCTTACGGCCTTAGACCTAAAGTCGTTATAAACTCCTTTAAATATCTTAAACGAACTTCCGTCCAATAATTCTACGTCGTAATTTGTTTCCGTCATAACATGTCCTTTACATTAGGTGATGCATTTTTTCACGTTTTGTGTTGATGTACTTTTCGTTGTATTTATTAACTTCAGATTTGATGTTTATGTTTTCGTGTATTGTCAGACCGTAACCCTTTAACCCTATGATTTTCTTGGGATTGTTTGTTATAAGGTTAAAATTATTGAAGCCCAAATCGAGTATTATTTGTGCACCTACTCCGTAATTCCTTAAATCAGGTGCAAAACCGAGTGATATATTGGCTTCAATGGTATCCTGTCCCTGTTCCTGAAGTTTATATGCCCTGAGTTTGTTTATTAAGCCTATTCCTCTGCCTTCGTGGTCTCTTATGTATATAACCGCACCTTTTCCGTATTCCTGAATCATTTCAAGAGCATTATGCAACTGCCAATTACAGTCGCATTTGAGGCTGTGGAAAATATCTCCCGTTAAACATTCGCTATGTACTCTGATCAGCGGTATTTTATCCGAGCCGTCGTCTTTTACAAGTGCAACATGCTCGCACCCTGTTATTGTATCCGTATAGCCTACGATATTAAAATCTCCGAACTGTGTCGGCAAAAATACTTCCACTTCACGTTTAACAAATTTTTCGCTTCTCAGGCGGTAAGCGATTAAATCCGCAACCGTTATGAATTTTATACCGTGCTTTTCCGCAAATTCCGCCAATTCATCTCTGCGCATCATACTGCCGTCTTCCGACATGATTTCGCACATAACTCCGGCGGGCCTGTGTCCCGAAAGAATTGCCAAATCAACAACCGCCTCAGTATGTCCGCAACGCTTTAAAACTCCGCCTTTTCTTGCAACACACGGAAACATATGTCCCGGCCGTCTTAAATCGGAAGGAACAGCATCAGGAGCGGTCGCAACTTCAATGGTTTTTGCTCTGTCAAAAGCCGAAATACCCGTTGTAACACCATATTTTGGGTGAGCATCAATACTCAGCGAGAATGCCGTCTGCATACTTTCGGTATTTCTTGTAACCATTTGCGGAAGGTCAAGTTTATCCGCAATTTCCGGAGATATGGCAAGACAAATCAGGCCTCTGCACTCTTTCGTCATAAAATTTATAAATTCCGGCGTGACAAACTCTGCCGAGAGGATTAAATCGCCTTCGTTTTCTCTGTCCTCGTCGTCAGCAACAATAAGAGGTTTTCCGTTCTTAAAATCCTCTAATGCATCTTCAATTTTGCTGAAATAGTTTGTGTTTGTCATAGTTGTTTTTACAGATAGCCGTTTTCTGTGAGAAAATCCATATCTATTCTTGATTTATTATCACTCGTTGATAAAAATTTTTCAATATACTTCGCAAACATGTCAACTTCAATATTTACAAAGTCTTCCGCCTTTAAATATTTCAGGTTCGTGTTTTCAAAAGTGTGAGGAATTATTGCACAAGATACAGTATTACCGCTTATTTCGGCAACAGTAAGGCTTATTCCGTTTACCGCAATTGAGCCTTTTTTGATGACATATTTGGATTGTTCGGGCGAAAGTTCAATCTCAAGGGTATAAAATTCCCCGTTTTTCTTTATACATTTATCCCTTCCTCTGCCGTCAATGTGTCCCGAAACAATATGCCCGCCGAAACGTCCGTCCGCATTCATTGCACGTTCAAGATTTACAAAATCACCTGTTTTCAGAGAGCCCAAATTTGTTACCTTAAAAGTTTCTCCGGAAACATCTGCAACAAATCCGTAAGAGTTTAAATTGATTACGGTAAGGCAAACGCCGTTCACGCAAATGCTGTCACCGGGTTTTGTATTTTCCAAAACGGTTTTGCATTCTATTTCTATGGACCTGTTTGTAACCTGTCGGATTTTACCAAGTTCTTCTATAATACCTGTAAACATACATGAATTGTATCATGAAATCTTTTTTTATAACCCGATACTTGTTATTGCGGTTAATATTTGTATATAATTGGTTGTATGGAAGACGTCTTAAACGAAACTTTGGAATTATACCGGAAGCGTGATGAAGTCAGAGCAATCGCAATAGGCGGGTCAGGAGTCAGCAGCGGAAGAAAAAATTATGCTGACAAGTTGTCCGACATTGATGTTTACGTTTTTGTTGAAAAAGATATCCCACTTGAGATAAGGCAAAATTTTATTCCGAAGTATTCAAAGAAGTACGAAATCGGAGGGGAGTATTTTGGCCCGGGTGACGAATTCTTTGTTGATAAACTGAACAAACAGTTAGACGTTATGTACTGGAACGTAAATTGGTTTGAAGGTGTTACGGAAAATATTTGGATTAAGCACTACCCCTCAAACGGTTACACAACGGCATTTCTTTTTACCCTAAGGAATTTTGAAATAATATATGACAAAAATAATTGGCTGAAGAATTTACAGGATAAGGTTAAGACGGATTTCCCGCAGGAATTAAAACAAAATATTATAAAAAGAAACCTGATGCTTTTAAAAGACAAGCCTTTTGCCTCTTATTACGAACAGATTGAAAAAGCATTAAAAAGAAATGACCTCGTAAGTGTCAACCACAGAATTTCAGCCTTCTTAGCAAGTTATTTCGACATAATTTTTGCGGTAAACGAACTGTTCCACCCCGGGGAAAAGCGTCTGATAAAATATGCGGAAGAAAATTGCAGAATATTACCGCAAAATTTTAAAGAAAATATCGAAGAACTGCTTGTTCAGCCAAACAGCAACACCCTGCAGATACTTGATAACATGATTAAAGAAATAAGGGGAATTATCTAGTCTTTTTTCATATCAATAAGTGTAACAACCGTATTTTTGAGCAGACTTACCGCCCATCTCAGGATTAAGACACCGCCGAAAATTCCTGCAAGAAAATCGAAGTAAAGCAGGTTGAAGTATTTCCCGACCAATAATGCACCAATAGCAAGAACAGAGGTTAAAACGTCTGCAAGAATATGATAGTAAGCGGCTTTGAAATTATAATCTTCCTCTTCCTCATGGTGTTCCTTGTCTGATTTCTCCATTATAAAGATACAGATTGTATTTACTACAAGCCCGATAACCGCTACCAAGATCGCCTCGTTAAACTGAATTTGTATCGGGCGGAAAAATCTCTGCAACGCTTCAAAAATAATCCACAATCCCGTTAAACCCAAAAATATGGAACTCGTATAGGCGGCTAACGTTCCGATTTTATCCGTACCCTGAGGGAAAAACGGAGAATCTTTAAATTTGCGAATCAGAACATAGGCTGCAAATGTCAGTCCGAGCGCAAGAGCATGTGTTCCCATATGAAAACCGTCAGCCAACAGCGCCATGGAATTTGTTATATAACCGAAAATTACTTCCGCCGTCATTGTAATAACCGTAAATATAATTACAATCAGGGTTTTTCTCTCATTTTCATTGTCTATATGCAGATGTTCATGCCCCATAAAAAAATTCCCAAAAACCTTTCACAGTTCCATAATAACACAATTTTAAACAACGATACACTGTTTTTTGATGTGTATGTTTTTTACATGTTATAATCAAGGTTGCACGCTGAATAATATTTGGAAGAAGGAATTTTGAATGAAGGAAATTTTTAACGATTATATACAAAATCTTGAAACGTACATAATGTTCAGGATAAAAGAGGAGGTCTCAAGAATTACTCCCGAACTTATTGCCAAAAATCGTGCTCCGATTTCACTTTCTATGGGTGCTCCGACGCAAATGCCTCCCAAATACGCACTTGACGCATTAAAAGAGGCAATTGATAAGAAAGGAATGCACACATATTCTTCTCCAAAGGGCGAAAAATCTTTCCGTGAAGCCTGCGCTTTGAGAATGAAAAACCGTTTTGGTGTAACTCTTGACCCTGATAAGGAAATCTTTTCTCTCATTGGCTCAAAGGAAGGTATAGCAAACTTTATCCGCCTGCTGATAAATCCGTCAACAAAAAAAGAAGAAAAAGATATTATAATGCTTCCTGACCCGGGATATGCTTCATATAAGGAAATGATAAAGGTTTCAGGCGGTCTTGGGTATTCCGTTCCGCTGACTCCCGAGAACAATTTCATGCCTGATATGGAAAAAGTCTTTGAAAAACTAATCAAAGACGGATATAACCCCAAAAAGGTCAAGGCACTGCTGATTAATTACCCAAATAACCCTCTTGGTGCAACCGCTACAAGAGAGTACTTCGAACACATAGTAAAATTCTGTAAAAAACACAATATTCTGCTCGTTTCGGACGCAGCATACGCAGATTTGTACTTTAAGCCCGAATTAAAACCGATGAGTATTTTAGAAATCGAAGGTGCAAAAGATATTGCGGTAGAATTTCACAGCCTTTCAAAACCTTATGCAATGACAGGCTGGAGAGCCGGCTGGATTTGCGGAAACGCAGAGGCAGTTCAAATTTTCGGCAAACTCAAATCCACGCTTGATTCCGGTATGTTCAAAGCCATACAAATCGCCTGTGCAAAAATCCTGAACTCAAAAGAAGGCGATGAATACATCATTGAAGCGAATAAAGAGTACAAAAGAAAACAGCAGATATTTGTTGAAGGGCTCAAAGAACTCGGCTGGGGCGAATTCAATGTCCCCGATTCAACTTTCTATCTCTGGATACCGATACCTCCGAGATATAAGACTTCTGTTGAATTTACACATGATTTGATGCACAAATCAGGAGTTGTTGCCGCTCCGGGAAGTGCCTTCGGTGAATACGGAGAAGGCTTCTGCCGTATATCGATTGTCTGCTCTGAAGATCAATTGAGAGAAGCAATCGAACGCATGAAAACCGACGGTTTCTATTTCAATTTGTAAACTTTTATAAACTATCAGGCAATTTTTTACATTCACGGGTTTTAGCATGGGCACGTTACAATCATAGGTTAAATATTATGCAAATTTCTCCCATAAATATGAATAACCCCCAACAAAATAATACAGGCTTTAAAGCGGCAGTCCCCGT
>DBYM01000035.1:0-2466 GCA_002309875.1 Cyanobacteria bacterium UBA1186
GGAGCGGATAGAAGTACTGATACCGTTAACACGAATTGTGAAACAAAAGGACTTTTCTGTTTTGAAAAAATAATCAGAGGGGATTGGTCCATAGATGCCTTAAAGATGTAAATAATCTGAAGTGCTACGGATTCACCATTTGACTATATATTACTAACCCTCTTTTAAATAAAAACTTTTGTGTTAATATGAACATACAGAGGTAAACTCTGACTTGGGCAAGAGGTACATAATCCAATGAAATCAACTATCAACAAATTAATCGTTTTGGCTTGCGCCTTTGTTTTTGCGCAGGCAGTTTTCGCATACCAGAGTCCGATTCCGCAGGGCAAGAGTATTAATAAAGAGGCAATTAATAAGGCTATTGCGGAATACAATGCGACTATTGTAAAAGATCCCGCAGCACAGAGTGCTTATGTGGACAGGGCATTTTTGAATTATCTGTTGGGTAATGTTAAGGCTGCGCTCGACGATTATAATAAATTAATTTCGCTTAACCCGAATAACGAAGAATATTATTTAAACAGAGGTTACCTGAAACACATTTCAAATGACAGAGCAGGAGCCTTGGAGGATTACAATTCGGCATTAAAGATTAAACCGAATTATGCTTTTGCACATAATAACAGAGGGGTTGTACTTTCAGAACTCGGTAAGGATTCAGAGTCTTTGGATGCATATAATACGGCAATTAAAATTGACCCGAATTATGCCGATGCTTATTATAACAGAGGAAATCTGATGACCAAGACTGATAAGAATGAAGAGGCATTGGCTGATTACAGTACTGCGATTAAACTAAATCCGACCGACTCGGCTTCTTATAACAACAGAGGAGTTGTTAAAAGAAAACTCAATTATGATGTCGGTGCGTTGAGCGATTTCTCTATTGCAATCAGGATTAACCCTGAAGATATTACCGCTCTTTCAAACAGAGGGCACCTGAAGAAAAGATTTTTTGACAGCGAAGGCGCAGAGGAGGATTTCAGCAAAGCAATAGCGGCTGCTGATACAAGCCCCGTATTGGTTAAACAGGTTGAAATTCAGAAAGAAATTGAAGATATTCAGCGTTCTGTCAGGGCGGAAATTAAACCTCAGAAAACGGAAGACGGCATTCAAAAAATTGCGGACAATGTTACTTCAAAAGGAAGCAGTTCTGCTATAAAAGCCAATGTTGTGAAAGTTGAGCCCAAGACGGGTAAAGCGACAGAAATTCCTGTTGTTGCACAAAAAGAAACTCCGAAAATTGAGGCAAAACCTGTTGAAAATCCGCAACTTGCAGAATGTTATTATATCAGAGGTTTGCAGAAATATATTCTTCAAAACAGAGATGCTGCACTTGCTGATCTTGATATGGCTATTAAGTACAACCCGAATTATGCGGAGGCTTATTATTACAGAGCAGCAATCAAAAGGGATATGAAAGCGGACTTTGTTGACGATTATCAAAAAGCGGTTGCGATTGATCCTTCGCTCAAGTCTGTGAATGACTCTGATGTACTTATGATATTAAAAATGTAAAGTTATTGGCAAAAAATAAATTTACCCGGTTTATAAACAGTATGGACGGAATTTCTTTTCAATCGAAAATAAGACTTGTAACCCCGCATGAAATAAATGTCGGCTCATCAAAATACACAAGAAGCAAATTCGTGGATTATCCATGGACAGTTAAACAAAGTGTTATAAAAAATGAAGCAATGACGAGAGATGTGGTTGATTGTTCCGTTTGCGGTATTACTGACGGGCAGAATGTGTTTTTAAATCATATTTGTCCGACTATGGAAGAAAATTTTGATTTTAAAAAGATAAATAATTTTATAAAAGCAAAAGTCAAATTGATGAATAAAGAGAATTTGCAGGGTTTTTTGCTTGGCTCAATCGGAAATGAAATGTATCAGAGCCGTCTTTTGTTTGAGAATTTCAGAAGATTAATGGACGAACTGAATATTCCGACATCTATTTTCAGACACGGATTGACTAAGATAGATGTGGCTTATAGTTCAAAAACTGATGAGTGGCTGGTTTCAAGTGACATGGTCAAACAACTTCGTCCGAAGTTTTCGCCCGAAACGGGAGCAGATTATATTTTTGACGAGGTAAAAGTTTCTCCTCTTGACGAATTGTCCTGGTAGATGGCGGGGGTAAATAGTAAGACAATAAGCCGATAGTCGGACCGTCTTGCTCATTCGCATTTAACGGCAATTCCGCATTTCGCATCAAGTTTTCAACTTTTGCAAAATGCTCCAGCCTCAGCTCACTCGCGCTTGAACCGTAAAATGCTTCGCATTTGGGTTCTGCGTCCGACTTGCCGATAACCTTAAGTAAGACAATAAGCCGATAGTCGGACTTGAACCGACGACCTACTCATTACGAATGAGTTGCTCTACCAACTGAGCTATATCGGCTTACTTTTTTATTATATGCCAAACATTACAAACGTGCCATAATTTCTTTTGCAAACTG
>DBYM01000035.1:2537-11212 GCA_002309875.1 Cyanobacteria bacterium UBA1186
TTTCTCCGATATAATTCAGCATTTCGATAGCGGACATAAGCATCGCTGTCGGGTTTGCAATATCTTTTCCCGCAATATCAGGCGCAGAGCCGTGTACAGGCTCAAATACCGCATAATTTTTCCCGATGTTTGCGCCCTGAGCAATTCCGAGCCCTCCGATTAAACCTGCGCAAAGGTCCGAAACAATATCCCCGTAAAGATTTGGAAGTAAAAGCACATCAAACTGATTAGGGTTTTGTACGAGTTGCATACAGCAGTTATCCACAAGGATTTCTTTAAAATCTATATTTGAATACTTCTGTGAAACTTTTCTTGCACTTTCAAGAAACAAGCCGTCAGAAAGTTTGCAGATATTGGCTTTTGTGACGACGCAGACTTCTCTGCGATTGTTTTTCACTGCATAATCAAATGCAAATTCTGCGATTCTTTCCGAAGCCTGGCGGGTAATTCTTTTAATACTTTCTGCCGTATCTTTGTCAACCTGACGTTCAATTCCCGCATACAAATCTTCCGTATTTTCACGTACAACAACAATATCGACGTTATCATAACGGGTTTTTATGTTCGGAAGATTATAGCAGGGCCGTAAATTTGCATATAAATCCAAATCTTTTCTCAACTGCACGTTAACCGAACGGAAACCTTTTCCTATCGGAGTTGTAACGGGTGATTTGAGTGCAATTTTATTTTTCTTAACCGAGTCAATAACCCGCTGAGGGAGCGGAGTCCCTTCTTTTTCTATAACATCGGCACCCGCAGTTTGTATATCCCAATTAATATCAACGCCGGAGGCTTCTATAATCTTCAGAACGGCTTCTGAAATTTCGGGTCCTATTCCGTCACCTTTAATCAACGTTATATTTTTCATTTGTCTTCTATGCCTTTATTGTCTGCTTTTGTGCCAAATACGCTTTAAGTGCTATGCTTAATTGGTCAGGACAACTTGTAGGTTTTGATCCGCATGGAAGCCCTGTAAGTCTTTTAATGACTTCATTAATATCCATTCCTCTGATAAGCATTCCGATTCCGCTCAGGTTGCCTGCGCAGCCGCCGACAAATTCCGCATCAAGGACTATGTTGTCCTTAATTCTTACCTGCATCATTTTACTGCAAACACCCTGTGGCAAGTACTGTATAACATCTACTCCGTCAATTTCCTGAATCTTAATATCGCTCATATAACTCCTCCCTGATTACTTTATTATATCATGCGGAGTTTTTGTCGGGCAAATTTTATTCGGGATTAAATTCGTTTAAGTATTTCCCGAGTTCATAAGTGTTATAGACTTCGGAATACAGTTTAGTTGCGGCTTCGGCATTACTCTTCTTTGTATATTCAAGAACTGCATTAAGTCCTTTTGCATTAATCGTACCGTCAGCATTTTCAATTTCGGGGGTTTCTTTGCTAAGAATGTCAGAAGCAACGATTGTTGAGCCGTATTCCGAGATATCAATTTTCCCGTCTTTATTGATATCAATAGGCTCTGCTGTCATTGAATTATCCAACAAATACCTGTCTTCAAATTTTTTGACAGGAAGAATTTTTGTTCCCATTTCTTCGTATGCGGCACCAAGAACGGCATTTCCGTCAACTTTGCCTGTTTCCGTTTTCGGCATATATCTGTACTGAAAATCAACCGGAGGCAGAGAGTTCAGATAGCCGTCGTTATTATTCATGAATCTCTGTAAGGCTTTGGCATTTTGTATGTCTGCCTCTTTTGTCGGCATAAAATTAAGAATCGGTGCAGGATTCATTCTGTCCATAACCAAAGGAGTTTCCATATATCTTATATTATTTTCTGCCGCATTTCTGCCGTATCTTACGGAATCATTTGAAACAAGCCCGTCGTATTTCCCTGCTGCACCGTTAATTTCAAAAGTCATAGAACCTCCACAGTCACATTATATTATTAATAAAACGTGTAATAAAAAAATATTGCTTAATTTTTATTAATTGCTTTACAAAAGTTAAATATTCAACATATAATTAGTTTGAGAGGGAAAAGTTGATGTTGGATTTTCTTGGCAAATGCGTTCAGAATTTAATTTCAAGCATTAAATATACATTATCGGGACAGTCGAGGCTGACTGCGGTTATATGTCAGGCAGCGGCAATAAGTTATGACTCCCTGATAATTTCTCTTGTAATTGTTTTTGTATCTGCGGCGGTAATTGCTATACAGGTATCAAAATCATTTTTGATGACGGGTGCGGAAGCATATATTGGCGGCTCAATAGCAATTGTAATGATAAGAGAGATTGCTCCGGGCTTTGTTGCTTTGGCAATTGGGGCAAGGGCGGGAACTGCAATATCTGCCGAGATTGCAAATATGCAGGTTACTTCTCAGGTTGATGCCATAAAAACTTTGAAGGTTGATCCTGTCGGGTATTATTTTTCACCAAGACTTATGGCTGCGGCGGTTACTGTTCCGATGGTAGTTCTGATAGCCGAACTTATCGGAATTATGGGCGGGTTTATAGTTTCCCACTATACAATAGGGTTGAGATATCCGATGTATATGAATTCCGTTTGGCTTTGGTTAAGTGCCAAAGATATTTATATAAGTCTTTTAAAGGCCTTTATATTTGGTGTTTTGATTGCTTTGGTCTGTGCAACACAGGGCTATGAAACGAGAGGCGGGGCAAAAGATGTCGGCACTTCAACTACTAAGGCAGCGGTGCGTTCAACGGTTTATATGCTTGTGGCCGATTTTATAATTAATATAATATTTTACCTTTAGGACTGAATTGATATAACCGTGCATTTGTGGTATTATTACAGATGTTTAGAGGAGATGAACTTTGCAAGGTAACAATTCTGCGGACAACTCTTACGATATGGTTTACGAATGGCTCAGAATATACGGTATTTCAAAGGACGAAAAAGAGAAAGCCAAAGCCCGTGCAATGATTGTTGCGAGAATGATGCCGATTGTAAAACATATCGCCAAGACAATTGCAAGACGTGATTACGACCCTGTTGAAGATTTGGCACAGGCAGGTTTTATCGGCCTTTTGAAAGCCATTGATAAGTATTCCGAAGATAAGAACGACAATTTCAGGGTATATGCAGGTTATTTAATAATCGGAGAAATCAAGCATTATATTCGTGATAAATTACATATGATAAGAGTTCCGAGATATATTCAGGAACTTACTATCCGTATATCAAACTTCACCCGTGATTTAACCTCGGAAGAAGTAGCATCTTTAACGAGCGATGAAATGGCTTCCGCGTTAGAAGTTTCGCCTAAAGTCGTAGATTTGGCTATGGACGTTGAAAGAAGACGCACGACAATATCGTTAGAAGAGATGTATATGCCTGATAATAACAGGCTTTCTTATGAGGAAGTGCTTGCTCCAGAAAATTACGAAGATTTGGCAAACTATGAAGATGCAAGGATTATATTTGATGACGTCATAGATAAACTTCCGCCGGAAGAAAAAGTCCTGATTGATATGTATTATAAACAGGATATGACAAAAAAGGAGATTGCATCGGCACTGATGCTGACTCAGATGAGTGTATCGAGAAAATTAAAAAGAGCATTTAACCTGCTGGCTGAACTTGTGGCTGCCGATACAATGTCTAAAAAAGAAGGGCGGACGGCAGATGAAGATGTAGGGGACGATGAAGATGACTACGAATAGTTTCTTCTATATATTATTTTGGGTTTGTGTCGCAGGTCTGTGTTTGGGAAGTTTTTTTAATGTTGTAATCATACGTTCTTTGAGCGGAGAAAATATTGTTTTTCCTCCTTCAAAATGTCCGAAATGCGGTAAAAAACTGAAGCCCTGGCATAATATTCCCGTTTTATCTTATATATTTTTAAGAGGTAAATGTGCATTTTGCGGAGAAAAAATCAGTATTCAGTATCCGTTGGTGGAAATTATAACAATGCTTTTGTTTGCAGCCTGCTATATAAGATTCGGGTTTGATTTAAAGACTTTGTTTGCAATGATTTTGTGCAGTACTCTGATTATAATGTCAGGAACGGATATTAAAGAGCGGGTTGTTGATTGCAATATTGCAATCGGACTCGGTATTTTGGGTTTGATATATAACTGTTTTGCGGGCGGAGATATAATCGGCTCTGTCCTGGGACTTGTTTGTGCGGTTGTTATTGTAGAAGGAATTGCACTTATATGTAAATTTATATTCGGTGTAAGAGGCTTTGGTGAAGCAGATGCCTATGTGGCGGGAGCATTGGGAGCATGTTTCGGACTCAAAGGAATACTGATTACATTGGGATATACTCTTGTTGCGTCAATGCTTTTTATTATTCCGATGTTTTTATACAAACAATACATGAAGGGAAATAAAACCACATGTATATTATTTATTTTATTTATATTAACAGCATTGGTATTCAGAACTCTGACACAGGACTATGTAACTATGGGTCTGCTGATAATTTTAGGTATTTTGCTTGCAATAAGAACGTTAAAAGAAATTAAAAACAAAGAAGATTTGACATATTTACCCCTAATTCCTGCGATGGCTGCGGGTGCTTTGTACTATATGTTATTTTGATATAGAATAATAATATGATTAACGGTGTATCATATCCTGAAATAGCAAGAAGTCATTGTGTATTTAGTGACGATGTTTACAAAGTTCTCGAAACCCGTAAAGGAGAAATTTCCGAGATAAAGAGTTCTCTTGAAAACCCTCAGTCAGATGCAGAGGTTGTTGCAGATCTGTTTGTTCTGAACAATATGCTCGATGAAGGCGAGGATATAAAAGAGGTTTGGAAATTATACCCGACGTTATCAAAATATAACAAGACAAAAGATCCGAATATTCAGACATTATTAGCCGGTGTTTACAGGAAAACCAAAATCCCTGATGCGTTCGGACCGTTGGTCGTTATGCTTATACAGAATGCAATACATCAGGACAATTCTTCATTTACACCCACCTTTGATCCGAATGAGGAAATCGGCGGCGCAATATTGGATTATTTGGCTTAAATTTATACAAGCGCTCCGCAGCCTGCCTCAAGGGCTTTTAAGTTGAGAGGTAAAAACTGCTTTTTCTTTTCGCCCAATACAAGTTCAACCGCTTTGGCAAGATATTCTTTGGATACTAAATCGCAGGTATCTGCAAGTACTCCCAAAGATACCATATTTGTAACTTTGGCTGAGCCGAGAGAATTTGCAATATCGCCCATTGGTGCAAATATATACTTAATATCAGTGCGAGGCTTTGATTCTGTTACAAGAGTTGAATTTGCAATAATTGTTCCGCCTGCCTTAACTCTTTTGACGAATTTATCAAAGGACTGCTGATTTAGAACGAGCGCAAAATCCGTATCCTGTTTGTGAACGGAACTGACTTCGGTATCGGAAACAACAATTTCACAATTAACCGTTCCGCCCCTCATTTCTGCACCGTAACAAGGATACCACGTAACGTTTTTACCCTGAAGCATAAACGAATTTGCGAGTATTGTTCCTGCAAGAAGAACACCCTGTCCTCCGAAGCCTGCAAATATAAAATTCTTTTCCATATTCTTAATTCCTTTAACTATCAGTTACTCCGCCGTAACATCTTTAAATATTCCAAGCGGAAATACCGGTATCATTTCGTCACGAACTCTGTCGTGAGCCTGTTTTGGTGTCATATGCCAATTAGTCGGGCAGGACGAAAGAATTTCAACAAAACCGAATCCGAGTCCCTGAAGTTGAACTTCAAAAGCCTTTTTCAGTGCCTGTTTGGCCTGATTTATATGCGGAATCGAGTCAAGTGCAACTCTTGCTGAAAAGGCAGTACCGTCACACAGAGCGATATGTTCTGCCATTTTTATCGGATACCCGTAGTATTCTTTGTTTCTTCCGAAAGGTGAAGTTGTCGTAACCTGTCCCATAAGAGTGGTCGGCCCGTGCTGTCCGCCTGTCATTCCGTAGGTTGTATTGTTAATACAAATTGCCGAAACTTTTTCCCCTCTGAGGGCAGTATGCATAGATTCTGCCCAGCCTATTGAGGCAAAGTCGCCGTCACCCTGATAAGTAAATACAAATTTATCAGGATTTGCTCTTTTTACTCCTGTTGCAGAAGCACATGCTCTGCCGTGCGGAGCCTCTATGCAGTCTATATTTAAGAAATCATATATAAATACGGAGCAGCCTATTGCAGATGAACAAATTGTTTTTTCTTTTAAATCAAGTTCATCAATAATTTCAGCAACCAGTCTCATCGCAACCCCGTGGTCGCACCCCGGACAGAAGGTAAATTTAAAATCCTTTTTCATAACCTTAGGAACGCTAAATACAGTTTGCATATTTACCTCCCATAATTTTTTCTACGGAGGAAACAATTTCTTCGACACTCAGCCATTCCCCGCAAGGTCTGTTAATCAGGTCAACATGGGCTTCTCCGTTTATGGCATATTTAACGTCTTTGAACATCTGTCCCATATTCATCTCAACAACAACAAAGTCTTTGCCCTCTTTTGCGAGTTCATATATTCTTTTGGTCGGGAACGGAGAAAGCGTAATCGGTCTAAACCAGCCTGCCTTAATTCCTTTTTCCCTCAAAGCCCTTGTTGCAGCCTTAATGTTACGTGTCATTGAGCCGAATGCGGTTAATACTATATCCGCATCTTTTGTCAAATCTTCTTCATAAGAGGTTTCATTTTCTGCTATCAGTTCAAATTTTGCAAATAACCGCTCTATTTTTCTGATATGTTCCTGCTCATCTCTTGCGCAAGAATAGATAGCCTTTCCGTCACGGCCTTTTGCTCCCTTTAATGCCCAGGAAGATACATCAACTTCAGGATAAGGATATTCACCAAAACAAGCAGGCTCCATCATTTGTCCCAAGAGACCGTCAGCAAGCAGCATTACGGGATTTCTGTATTTTTGTGCAAGATAGAATGCTCTGTACGTATAATCAATACATTCCTGAACGGTTGACGGTGCAAGAACAATTATTTTGTAATCTCCGTTTCCTCCTCCGTAAACTGCCTGATTGTAGTCGCCCTGAGCGGGATAGACATATCCCAATCCCGGGCCTGCACGCATAACATTTACAACAACTGCAGGGAGTTCGTCACTGTATGCGTAGGAAAGGGCTTCCTGCATCAAAGCAATTGCACAAGATGACGAGGAAGTCATTGCTTTAACACCTGTTGCAGAGGCGCCGACAACCATATTGATAGCGCCAAGTTCACTTTCCGCACAGACATAACCTCTGCCGAGTTCGGGCATTTTTGCACTCAGATACTCACCGATTTCCGTCTGCGGTGTAATAGGGTATCCGAAATAACACTGGCAGCCTGCATTTATTGCAGCCTGAGCAATGGCATAATTTCCCTTTATTAATACTTTTTTATCACTAATCATTATTACTTCCCATCTTCAACTTGCCGTAATGCTGAGTTTCTGAGCCGCCGAGTGGCTATTTAAATACTTCAATGGCTAAATCAGGGCATCTTTTTGCGCACATTGCGCAAGCAACACATTCACCCTTCGGGTCATCAAACTCTACAATGTAGTCACCAAGCCGATTTGTTTTGTCAGATTTCTTAATAAGCCCTTTAGGACAAGTCTCAACACACAAATAGCATGATTTGCAACGTGAATTGTTAAGTTTTATTAAGCCCATTCTTAACTCCTGTCTCATGAAAAAGTATAGCACTAACAAGCATTTCAGGCACGTATTGTAAAGATTTGTAAAAATTGGTGTAAAAAAGCGTTACTAATTTTGGAAATGTGGAATTTACATCATGTGCGGGAAAGCAAGGACGCATAAAAGGAAAAAATAAGATGCCTGAAAGGAGTACAAAATGGCACTTACGATAAATACAAATATATCGTCTTTGGTAGCTCAACAGAATTTGGCAAAAGCAACAAATGCTTTGAACCAGGCTATTGAGAGAATGACGACCGGATATAAAATTAACCACGCAGGCGACAACGCAGCAGGTTATTCAATTGCAAGGAATTGGGAAACACAGTTAGGATCATTGGACGTAGCAGCAGATAACGCAGCAACAGGTGCTGATATGATGTCAACTTTGGAGGACCATTATTCATTAATTTCTACTCACTTGCAACGTGTAAGAGATTTGACAGAACAGGCTGCAAACGGAACATACGGTGAAGATTCATTAAATGCAATTAAAGCAGAAATTACTGCAAGACTTGATGAAGTTGACCGTATTGCATCAAACTGTGAATTTAACGGAAGAAAAATGATGCTGGGTACAGGCGCAGGAGCAATAACCGATCATATTTATTTACAGGTTGGTTTATATTCAGGCGATGACAGCAGAATTAAATTAGATAAAACATTATTCAGTTCGGCAAAAGTAGGAGACTTGTTCTCTAACTATAGCGGCGATGCAAGTCTTGACAGCATCTCTGATGTTGCAGATGCTTGTGCAGGCTCTTCAACCGCTGCCGGCATGCTGGACAAAATCGATTTGGTAATAAACGAAATTTCAAACAGAACAACAACATTAGGTGCTGCACAGAACAGAATCGATTCAGCAATCGAATCAATTGCAGTACAGTCAGAAAATATAACATCATCACTTTCAACATTGAGAGATGCTGATGTAGCAGAAGAATCTTCTAAATATATACAGGCACAGATTCTTCAACAGGCGGCTTCGACATTATTGGCGACGGCTAACCAAACACCAAGTATCGCATTAAATTTACTCTAA
>DBYM01000035.1:11272-24705 GCA_002309875.1 Cyanobacteria bacterium UBA1186
GTAGCACAACGAAACCTAAACAAAGCAACAGGCTCGTTGAACCAGGCTATTGAAAGGATGACAACAGGTTACAAGATTAACCACGCAGGCGACAACGCAGCAGGTTATTCAATCGCAAGGAATTGGGAAACACAGTTAGGATCATTGGACGTAGCAGCAGATAACGCAGCAACAGGCGCAGACATGCTACAAACATTGGAAGATCACTATTCATTAATTGCAAATCACGTACAACGTGTAAGAGATTTGACCGAACAGGCAGCAAACGGTACTTATGGTCAGGATTCATTAAATGCAATTAAGGCAGAAATTACTGCAAGACTTGATGAAATTGATCGTATTTCTGCAAACTGCGAATTCAACGGCAAGAAGTTGATGAACGGTTCAATTACTGCAGATGTAAACATTCAGGTTGGTCTGAAGAGCGATGCAAACAGCAGAATAGCACTATCTTCAACTCTGTTTGCAAATGCTAATGTTGCAACATTAATGAGTGCAATTGGTGCTGATAAAGCGGCAGTAGCAACTGCTTGCTCAGGAGCAAGTGCTGCAACACAATTAGATAAACTTGATGCAGTACTTAATACAATTTCAACAAGAACAACAACACTTGGTGCTGCACAGAACAGAATCGATTCAGCAATCGAATCAATCGCAGTACAGACTGAAAACATAACATCATCACTTTCAACATTGAGAGATGCTGATGTAGCAGAAGAATCTTCTAAGTACATTCAGTCACAGATACTGCAGCAGGCGGCAGCAACATTGTTAGCAACAGCTAACCAGTCACCAAGCATTGCATTGAACTTGATATAATATAAGAATTTTTAAGAAGCATTAATTTATAGGATTAGGATATGGCACTTACAATCAACACAAATATTTCATCAATGGTAGCACAGCAGAACCTGAACAAAGCAACAGGCTCGCTGAACCAGGCTATCGAAAGAATGACAACCGGTTATAAAATCAACCACGCAGGCGACAACGCAGCAGGTTATTCAATCGCAAGGAATTGGGAAACACAATTGGGTTCATTGGATATAGCAGCAGATAATGCAGCAACCGGTGCAGATATGCTAATGACATTGGAAGATACGTACGCATTGGTTTCAACTCACATGCAGCGTATCAGAGACCTGACCGAACAGGCAGCAAACGGTACTTATGGTAAGGATTCAAAAGTAGCAATTGAATCAGAAATTAAAGCAAGACTTGACGAAATCAACCGTATAGCAGCAAACTGCGAATTCAACGGTAAGAAATTGATGGACGGTACTGCAGGAACTATGAATATTCAGGTTGGTTTGTACAGCGATGATAACAGCAAAATTGCTTTGGATTCTTCATTGTTTGCTAATTCATCTATAGGCGGTTTGTTTGCAGCTTATGCATCAACAGCAGCATCAGGCGGTGTAACACTTACAAATATTATAAAAGCGGCTAACAACAATACCGCAATAACAATTAACGCTTCAGCATTTGCAACAGATGCTCAGAAACATGCTTTTGCAGCAGCTTGCGCAGGCTTAAGCTACAAGTCTTCTGACGGAACATTTACCGAACAGACTACTGCAAACTGCGGCCCTGAACAGATGCTTGACTTTATTGACAAGGCAATGGCTGCAATATCAACTAAGTCAACAACATTAGGTGCTGCACAGAACAGAATTGATTCAGCAATCGAATCAATCGCAGTACAGTCAGAAAACATTACTTCATCACTTTCAACATTGAGAGATGCTGATGTGGCAGAAGAATCATCAAAATACATTCAATCGCAGATACTGCAGCAGGCAGCTGCAACACTGTTAGCAACAGCTAACCAGTCACCAAGTATCGCATTGAATTTGATATAAAACGAGTCTTATGGGAGAAAGACCAAGGCTCTTTCTCCCAAGGGATATGAAAACAGAAAATTAAATAATGTAACGTAATGTAATGTAAGAGTTATGCACGGATTGCATAATAACACGGATAGTACGCCAGAAAGGAGTTAAAAATGGCACTTACAATCAACACAAACATTTCATCAATGGTAGCACAACAGAACCTTGCAAAAGCAACAGGTGCTTTGAACAAGGCTATCGAAAGGATGACAACGGGTTACAAAATCAACCACGCAGGCGACAATGCTGCAGGTTATTCAATTGCAAGAAATTGGGAAACTCAGCTTGGTTCACTTGACGTAGCAGCAGACAACGCAGCAACAGGTGCAGACATGATGACTACACTTGAAGACCACTATGCATTGGTTTCATCTCACTTACAACGTGTAAGAGACTTGACCGAACAGGCAGCAAACGGTACTTACGGTTCTGCATCACTTGCAGCAATCAAATCAGAAGTTACTGCAAGACTTGAAGAAATCGACCGTATTTCTAAGAACTGTGAATTCAACGGTTTGCACTTAATGGACGGTTCAATGAGCGCAATCAAATTACAGGTAGGTCTTTATTCATCTACTGACAGCCAAATCGAATTAAAAGCAGATTTGTTCAAAAAAGGTGATGTTGGAACACTGTTTAAAACATATAGCGCAGGCGACAACGGCACGACAACCGATGCAGACTTAGATACAATTGCTAAAGTTGCAACAAAATGTACCGGTGCAGATGCTGCAAGCATGTTGAACAAAATTGATAACGTAATTAACGAAATATCAAACAGAACGACAACACTTGGTGCTGCACAGAACAGAATCGATTCAGCAATCGAATCAATCGCAGTACAGTCTGAAAACATTACATCTTCACTTTCAACTTTGAGAGATGCTGATGTAGCAAAAGAATCTTCAAACTACATACAGGCACAGATTCTTCAACAGGCTGCTGCAACACTGTTGGCAACTGCTAACCAGACACCAAGCATCGCTTTGAACTTACTGTAATAACTAATGATAAGAGCGGGGATAAATACCCTGCAGGATTATAAACGGATTTAATCTTGCATTTATCCCGGAATACATTCACCCCAAAATACATTTACCCCCGCTCCTTTCATACATTTTTTAAACGGAATTAAATTGCCAGAAAGGAGTTAAAAATGGCACTTACAATCAACACAAACATTTCATCAATGGTAGCACAACAGAACCTTGCTAAAGCAACAGGCTCGTTAAACAAAGCTATCGAAAGAATGACAACAGGTTACAAAATCAACCACGCAGGCGACAATGCTGCAGGTTATTCAATCGCAAGAAATTGGGAAACTCAACTCGGCTCGCTTGATATAGCTGCAGACAACGCAGCAACAGGTGCAGATATGATGACTACACTTGAAGACCACTATTCATTAATTTCGAGCCACTTACAACGTGTAAGAGATTTGACCGAACAAGCATCAAACGGAACTTACGGCTCTGCTTCACTTAACGCAATCAAATCAGAAATCACAGCAAGACTTGAAGAAATCGACCGTATTTCTGCAAACTGCGAATTTAACGGACAACACCTTATGAACGGATCAATGGGTGCAATCAATCTTCAGGTAGGCTTGTATTCTTCAAGTGACAGTAAAATTGAATTAAAAGCAGATTTGTTCAAGAAAGGTGACGTTGGAACACTTTTCAAAACATACAGTAAAGGCGATGGTACCGAAGACAATACTTTGGCTGACAAAGCAGCAGTAGCTACAGCTTGTACGGGTGCTAACGCTTCTGATATGTTAAACAAAATAGATAATGTAATCAAGGAGATATCAAACAGAACGACAACACTTGGTGCTGCACAGAACAGAATCGATTCAGCAATCGAATCAATTGCAGTACAGTCTGAAAACATTACATCTTCACTTTCAACTTTGAGAGATGCTGATGTAGCAAAAGAATCTTCAAACTACATACAGGCACAGATTCTTCAACAGGCAGCCGCAACACTGTTGGCAACTGCAAACCAGACACCAAGTATTGCCCTCAACTTACTGTAACCCAGAGTGGAAAAGGTGTAATTACAAAAAAAGCCGGAAAATTTTTCCGGCTTTCCTTTTTTATATAAGAAATTATTTTTATTCTTTTAAGAAGGTTTCATAATTTCTTGCAAGAAGGTGAGTCTTGATTTGATTGATAAAGTCAAGAGCAACACCGACCATGATTATCAGAGAAGTAGCCCCGATACCCTGCAGGGTTGTAATTCCTGTAATATAACTTGCAAAAGCCGGTACAAGGGCGATACAGCCGAGCCCCATGGCACCTATGAATATTGTTTTTGTAAGTATATTATCCAAAGCATCTGCAGTCGGTCTTCCGGGTTTAACGCCGGGGATTGAAGATCCGTATTTCTTGAGATTGTCTGCGATTTCTTTAGGCTGCATATTTGGCATAATTGAAGCATAAAAGAACGTTAAAGCCACAATCATTAAGAAATATATTGCGTAATACGTAAGACCGCTCGGGTTGAATATTCTGTTCAGTGTTACAACAATATCCTGTAATACTCCGGGAGGCAAATTTGCCTGCCCAACAATACTCAATATAGTTGACGGGAACAGAAGAATTGCTACCGCAAAGATTATCGGCATAACGCCGCCCGGATTAAGTTTGAACGGAATGAATGTGTTAACACCGCCGTAAACCTTATTACCAACCTGTCTTTTAGGGTTTACGATAATAACTTTTCTTATTGCTTCCTGCATAATTACAATGAAGACCATCGTAATAAAGAATATGGTAAGCAAAAGCATTAAGTTCCAACCTAAAGAAGGCTGTCCCTGAATCATTTGAGCAGTTCTTGAAGAATACAGAGGTATTCCCGATAAGATACCGACAAAGATTATTAAGGAGCCGCCGTTTCCGATACCTTTTTCCGTAATCAGTTCGGACATCCACATAACAAGAACAGAGCCAGCGGTCAGTGTCAGCACCGATGAAATGTAAAACATATTATGATTTACACCCGCAGTAATAGCACCTGTTTTGGCCATGAATGCCATAAATATAAAGCCCTGGAATGCTGCAAGTACGACCGTGAAGAGTCTTGTGTATTGGGAAAGTTTTCTTCTCCCTGCTTCACCGTCTTCTTTCTGCAGTTTTTCAAGAGCCGGAATAACAACTGCCATCAATTGCATAATAATTGATGAAGTGATGTAAGGTCCGATACCTAAAGCGAATATTGAAACTTTACCTAACGCGCCGCCCGAGAACAAATCCAGGAAACCCAGGATATTGTTTTGGCTGGCAAGGTTGGAAAAGTATTCATTGTTGATGCCAAACAGCGGGAGATGGATACCCAATCTGAAAAGTACAAGCATACCGAAAGTAAAAATCAATTTTTCTTTCAGGCCCGAAGCATTCCACATGGACATCAAATCGGCCGTAGTAGGCATTCTCATTCCTTGAACCATGATTTACCTCTCATTTAACCCTTAATTGTCCTATACTAACTCAACTTTTCCGCCTGCAGCTTCGATTTTTTCCTTAGCTGAAGGAGAAACGTAAGCGGCTTTTACGGTAATGGCTTTTTTGATTTCACCGTTACCCAAAACTCTCAAGCCGTCAACTTTGTCGTCAACTTTTTTGAGTTCGATTAATGATTCAAGAGAAACAGTTTTAAGTTTCAAATCAGCCAATCTGCCGACATTGATTATTGCATAAGTTCTCTTATTGATAATCTGGAAGCCCTTTAATTTAGGTAATCTTCTGTAAGCAGGCATCTGTCCGCCTTCGAAACCTCTTTTTGAAGTTCTTCCGGATCTTTGTCCTTCACCGTTATGTCCGCGGCTTGAAGTTTTACCGCAGCCTGAAGAACGTCCGCGGCCGACTCTTACTGATTTTTTGGTAGCACCGTCGGCAGGTCTTAAATCTTCTAATGTAATTGTTTTATTTGCCATTTTTATTTTCCTTTTATTTTAATTCTTATAAACTACTTAATAACTTCTACCAAGTGCGGGATTTTTTTAATCATACCCATAATGGTAGCGCTTTCCGAATGTTCAACGATTTGGTCTTTTTTCTTTAAACCTAAAGACTGAGCGACTTTACGCTGAGTTTCGGAGCAACCGATTAAACTTCTTACGAGTTTAATTTGTATTTTTGATTCTTTAGTTTTTGCCATTTTTATTTTCCTCTTTTACTGTTTGTTTAATTTAAAAGTTCAGCCATAGACAAACCGCGTCTTTTTGCAACTTCATTGAACGGTTTTAATGCTTTAAGCGCTTCCATAGTTGCATTAGCCGCGTTAAGCGGTGATTTTGAGCCTAAAGATTTTGAAAGAATATTTTCAATACCTGCAAGTTCTAATACTGAACGAACTGCACCGCCTGCAATAATACCTGTACCTTGTGAAGCAGGTCTGAGCATTACTGCGCCCGCTCCGGAACGGCCTGTAATCGGGTGCGGAATAGTTGTCTTAAAGATAGGAACCGTAATCAGGTTCTTTCTGCCGTCTGCAATAGCCTTCTGTATAGCGATAATTACTTCGGAAGCCTTAGCACAACCTACACCTACCTGGCCTTTTTTGTTTCCCACAATAACAATTGCACGGAAACTGAGTTTTTTACCGCCCTTAACGACCTTGGTTACACGACGGATTTGAACAACCTGTTCTTTCCATTCTGATTCAGGTTTTACTTCCTGTGTTTCTACTTTTTTCTTTCTGCCGCGAGATTTTTTGGCAGGAAGTTCAGTAACTTCTTCAGTTACTTCTTCTGTTTCTGCAGAAACTTCATCAACAGTTTCTTCAATTTCTGCAACTTCTTCGACTTGTGTCTCAATCTTTTCTTCTTTTGCCATTTTTAACCTTTCTACGTTAAATTAACATATTTCTACCTGTTATACTCATATTTGAAACAATTAAATAACCAACAAACAAGATGCTTTTTTGAGCACCTACGGTTTATTCAATTGTGGGTTTTTTCTGACAAGAAGATTGTAAAACGAACATATTTAAAAATCAAGCAAAAAAGAAGGACGTTTTCACGTCCTGTTCTTTTAAATTTTGGTTGCGCCTGATTTAAAGTCGCTGCTTATGCTGTCTGCAAAATATTTAAGGTCGATTCCCTTATCTCTCATCGGGTACAGATGTTTTGACAACAAATCAATTTGTGCGGTCTTCAGTGCATTTTTTAATTTGGTGAATTCGGCTTTGCAGGCTTCTACTTTTCTTCCGTATATAGCGGCAAGTTCGGGCAGTTTAAACTTTTCTGCCTCATCTTTTTTACCTTTTAATCTTCTATATTCTCTTCTGACGTCATTCATTTTATCCTGAATATTTTCAGCCTTGTTATTGTATCTGCGGCAGGCGTCCATTACTTTAACGGAATTTGCCAATCTTCTGGCAAAAGTGTCTATCACTTCTTCCGTTTGATTTTCCGGTGCTATTGATAAATATTTGTGCATATTGGCTAAATATTCGATATTTCCCATGCTTAATTCCTTGAGATTGCTTACATAACCCTCCCCTGGTCTTTTAATTTCCAATACACCTTTAATGTTTTTTGTGTATTCTTCCACTTTTGGAGCGACTTTTCCCATAATATTATCTCTACCTTTTATGTGGCAGTTTACTCTTGCCTGAAATGTAAGGCTGTTGTTGATGCTGTTATCCATATAAAATCCTTTAATTATTCACACATGAAAGATAAAACGCATAAAAACAAATTTTGCGCATAAATAAGGATAACTTTACAAAGTTTAATGTCTAGCCGACCATGCGGATTAAATACCAATGAACACAATATGCATAAATTATGCCGAATAAGGCGCCAATAAATACTTGAAGCGGTGTATGGCCCAAAAGTTCTTTTAATTTGCCTCCGGCTTCCTTAAGTTCCTGTTTGTAAACGTCCATTATAATTCTGTTAAGGCATGCCGCCTGTCTGCCTGCTGCACGTCTTACGCCTGCGGCATCATACATTACTATAAAGGCATAACCTAACGCTATAGCAAACTCAATGGAGGAGAATCCTCTGATTAGTCCGACAGAGGTGGAAAGTCCTACAACGCCTGCAGCATGAGAACTAGGCATTCCGCCGGTTGTTGTAAACATTCTGAAATCAGCGTTTCTTTTCCATATCCAATGTCCGAAAAACTTTATAATCTGGGCAACAATAATTACCGAAAACGCGACAAAGATTACTTCGTAACCTGTGTTGTAAATAAGACTAAAATCCATTATTCTCCTAGAATCCTTTTCTGCAGTTTATCTAAAATTCCTCTGAATATTTCAGAAGGATACTTGTCTATTATACCATAACAATCCTGCATAAGGGAACTAAATTTACATTTGGCTTCGTCGAGGCCGTAAAGAGAAACATAGGTGAGTTTCCCACTGTTTTTGTCCTTACCGACAGTTTTGCCCAATTCCTCGAAAGTTGAAATTTCGTCCATGATATCGTCATAAATCTGAAAAGCCAATCCGAACTTTTGAGCAAAACCGTCAAAAGTTTCAAGGGTTTTATCGTCAGCATTTGCTATGATTGCGCCGCTTCTGACTGCAAGTCTGAAAAGAGCAGCGGTTTTATTCATGTGGATAAAATTCAGAGTTTCTTCAGGTGACTTGACGAATTTGCCGCCTTCGGATTCAATATCGACAACCTGACCTGCAATAAGAGCATAGGCTCCCGCCCACTTTGTAAATTCATGAACGAGTTTGAGTGTCGTCTCTGCCGGCAAATCACTTTTTTCAATTATTAATTGCGGAGCAAATGTCAGAAGCGCATCTCCCGCCAATACTGCATTTGCTTCACCAAAAACCTTGTGATTGGAAGGTTTGCCTCTGCGAAAATCATCATTGTCCATGCATGGTAAATCGTCATGGATAAGGCTTTGGGCATGGAGCATTTCGATTGCACAAGCCGTTGGAAGTGCATCGTTAATATTTCCGCCCAAAATCCTCGTTGTTTCAAGGCACATTATAGGTCTTAATCTTTTCCCGGGAAGGGTAACCGTGTATTTCATAGCCCTGAAAATATCTTCAGGATAAATTACGGGCATATATTCGTCTAACCTTTTATCAACCAAATCAATTAAATTCTGCATCATCAATATCCCTGTATATATTCTGTTTCTTTGTGTTTCTTGCGCTTTCACGCTTTCTTGAACTGATTTTTACGGCAGTTTTTTTGTGGGTTTGTTTCTGTGAACTTTCCTTTTTAACACCTTGGTATTTAACCTTTTCTTTGTATTCTTTTGCTTCTTCAACGAAAGAAACATAACTTTCGTATCTTGTTTCGTCAATTTTACCCAAATTTGCTTTTACTGCGCAATCGGTTTCCTGTATATGCAGGCAATCCGGGAATTTGCAATCTTTCTTGTAGCCGTGTATTTCCGGGAAAAGCGGAGCAATTTCATTAGGCATCAGAAAATCAAATTTAAGATTGCTGAAGCCGGGAGTGTCAACTATCCTTGAAATGTCATCAAGTTTTACGATTTCGCAGTGTCTTGTCGTATGTGTTCCCCGTCCTGTCTTTTCGCTGACTTCTTTTGTTCTTAAGTTAATTTCGCTTACTGCATTTATCAGGCTTGATTTTCCTACGCCCGAGCCTCCGCAGAGAACAGAAGTCTTTCCGCTCAGAATTTTTTTAAATTCATCGAGCCCGTAGCCCTCAATAGCAGAGGTGAAAAGTATGTCGAAACCCAACGGCTCATATACGGAAAAGACTTTTTCTATTGTCTTGTCGTCATCGGAAAGGTCGTTTTTATTAAAACATAATACCGACGGAATTTTATGAAACTTGGCGAATGCTATGTATCTGTTGAGTTGGGTAAAATTCAGGTCAGGCTCTTTTACCGACGATATAATGATTATTTGGTCAATATTTGATACGGAAGGACGTGTGATAAAATTCTTTCTCGGAAGAATTTTGGAAATAGCACCGTCCTCAAATTCCACAAAATCGCCTACGAGGACTTTTTGTTTTTGTTTTTTTAAAACTTCTCTGAGTTTGCATTCAAAGGAATTATGTTCTGTTTCAACATAATAAAAATCAGAATGAATTTTAAAAATCTGCCCTTTTTGCATAAACCAATTTTATCATAGACTTTGCTTTCAAGTCATGTTTTGTACAAAATATGAAATTTTGTAGTATAATATTATTTATAGTTTTTAAGGAGATTGTATTATGAAGACCTATGAAGGTTTACTGACTGTCACAAATGAAAAATTCTGCATTGTTGTATCGAGATTTAACGAATTTATCGGAGGTAAATTACTTGCGGGAGCGATAGATGAATTGAAGCGTCATGGAGTCGGTGATTCTAATATTGATGTTGTGTGGTGTCCGGGAGCATTTGAAATCCCTCTTATTGCAAAGAAATGTGCAAAGAGCGGAAAATACAGTGTCGTAATAACTCTTGGGGCTGTTATTAAAGGCTCAACTTCTCATTATGATTATGTATGTGCAGAAGTTTCAAAGGGTGTTGCTTCAGTTGCTTTGGAAACAGGAATTCCCGTAATATTCGGAGTTTTAACTACGGAAAATCTTGAACAGGCAATTGAAAGAGCAGGTACGAAAGCAGGAAACAAAGGCGCTGATGCTGCAAAATCCGCTATCGAAATGGTAAGTCTAATCGGTCAGATATAAAATATAATATTTATCAACTTGTATAAGGAGTGTGTGTATATGAGTGAAATTATTACCGAGTACAGGAACGAAAATACCAAGAATATTGATTTACTTTCGACAATTGATATTGTGAGAAAAATCAATGAAGAAGACCAGATTGTTGCACGTGCGGTGGAAGATGAAAGTGCAAATATTGCGCGTGCGATTGATATAATTGCAAAACAATTCCTTGTTGGGGGTAAGTTATATTATTTTGGAGCGGGAACATCGGGAAGATTAGGTGTCCTTGATGCTTCGGAATGTCCCCCTACCTTTGGTGTAAGACCTGATATGGTACAGGGAATTATTGCGGGTGGTGATACCGCACTGAGGCTTGCAGTTGAAGGTGCTGAAGATAATTTTGATTTGGGGGTTGAAGATGCCAAAGTTTTAACCAAGGAAGACGTTTGCGTCGCTATTTCCGCAAGCGGTAATCCCAAATATTTGCTCGGTGTTCTTTCTCAGGCAGAAAAAGCAGGCTGCAAAACCATTGCAATAACCTGCAATCATAAGGCTGCAATTTTGGAAGAAGTCGGGCTTGGAATTTGTGTGGAAGTCGGTCCTGAGGTTATTGCGGGTTCAAGCAGAATGAAAGCGGGAACTGCGTCCAAGATGGTTTTAAACATGCTTACTACAGGCGCAATGATAAAAATTGGCAAGACTTACGAAAACTTCATGATAGACCTTATGCCGACAAATGAAAAACTCAAAGACAGAGCAATAAGGATTGTGTCCGAACTTGCAAAGGTAAATTCTTCAACTGCTTTGAAGACTCTGCTTGAGTGCAAATGGTCGGTAAAAGTCGCAATATTGATGCTCCAATGTGATATGACACAAGACGAAGCAAAAGAACTTTTGCGTAAGAATTGCGGTGTATTAAGACGCGCTTTGGCAAGTTTCGCAAGGGCTTAGACTATTTTGTCGGAATTTTGAGAACCATTCCCGGTTTAATGTGGTTATCTTGCAAATTGTTGGCTAGTTTTAGGTCTTCAACGGTGCAACCGTTATTATAGGCAATTCGATATAAGGTTTCGCCTGATTTTATTTCATGGTTTTTATATTTTGGTGTTATATTGTTCTGCTTTTCTTCCTTTTTTACGGTGTTTTGTTTTTTTATATCATTGTTCTTGTTAGTTGCGGATCTTGAATTTTCTGTCTTTTTAGGACTTGTTGTACTAGTTATGTCAGACATATCATAATCTGCGAAGTCTCTTATATACTCGGACACACTTACGTTGTTCCCATCTTTTACATCTTGTTCACCGTTGGATTCAAGATATTTTTTCAAACCTTTCACTCCGACAAGGTGTGCGCCTGCAAGAAGCCCTGATGTCGTAATTTCCTGCCCGTTAATTGTTTGTCCGACGAATTGTTCAAGACGGTAATGTTTAATATAACCCCATTGTTTTTTCTTAAATGCGACTTGAGCTTTATTTTGCTTTTCGACATCGTTTAAAAAATCTTGCAGAGAAGAAATTCCGAATTCATTTTTTACGAAAGTTCCCTTCCAATCATTATTGTATTTACCATCTTTCTTATAAACTCCGATGTCAGCTAACGCTTGTTCTCCCATTTGATATAAGCCTGCGTATCCTTGTTTATTAATGACATTTGGCTTGTTTGTCGATTCTCTGTTCCTTAAATCTTTTAAGAAATCACTGCTATCTTTTGTTGATAATTTTTTAACTACAGATTTCTCTTTATCGCTTTCTTCCGGTACAGGATCCTCTTTGGGAAGTTCTGCTTTTTTAGTATTTTTTCGTTCTTTTTTTGTTTCAAAATCAATCCTGAGAAGTTCATCTTCTCCAATAACAATGGTAGCAACGCCTGCCTTTTTGTCGTAGCGTATTTCAGTTACTCCTAATGATAAAAGAGCCTGCCACGTCTTATCCTGTTTGTTACAATGCGTTTTGGCCTTTTCTATATCTTTTTCGGTTAAATCTGAAGCATTTCCGTCAATGCCGGCAAGAGCAGTAAATATGGAATATTTTTTATTATTCATATTAACGGTTTTGTTATCTTCCTGGAAAATCGTAGCACCTTTTTGTACGGTGGAGTTTTTTCCATCTACGGTTACTGTTAAATCTCCGGCTTTTGAAGGCTCATAAGTTCTGGTGTCGTAATTTGTTATTACGCACTTACCTTTAATATCTATCTCTGTCTTTTGGATTTCACCTTTGTTTCCAAATCCGTTAGTAAATATTAATTTCATTTGAAACTCTTGCTTTAGTATCTTACTTAATTATGTATAACGGCATTTTTCATAAAAACTTTGATGAATTTTGCGATATTTTTACAAATATTTACAAAGGGCAGAATATTATGTTTATAAGGTTTTTTGTATAGTATAATTTAGTGGTACGAGAAGGAGTGTAGTTTATGAAACTTACTGTACTTGGTCCGGGCTGCTGGGGTTTAACTTTAGCCTGGCTGATGAATGATAATTTTGATGAGATAACTGTTTGGGGCAGAGAGCAGGACTTAAATGACGATTTGGTCATAAATAAACATTGTTCAAAACCTCTTGAAGTTCAACTTGATAAAAAGGTTGTGATAACTTCCGATTTGAAGTCGGCAATAGCGAATGCGGATATAATTCTTACGGTGGTTGCGACTTCGGGTGTCCGTCCTGTTTGCGAGCAGTTAAAAGCCGCAGGGATAAATCCGAATACCCCTCTTGTAAATGCTTCAAAAGGTTTGGAACTTAATACTCTGATGCGAATGTCAGAGGTTATAAAAGATGTATTACCCGATCAGAAGGTTGTAATTCTTTCAGGCCCGACATTGGCTAAAGAAGTTTTGCAGGGAAAACCGACTGCGGCCTGTGTTGCCTGTGAGGATTTGGAAACTGCCGAATTTGTTCAGAAGGCTTGTAATGTTCCTAACAGATT
>DBYM01000035.1:24766-25156 GCA_002309875.1 Cyanobacteria bacterium UBA1186
TCCGGATTTGCGCATGAGATGAATCTTGGCGATAATTGTATGGGCTCGCTTCTGACAAGAGGAATGGCGGAAATTGTAAGGCTGAGTATAAGACTTGGCGCTAATCCTTCCACTCTGTACGGACTTTCGGGCATGGGGGATTTGATTGCAACCTGTTCAAGCCCGATGTCACGTAACTATACCGTAGGCTCAATGCTGGGCAGGGGTAAAAAAATCGACGATATTCTGAATGAATTGGGCTCAGTTGCGGAAGGTGTCAAGACATCAAAGGCTGTCTGCGACCTTGCTAAAAAACTTGGTATAGAAGTCCCCGTATCAAGTGCAATCTATGAAGCCGTTTATACGGATATTACACCACAGGAAGTTTTGTCAAAACTTATGAACCGAAAA
>DBYM01000035.1:25246-28228 GCA_002309875.1 Cyanobacteria bacterium UBA1186
TGATTCTCGCAAGAACAGAAAAAGGCGAAGAAGTATTAAAGCCGTTCAGAGTCTGCGAAAATATAGCCAAACTCTTTGACGATTCCAAGAAAACTCCGGAAGCCTTTGAATTTATCAGAGTTATGACTCAGGAAGATATGATGATTTACGAGGATATCAAGAAGGAGGAAGTAACCTCTTTCTTTAAATGCAAAGAATTGGTTAAAAAGCATAACCTCGTTATGAATCTTGTTCAGTGCCGTCTGACATTTGACAGAAGAAAAATTTCTTTTTATTACACGGCTCCTGAACGTGTTGATTTCAGAGAACTCTTGAAAGACTTAACTCAGGTGTTTAAAAGAATGAGGATTGACTTGCGTCATATCGGAGTCAGAGATGAGTCTTCAATTATGGACGGCTGCGGAGTTTGCGGCAAGCCTTTCTGCTGCTCTTCATATCTGAGGAAGTTTGAATCCATAAATGTAAAATTGGCAAAGGATCAGGGAATGCCGATTGCACCTTCAAAAATTTCGGGAACTTGCGGAAGGTTATTGTGTTGTCTTACTTATGAATATTCAAATTATATTGAGGCAGCGAAGGGAATGCCTCCTGTCGGCTCAACGGTTATGACACCTTCAGGACTTGGCAAGGTTTGTTATATACAATTCCTGAACAATTCTGTCGCAGTAAAATTTGAAGACGGGAAGATTAAAGAATTCGGCAAAACCGAGATTGAAATGGTTGATGCAAATATCAACGTTGAGATTGATGAATCAAGACTTACCTCGTATGTACCTGATGAAAAAGTCGATGCCAAACAACTTAAACAGTTGGAGGACGACAGAAACAGTTCAACGGGCAATGTATAATAAAATTATGATAAGGGGGGAAACTCAATGATATTAGACAGAATAGAAAAATTACAGGCTTTAACGGTTGGAGTTTTGGTAGTTATTGCGGTTTTGATGTCTGCAAAACTCATAACTTCTACGATTTCGGGAAATACGATTTCTGTTACGGGCTCTGCGTATGAAATTGTAAAATCTGATTCAGGTGCTTTGAGTTTTAATGTAAACACAAAGCAGGCTACAAAGCAGGACGCATATAAAGCAATGCAGAACAACATTAAGGCTGTTGAAAAATACTTGGCCGACAAAAAGATTACAAAAATCGAAAAGAAGAATATAAACGGATATTATAACTATAAAAGAGACGCAAGAGGAAATTATACCGACATACCCGAAACATACAGTATGTCACAGACAATTTCCATAAGTTCCGATAACGTAGAATTGATTAAAGAAATAGCCAACGATATTACGGGACTGATAAACCAAGGTGTTGATATAAACGTTTATGACACTTCATACAGTTATTCAAAACTGCCCGAACTGAAGGTAAGTTTATTGGAAAAGGCATCAATAGACGCAAGAAAAAGAGCCTCATCAATGCTGAAGGCTACTCATAACAGTGTCGGTAAAATTCAATCCGTAAGAATGGGTGTATATCAGATTACTCCTGTTGATTCGACAGACGTTTCCGATATGGGAATAAATGACTCAAGTACCATAGACAAGAAAGTTACCGCAGTTGCTAACATTACTTTTAAAATAAAATAAAGTAACGGTTTCTGCGCAGTCAGTTGCGCAGAAACCTCTTTCAATTTAGGGTAAATAGTCAAGTGAAACTAATTCTTCCGAGATAACTTTTATGGCGAGTTGTACTCTGTTGCGTACTCCGAATTTTTTGTAGAGTTTCTCGAGATGTACTTTAACCGTCGGTATTGAAACGGATAATGCCTCGGCAATCTCTTTGTTATTTTTTCCCGCAACCAAAAGTTTAATCAATTCTATTTCTCTTTGGTTAATCATTTTGTACCTCTTATTCATACTCCTTTGCTTTACACTTAAATCCTAGAGCCAAAGTTTAAAACCCGCATCAATGTATTTTCCAAAATCCGAATTGTTACATAAGTAAATAAAACTTAACAAAATTACCAAAGAGCACAATCGTCAAAAACATTGTTGCGAGCGGGTTCTGCTATTTACCGTTAGGTTTGTAAACCCGAAAATCTTTACAAAAAACCGCTTTACAATCTGTTACAAAGTGCTTGAAAACAGAAAAATTGTCAAAATCTTGCACAATATATTGTGAATGTAAACGATTGTTAAGGCCCGATTTACATTTCTTAATGCCTGCATGCCAAATTTTGACATGTGGTTTTTAACAAAATAAAAAGGCTGATTTAATCAGCCTTTGAAGTGAATAGTGTAGAAGTTTTATCATTGATTGGAAAATTTACATCATACCCATTATTCTGTCCATTACTATATCAACCACTGCGGGTGCGAGTTCCGGACCAAATTCTTGTTCAACAAGACCATATAATTCTTCAAATTTTTCCATATAGCCGGCAATTCTTTCTTCGGCTTCAGGGTCTAACTCGATAGGAGTAACTGTCTTTGGAACTATACGCATATTATTTGCTTCCAAAAATCTCATAACAGTTTCTTCGTCAACTTGTTTTGCTTCGGGTTTTACAACTGATTGTTGTACTTCTTCTTCCTTAGCTTCATGTTTTTGCGGTACAAATCCGCCTACGCCGTAGTTGTTGCCGCCAAATATTCTTCCGATACCGTCTGTCATTTTCCAATACTCCTTATAAACTTTTTCCTTTTGTGCCATGTATAACGGCAATTTTTTCGAAAACTTTAGGATTTTTAACGAAATCTTTACAATTTGTTACAATTCGGATTGTGAATTATAAATTTGACCAAAATTTGAAAATTATAAGAAGTAAATCACCACTCCCCTTTATATTTACCTGCACCCCTACATTTACCCCCCCCCCTTGAAAAAGAATATTTATTGTATAGAATAGAAGAGGTCGAAATATAACATTCAAGTTTGGAATCTTGAAGAAAGAAGGTAAATTATGAAGAAAGAAATACACCCTGATTATAAGAAAACGGTTATCAAATGTGTATGCGGTAACGAAATTGA
>DBYM01000035.1:28274-28933 GCA_002309875.1 Cyanobacteria bacterium UBA1186
CCGTTCTATACAGGTCAGCAGAAAATACTTGACTCTGAAGGTCGTGTTGAAAGATTCAACAAACGTTACGGCAAGTAATACAGATAATTTTAATAAAAGAGAACCTTCCTTAAAGAGGGTTCTTTTTTATTGACAAAAAACTCAGTGGCAATATAGAATAGAGCCATGGCAATAGTGTATTTATCATTAGGTTCAAATCTTGGAGACAGGGTCGGATATGTTCAGCAGGCGACGAGTTTGCTGAGTGCAAATCCTGACATAAGTATTGTTGCGACGTCTTCTTTTTATGAAACCGAGCCCTGGCAGATGACTTCAGAGAATTGGTTTGTGAATGCGGTTGTGCAAATTACGACAAATCTTTCTCCTGAGGCACTTTTAGACGAATGTCAGAGGATTGAAACCGTTTTGGGAAGGATTAAAGATCCTGATGAAAAGGGCGGTTATAAAGACAGAACGGTTGATATTGATATAATTTTTTATGACAAGAAAATAATGAAATCGGAAAGGCTTACAATTCCGCACCCGTTCTTTCATAAACGGGTATTTATGCTTGTTCCTATGCTTGAGATAGCGGGAGATTTTGTTCACCCTGTTTTTGATAAAACTGTTGAACAACTTTATGATGATTTAGAAAACCCTGAAATGGTTTATCTCTATGG
>DBYM01000035.1:29074-34464 GCA_002309875.1 Cyanobacteria bacterium UBA1186
GGAATACGATTTTAAAGAACTAGCAAAGAATTATCCGAGGGGTGAAAAGTTTTTGTATTCGGTTTTTTCGAGATTTTCAACTGCGGATACGGTAAATACATTTGAGGAATTAGGGATAAGTACATATATTCAGGAAGACGGAAGAATTTTCCCGAAATCGGACAGTGCAAAAGATGTCAGGGAAAGGTTGATACGCAATATAAAACTTCTTGGCGGTAAATTTGTAAATGAAGAGGTAAAAGACGTAAAGCCTTTCTTGGATAACAATTTGGCGGTTGTTATTGCGACGGGAGGACATTCAGGATACGAACTGCTTAAACCTTACGGGATAAAAATTATTGAGCCGAAACCTTCTTTGGTAGGGTTAAAGACGAAAGAAGATTTTAAAATGTTGGCGGGAACTTCGGTTGGCGAAGTTGAAATAGATGGTATTAACGGCGATATTTTATTCACACATTTCGGAGTTTCAGGCCCGCTAATTTACAAAATATCCTCGCTCAGGGCATTTGATAATGTACCTTATGAATTGAACATTAATTTGTGCCCTGTTCTGAATGATTTTCAAAAGGTGCTGAATGAGAATCCGAAGAAGGAAATCAAGAATGTTATCGGCGAATTTTTGCCGCAAAAACTTGCCGGATATATTCTCGGAGAGACTGATGAACGCGTAAGAGCGTGTGATATTGACGGCAAAACAAGGGACAGCATTCTTGATAAAATAAATAATTTCAGAATAATGGTAATCGGGACAAACAAAGGCGACGAGGTTGTTACCGCAGGCGGAGTTGATTTGGACGAAATTGATTCAAGGACAATGGGGGTAAAGAAGGTGCCAAACCTTTATTGTATCGGTGAAGTTCTCAATATTGACGGATTTTGCGGCGGGTTTAATCTTCAGAATGCCTGGTCCACCGCATATGTATGTGCAGAAGGCATTACTTTGTAAGCAGGACAAACCAGGGTGAGGTCTTAGTATTGTCGCCAAATCTTGAGAACTGAATCATTCCGTCTTTTGTAACATTAATTGCATTGTTGATTATGTACGGTGTGAACTTTGCATTGTTAGTCGTAAAGGAATAATTGCTGAAATTTCTGTCAGTGTCGTTGATTAAAAGAATTCTCGGACTGTCTGACTTATCAAATCTGTATGAATTTGTTTTGTCAGAAAAGTCGCTTATTTTGACAACTTTAAAGTTCCTGAACAAACTCTGCACTTCGTCAGGGAAAAGTTCTCTTTTTGAAACCTGATTTTCTTTCGGCTCAAATTCGTAGAATTTTAAAAACTCAGGAGAATACCCGATTAAACGTCCTTTATTTATGAACAAATAACTGCAGTCTGTATTAAAAAAGATGTTTTTGTCATTTGAATAAAATTCCGAGCCTGTTCTGAGGAAGGTTTCCGGCGAATCTTTCCTGCATTTTGTAATCCAATTAATTCCTTTATCCGTGCAAATTTTGTCGCCTTCTTTTATGTCAGGATAAGGCATTTGTTTTATTTCACCCGCAAAAACCGATGCACAGAGGAAACAACACACTAAAATTGTATAATACTTAAGTTTCATAAATTTTTCTCTTTTTCAAGAGAATTATAACACAATTCAACTTATAAGAGGAGGATTTGAAGAAGATAATAATATAAACTTAAGATATGAGCCTGATTGAGAATTTAATTAATCAAATATCAATGCAGGGACTTGGGGGAATTACCAAGCCTCAGGGTTTTGACCTGAATGACACCACTTTTGAGAAGTTACTGATGCAGGAAATGAACAGGGGGATTGAAGGAGATATGAGCGGGAAGATACAGAATATCGGCAATATGGGTGCACCTGCAGGATTTGTTATTGAGCCTATTGATGCTCCTCAGAGTGTAGCGGAAATTAAACCGATTGATACATCAGACGTTCAGATTAAAGAAATTAACACAGATGACTATATCACCAATCAGATAAAACACCCGAATGAGAGTAATAAAGGATTTTTTGATTTTGCCCAAAAACATGCGGCAAATGCTTATAATGTTTTTGCGGGTAAATATGTTGCGGATTTAAAAGACTTTATCGGTGATGCCGTAGCCATGTTATAACAGTGCTTTCGGACATGCCATTTGACTTATGTTTGTTATATAATTTTCTTAATAAGAGAGATTATATTTTTTTTGATTAATAAGGAGGTCAAATGGGTAAAATAGAAATCACAAAGGAAATCGAAGAAAAATGCTGCGTACATCGCGGTGTTAAAGGTTCTCCGGCTCCTATTCCTCAGGAAGGTGAATGGACAAAGTGTAAAGAAATCAAAGATATTTCAGGTTTAACTCATGGCTGCGGCTGCTGTGCACCTCAGCAGGGTACCTGTAAATTAACTTTGAATGTTAAAGAAGGTATTATACAGGAAGCGCTTGTTGAAACAATAGGCTGCTCAGGTATGACACACTCTGCTGCAATGGCAGGTGAAATACTTCCGGGTAAAACAATTCTTGAAGCATTGAATACGGACCTCGTTTGCGATGCTATAAATGTTGCGATGAGAGAATTGTTCCTGCAGATTGTTTACGGCAGAACTCAGTCAGCATTCTCTGAAAACGGTTTGCCTGTTGGTGCAGGACTTGAAGATTTGGGTAAAGGCCTTTGCTCAATGTGCGGTACAATTCATTCTACCAAACAAAAAGGCGTTCGTTATCTTCAGTTAACAGAAGGTTATATTCTTAAACTCGGTCTCGATAAAAATGACGAAGTTATCGGGTATCAGTTTATTAATATGGGCAAATTTATGGACGCAATTAAAAAAGGTGTTGATCCGAAGGAAGCATTTGATAAGAATGTAGGTACTTACGGAAGATTTGCCGATGCGGTTAAATATATTGACCCGAGAGAAGAATAGAACGACAAATTTATATAGTGGAATTTTCCACGCAACATAACAGTAGTATAAAATAATAAGGAAAATAAATTATGACAGTAAAATTTGAAGGACAAGACAGACGTGAAGCGACTCTTGCAAAGGTTTTACCCGAATACGGTTTCAAATCACTTGAAGAAGCACGCGACTTATGTTTGTCAAAGGGCATTGATGTAGATGCCATTGTTAAAGGGATTCAGCCGATTGCTTTTGATAATGCTTCCTGGGCTTACACTCTCGGCTGTGCAATAGCCATTAAAAAAGGAATTAAAAATGCCGCTGATGCTGCTGAAGCAATAGGTTTAGGTTTACAGGCATTTGCAGTTCCCGGCTCTGTTGGTGACAGACGTCAGGTTGGTATCGGTCACGGCAACCTGGGCGCAATGCTTTTGAGAGAAGAAACAAAATGCTTCTGCTTCCTTGCAGGCCACGAATCATTCGCTGCTGCAGAAGGTGCAATCGGTATTGCAAGAAATGCCAACAAAGTCAGAAAAGAACCTTTGAGAGTTATTTTGAACGGTCTTGGCAAAGATGCCGCTCACGTAATTGCACGTATTAACGGTTTTACTTCAGTAGAAACCGAATACGATTACAAAACAGGCGAACTGAAGATTGTTAAAGAAACTCCGTTCTCGGACGGCGAAAGAGCAAAAGTAAGATGCTACGGCGCTGATGACGTTAACGAAGGGGTTGCAATTATGATTAAGGAAGGCGTTGATGTTTCAATTACAGGTAACTCAACTAATCCGACAAGATTCCAACACCCTGTTGCAGGTACTTATAAGAAATGGTGCTGGGAAAACGGAAGAAAATATTTCTCTGTTGCTTCAGGCGGTGGTACAGGTCGTACGCTTCACCCGGATAACGTTGCTGCAGGCCCTGCTTCATACGGTATGACTGATACTATGGGCAGAATGCACGGCGATGCTCAGTTTGCAGGCTCATCATCAGTTCCTGCTCACGTAGAAATGATGGGTGTAATCGGTATGGGCAATAACCCGATGGTAGGTGCAACTGTTGCAGTTGCCGTTGCGGTTGAAAAGGCAATGAACTAAATTCAGATTTCTATAATGGAAATTATAAAAAGAACTGTTCGTTTTGGACAGTTCTTTTTTTTTCAACCTGCTTTCGTGTAATATTTCGCATACCCGTTTGGTTAATGTAAAAAGAAATAAATATTTAATAATAAATTTGAAAGGAGGTACGGTTATGAAAATTATGCGAATGGCAGCATACACATTGGTAATGGTTGGTGCAATAGTCTGGGGTATTGTGGGATTTTTCAACTTCAATATTGTAGCCGCAATATTTGGTGATGCATCAATCCTCTCAAGAATAGTTTATTCGCTTGTGGGTATTTCGGCCGTATATCTGCTTGCGGCGGCTAATCAGGAAGAGTGCTTATGTGACTGCTCCGACACAACTGAACATTATTAACGCAAAAAAATACCTCTTACTTTTAAGAGGTATTTTTATATCAAAATTAATGTCTGGTACTTAAATTATGGTTTTTGTAGAAATTTACTGCTATTGTATCCATAACGGATTTAGTCGGGTCTTCAAGTTCGTCAAGTGCAACCCAGGAAGTGTAAGCACCCGTATTTACCAACAGGGTATCTCCTTTTTGTGCTATAACCAGAGGTCTTTTGTATGTTGCCGTAAGTTTTTCCAACTCAGCCTGATGCGGCTGCAGCATATTCTTTGTGGATCGGGTAATTCCTTCTTTAATTGTTACATTATTTTCAGATGCATTTTTTTGTTTGCGGAATGTTGCTCTGAATATATCTCTTAACAGTGTTCTTGCTTCTCCAATTGTTACTTTCATCACGTACTAGCCTCCTGCCTGTATAAAACCGGAAAAATAAAAAATTTGCTATTAATTTCCGTTAAAAACCAGGAACGTATTTTTGATTACTTCGTATCCTTTGAGAAGTGTTTTGTAATCGACTTTTTCGGCGGCCGAATGCATGTTGTAAACATCTGCAAGACCTAAAAGTGTCGGCATAAAGGTTTCCCCTTTTGAATTCCTGTTATGGCAATAGATATGTGTTTCCGCACCTGCGTGGAAAGACGAAATGTCGTTTTTAATTCCTGCTCTTTCGCAGGCTAAAGTGTGAACTTTTTCTATTTTATCATCTTCTGCCCTCTCAAACGGGAGAAGGTGAACTTCAAAATTAATTTCTGCTTCGGCAAGCCCTTCGTGTTCTCTGTTAAACTCATCAACTATGCTCTGCATTAGATTTTTGAGTTCATTCTCTTTTGCGACGGAAGCGCTTCTGATTGAATATGATGCCATACCGAGAGTATTGATTATATTTGTAGATGTTTTTTTCATAATTTCAGAGATATAATCGTTGGTTTTTATTCCTTTTTCAACAATGCTTGCAACAGAATTTTGAATTCCGCCCGCAACTATAGCGCCAAGATTGCAGGAAGTTATGACGCCCGTCTCATCACTGTAATATGCTCCCTGAGGGAATTTTGCCAACAGT
>DBYM01000035.1:34532-46972 GCA_002309875.1 Cyanobacteria bacterium UBA1186
TTTTGCATTAGTATAACTTGCGCCCGAAATCTGAAGTTGTCCGAGTTTGTCCGCATCGCAAACCAAAATATATTTTGATTTAATTTTACCGAATTCAACGTGTTCGGCTCCGCTCATTCCCGTTTCTTCATCACGGGTAAAGGTTATTTCAAGCCCTCCGTGGGGGTATGTTGAAAGTTCTCCTTTCAAATCTTTGGCAAGTTTCAATGCACAGGCAACACCGACTTTGTCATCTGCACCAAGAGTTCTGCCTTTTGCGTGGATAAATCCTTCTTCATCAAGGTATATGTTAACAGGACTGTCATCTCCCACCACGTCCATGTGAGAAGATAACATAATCGGCTCTTTACCCGGGTCCGTTGCGGGAATATTTATATAGATATTTCCGTAATTATCCTTGGTTCCTTCTATTCCGTTTTCTTTGCAGAAAGATAAAATCCATTCAATCACTTTTTCTTCCTTTAATGAAGGTGAAGGAATTGAAACAAGATTGCAAAAAATATCAAGAACTTCATTTTCTTTTCTAAGATTTTCTAAACTAACTTCCACGAAAAAACCTCCTGTCTGTTCCGCCTTCGCCAACTCGGGCTCTTGCCTGACGAAGACATTTCGGGCATCTGCCCACATAAAAATTCCCGTCTTTTGTTTTATATAACCTTCCGTAGGTTTGACAGCAGTCAAACCATACGCCTATATATTGTCTTTTTTTAGCAGGCTCTTTTTCTTCCATTATTTCTTTCTCGATTTGAATTCGTTCATGCTTTCATATTTCCTTTCATCTTCTTCTGAAAGGTTGTATTTTCTGTACTGCCTGAAGATTGATTGAGTCAGACTGTTGAGATAAGTATCGTTCAGGTGTGCATAATCAAATATAATCAGTCCGTTGAGTCCGTATTTTCTTGTTGCATGAATCTGTTTTATCAAGTCGGTATTTGCACCGTTCATAAAGGCTACAAATAATCCTGCATATAATTTTGTATTAGGCTGCTTATTTCTCAGGACTTCTTCTATTAAACTCGAGGCGGTTTTGTCATCTGAAGTCAGAAGAAGCGGAGTGAACCCGTCAACAAGATTGCTTATTGACCACTGTTTCCAATCCTGTAATTTTGTATCCATTGCGACGGAGCGATTTGGGAAGATTACGGCTGTCAGCATAACTCTGTTGCTGTGGCAAAGACTGCAGGTTTTTCTCACAAATTCCGTTATTTTTCCTGCACGGTAGTATCTCCAGTAACTCCAGAGTGCGTCGGTAGTTTTTATATCGATAGGGTCTCTGCCGTATATTGACTTAAAGTCGTTTCTTGCATAATTTGTGTATCCCCAATTTGACATATCGTAATTCGGATAATTTGAGGACAGGGACTGCGGGTATCTTATATAGTCCAGGTTTATCCCGTCAGGCTTGTATTTGTTAACGATTTCACAGAGAAGTTCGTATAAGAAAGTTTGTACTTCAGGGTTTGCCGGGTCAAGGAAATACCCGTTATGCTCGGAAACCGAATATGCGATTGAGCCTGAATCCGCATTTCTTTTTTGATAATTTGCCCATTCGGGGTGTACTGCAAGAATGTATTTCGGATTAGTTTCAGGCGGTTTATTTCCGACGTAATATGTCTGAAACCAAATGTGAACTTTTATTCCACGCTTGTGTGCTTCCGAAATCCATATTCTTAAAGGGTCAAATCCTTCAAAATCTTCATATTGTTTTACGAAACCGTATCTGTCCATAACTCTTGAAGGGTAAATAGTTTTGCCATGATAATAAGTTTCGATAAATATGTTGTTTATTCCGTTAGATGCTACGTTATCCAAAACTTCTTCGATGCTTTTTTTGTTGTAATATTCGGGCCTTATCCAAACTCCTTTTAATTCGCTTGCCTTAAACGGAACAACTGTTGCCATTGCGTTATCCGCGTATTCAATGGCCTTTGATGAATATTTTTGTGAATCTTCTGCGTTATTTTGGGCTTTTTCAACGTAGTCCCTTGCTTTATTCAGGTTTATTTCTGTTTTTCTTGTATTGTAATTCTGGCTGTGCATTATGTAATAAGCCATCATATCCTGAACTTCTTTTATTCTTTCCTGTGCGCTATATAGGAAAGAGGCAGATGTTATGTAGGAGGTGATTTTTTTGTTTTCCGTATCGATATAGATTTTTGAACCTACGATAACATTTTCATTAATCCATTTTTTTGCTCTGCCGTGTCCGCTGATTACGAAACCGTTGGCAGGAATCAGGGAATCCGCACCGCTTAATGAGGTAACAATATTGCCTTCTATGACGGCTTCCGTTCCGAATTCGTTTGTTCCTGTTCTGTCTCCAAAGGCTGAAGAATATACTATGAGTTGATTTGTTCCTCTAAGCCCGGGATAATTTATGCCTCTCCAGTTTGTTGCGGCAACAGGGTCGATAACATCAATGTCGTAAGTGGCCTCATTAAATATTATCTCGTTTTTTGCGGGAACATAAGGCTCAAATATACCTTCCGCAAAGGTTTGAGCGCAGGCAAAAACGAATAATGCTAATACTATATAAAAAATTCTCTTCAATTTATCTCTTCCCAAATCTATATATATTATAGTTTGCTCAAACTATTATGACAACAATATTACAATCTTCTAATATAAAATAGTTCAACTTTGCGTTAGAATACTCTTATGTTTAAAAAATATGCAAAGGACTTACTGAGTATAGCCGCACCAATTATGATGGGTAATTTGGGCTTTATTTTGATTGGTGTCGGAGATGTTATCGTTGCGGGAAGGCATTCTACTGACACTCTCGCAGCAATAAGTCTTGCTACCGCTATTACGAATTGTATAATGATGTTCGGTGTAGGTATTTTGGTAAGTATTTCGGCGATTTTGTCAAATTACAGAGGTGAGGGAAAAGATATAAAAAAATATTTTTATCCTTCGCTGAGATTTGCAATGTTTTTGGCGTTAATAACATGTTCTGTTGTTTTGCTGTGCTTACCTTTCATTGATAAAATCGGGTTTGATTCAAAACTAGTCCCTCTTGTAAAGGATTATTTTCTGATTACGGCCTTTGCGACATTCGGCGGATATCTGCATTGTGCAACCAAGGAGTATCTTCAGGCTTTTGAGATAGTAATTTTCCCTAATCTCGTTACAATATTCTGCGTATTTTTAAATGTGGCGCTGAATATAATCTTCGTTTTCGGATACGGAAATATTCCGGAAATGGGAGCAGCAGGTTTGGCCTGGGCAAGTTTAATTACCCGTTATTTTATGGGAATAGTTCTTTTCGTATATTGTCTTGTAAAATTCAGGTTTGGGGATTGCAGAGATTTCAATTATTTCAGGGATATGATAAAAGTCGGACTTCCTGCGTCGCTTGCTATAATGGTGGAATTTACGGGATTTAACATTATAACTGTTGTAATGGGCAGGGTTGCAGGAATTTATGCGGCTGCGCATAATCTTCTGTGTACGTTTACGACAGTTGCGTTTATGATCCCGCTGGCGGTTTCAAATGCTTCGGCAGTCAAGGTCGGGTATTCAAACGGAGCGAAGGCATATAACGATTTGAAAAAATATGCGGGAGCGGGGATTAAAATATCCTTGGGGGTTATGGCGTGTTCGGCAATTATACTCGGAATATTTCCCGAGTTTTTAATTTCACTGTTTACAAAAGACAGTGAACTGATAAAGGTTTGCGTGCCTATCGTTTATGTTTTGTGTTTCTTCCAAATCTTTGACGGATTGCAGGTTGCACTCGCAGGAATTTTCAAGGGAATAAAAAATACGAAGATTGTAATGTTTTCAAATATAATAGGATATTGGGTTATTGCATTTCCTCTCGGTTGTGTTTTGGCATTTCATTATAATATGAAACTTCTCGGATTTTGGATAAGTCTGGCGGTTTCTTCCGTTGTTTTGTGTTCGATTATGGGATTTAATCTGAAGAGAAAATTCAGGAAGATGTGCGGATAGAAAGGATTTATTATGCCTCATTTTTTCATAAAAAAGGATAGCATTAAAGACGGAAAAGCGGTCGTTTCGGACAATGAGAATTACCGTCATATTGCACGGTCTCTGCGGGCAAGGACCGGTGAAAAACTTTTGCTGATTGATGAAGACCAAATTCAGTACGAAACGAAAATAGAGGAGATTACTCCTAAGGAAATAGTTTGCACCATAGAAAAATTTTACCCGTCAAAGCGTGATTTGGATTTTGATTTGTATTTGGCACAGAGCCCGTTGAGAAGCGATGCACAGTTAATAATTATGGAAAAAGCGACAGAACTCGGAGTAAGGGGTGTGTATCCCGTAATAACCGATAATTGCGCGCTTGCCAAATCCGTAACGGAAAAGAAACGTGAAAAATGGCAGAGGGTTATGTATGAGGCCTCAAAACAATGTGAAAGAGCAAAAATTCCGGAATGTTTTGAAATCGGAACTTTAAAAGAAGTGTTAGAAAGGGATTTTGATAAAGTTCTTGTGATGGCGGAACGTTCGACCGAAATATCTCTGAAAGAGTATTTAACTCAAAATCCTATCGGGAAAAATGAAAAAATCTTAGTCGTAATAGGGCCGGAAGGCGGATTTTCGGAAAAAGAATTTGACTTCTTCAGGTCGAAAAATTTGCCATTGATAACACTTGGTGATTTAATATTAAAAGCGGAAACGGCAGTAACGGTAACGCTGGGAAATATTGTTTATGAATATAAAAGATGATTTTATATTATCGCAAATCAATGAGGGATACCTTGTCGGAGGGTGTATAAGAGATTTTCTTATGCACGGGAAAATATCCGAGGACAGGGATATTGCAATATCAGGTGCCGAAAATTTTGCCAAAAAGATTTCGGAAAAATTTGACGGTACGCTAATTACTCTTGATGAGGAAAATAAAATTTACCGTGTCGTTTTGCCCGATAAAACAAATTATTTGGATATTTCGGAACTTGAAGGCGGAAGTATTGAAAAGGATTTAACCCGCAGGGATTTTACGGTCAATGCAATTGCTTATGATTTGAAATCAGGTAAATATATTGATGCGGTTGGCGGGAAGAAAGATTTGGAAAATAAAATTCTCCGTCATATCAATGATTCTAATTTTGAAGATGACCCGCTGAGAATATTACGTGCATTCAGATTCCTTTCGGTTACGGGATTTGAGTTGGCGGAAGAAACTTCAGATGCCGTAAATAAATATAAGGATTTATTGCTTATCCCTTCTGCAGAGCGAATTAATTACGAATTAATGAAACTTTTCGGGGGGAAATACTGCTCAGACATATTGCTTATGATGGACGAATTCGGAATACTTGAGAAAATATTTCCTCAGGTTAAGGAAATGAAACAGGTTCCTCCGAATACTCACCATCATTTGGGCTTGTTTAACCACGTTGTTGAAACAGTAAGAAATATTCAGGAAATCTACGAAAACAGTTCCGATGAGATAAAAAGTCATCTGGACAGAGTTGATTTTGGCGGATTTCCGAGAATAAATCACCTTAAACTTGCAGGGTTTCTTCATGACATAGGGAAATTTTCTACATGGACAATTGAGGAAGATACGGGGAGACATCGTTTTATAAAGCATGACGATGTCGGTGCAAAAATGTGCGTTCCGTTTCTTAAAGGTCTGAAGTTCTCGAAAAAGCAGATTGAGTATATTTCAGGCATGGTTAAAAATCATATATATCCCTCGAATGTTATTATTGCGCGTGATTTGAGCGAAAAAGTTATGATGCGGTACATCAGAAAAATGGGTGATGATGTAATTGATAATATCGTTCTTGCAAAAGCGGACAGATTGTCTGCAAGAGGTGAAGCCGTGTCCGAAGAAATGGTTAAATCCAATATTGACGGGCTTAATTCGCTTTTGGAATTTTATCTTGAGAGAAAGGATTCTATACAGCCTCTCCCGAAACTTCTTGACGGCTTTGAGGTTATGGAAATCAGAAAGATGAAACAGTCACCGGTTTTGGGTAAGATGCTTAATGCCTTGCACGAAGAGCAGATAAGTGGTAACATCAACACTAAAGATGAAGCGGTAAATTTCATAAGGAAGTATAAATTATGAGAATATGCCCGATTTCATTTCAGGGGATCCCAAAAAATNNAATGTATGCATATATTTACAAATCGCTTAAAGGAATTGGCAGCAGGCTCGGCAATCAGATTGAAATGATCAGAATGGGGCATAACGCAAAAGTATTTCCTGATTTACTTCCCTGGACAGATCAACTGATTAATAAAATTCTTAAAACAAAATAAAAATACCTGCAAATTTTGCAGGTATTTCTATTTTCTAAATTATTAAAACTATGCTTCAGGAGCCTCTTCTGCTTTAACTTCTTCTGCGGGTGCTTCTGCAGGAGTTTCTTCAGCAGGTGCTTCGGCTTCAGCAGGTGCCTCAGCCTCTGCTTTTGCAGCTTCTTTTTCAGCATTTTTAGCTTCTGCTGCAGCGGCTTTTTCAGCAGCCTTTGCTTCTTCTTCGGCAGCCTTTTTAGCCATAGCCTTCTTTGAAAGTTTAACCGTTTCTTTCTTCTTGTAGTTCAAAGAACCGTCTTTGTTGCAGTTAGCAATAAGGTATTTAACCGTATCCGTAGGTTGAGCACCTTTGGAAATCCAGGCCTCTGCGTGTTCTTTGTTTAATTTCATTTCTTTTGTTTTAGGGTTGTAGTAACCTAATTCTTCAATAGGTTTACCTTCACGTTTTGTTGTTGAATTAATAACGATAACCCTGTATGTAGGAGCCTTTTTTGCACCTAATCTTTTCAATCTGATTTTTAACATTCTAAAATTCCTTCTTTTTATTTCGACTTATGAGCAAATCCAGCCGCGAATTTGCAATTTGTGCGGGCTGAAAGAGGATTCCCGTACAAGAATAGATAACCACAAACAGGGGTAATTGTAAAGAGGGGGGATTGAATTACTGAATGTCAAACACATCTTGTTCTTTATAGTAGTTTTTCTTTGGTTTTTTAACTCTGTTATTGCGTTTTTTTACATCTTCTGAAACGTTCTTATAAGCATTATCCAATGATATCTTTGCTAATGGTTTGTTTTTTGTTCGGTCGTTTACAACAAGCCAATAGGATTGTTTAACGTTATTGACCGAGAATGAAATTTTACCTGCTTTTCTGTCCCCCGGACGGAATTGCGAGAATACAAGTCTTGTATCTCCGAAAATGGACGGGTTAAAGACATTGTTGTAGTCATTAACAAGCGCCAAATCCATTCCCGCAAAACTTTTATCCGACATATTTGATATTGCAATTGATAAAGTTATGGTATTAACCTCTCCGAACGGGTCTTTTTCGTAGAGTATATTAGCAATTCTTATGTCGAGACCGGGATATTTTTCTTCTTTTTGCTTGAGTGCATCTTCTCTGTAAACGGGAAGTTCAACGCTTGAGAGAATTTTTACCTTGATTTCGTCACCCGGGGAAATCAAAACGTCTTTTCCTTTTCTGTAAAGTGACATTCCTAGTCCGATAGCACCTCCGATGGCAGCGCCGCCTGCAACTGTCCACCCTTCTGATGCAATAGCGGCTTCAATACCAAGTGCCTGAACGGCAAAAACACCGCCTACAACACCGCCAACAGCAGTATATCCGACATCGGTTGCAACTATTTTTGCAGCCTCCTGAATGGGGTGAAGTCTTGTGGACATCTTTCCTTCAATAGGAATTTCCCTGCCGTCCGGGGTTACAAGATAGTCGAAACTCATATCGACATAACCGTTTCTGCCCAATCTTCTTGCTTCCGAAGTTTGTTTTATTACACCGTGTGCGACTGTGCCTTTTGGAATGATAACACCTTTATCTCCGATTACGTCCCCCGTAACCTGTGCAAAAAACTCGTCTCCTTCAAATGAAAAACTTCCGTCTATAACCTGTGAAACTGTCATTTCAATAGTATCGTGTTTCTCAAGCATCTCTGTTTTGCCTGTGTAGAGTTTTTTATCAAGTTCCGCATACTCATCGTCAAATTCGGCATGACCTTTAAAAACGTCACCTTCGGCGAGTGCAACGTTTTGAAGCAGAAATATGCTAAGTATTAATAAAACTAAACCTCTCCTCATACCCGAATTATACTATTTTTTGTTTTTTAAGTCCAACCGAATCAGTAATTTGTTGTAGATTTCTACTGTTGTCATACAGATTTTTAAATTCCTGTCCACAAGGCTTTTTATTGTTTTACCGTAACAGATTAAAAGTGCCTTATCCAAACCGTTTTCTTCGTTAATTACGGCTTTCAGCGGTTCATACATTTCTCGGGGACGTGTTCTTTCTTCCATTTTGTCTGCAAGATAGATAATCTTTTCAAAATCCGTCATTCCGTCTTTACCGAGAGTATGCCAGCGGATTGCGGAAAGAATTTCATCGTCGCAAATGTTAAATACCTGTTTGGCCAGGATTGCCCCCGCAGGTGCGTGGTAAGTCTTTGGATTATCCAATTCTCCCTCGCAAAGACCTTCGTAATCACAAATTTTGGCTCTTAATTCTTCATTCGGAAAACATTTTGCACAATCGTGAATTAATCCGCAAAGATAGGCCTTAACCTTATCCAGGCCGTATTTTTCGGCAAGTTTTTCCGCACATTCCGCAACGCCAAGGGAATGCTCATATCTTTCCTCATTTAAATTTGCTTTCAGCCAATTCTTGTAATCTTCAATTTTTGTATAATCCATTGTTTTCTATATATTCCTTAATCTCTTTGCTTTCGCCATTATGAATTCCGTTCCTTATTTCGGTTGAAGAAATATTTATGTATTCCGAGGGAACGACTTCAAAATGCCAGCCCTTTTCTCTATATTCATTATAAATATTTTCTCCGTAATCTCCAAGTCTCGGGAAGACAATAAAGTGAACAAGTTTCTTGAGTTCCTCCGGGTGATACCATGTTTCGAGTTTTGCGAACGCATCAGTTCCTATTATGAAATTTAAACGAGTCCTGATGTCGTACTGTTCAATAATTTTCCTGACGGTTATAAGCGAATAAGACTTCCCTTCTGACTTGTATTCAATATCGGACAGTTCAAATTTCGGGTTTTTCGATATGGCAAGTTTAACCATATTAAAACGGTGTTCGGCAAGGCTTTTCTCTATTTCTTTGTGAGGGGGTAAATAAGCGGGAATAAAAATAATTTTGTCGAAATTGTACTTTTTCAGGGCAAACTCGGCCATTTTAACATGCCCTTCGTGTATCGGATTAAACGTTCCCGGGAAAATACAAATCGCCATAACAGTTCCTCTTTACTCCATTATACATAATAAAAAGCCTTATTCCAAGGAATAAGGCGATAAGATAAGTAAGTTTGGGGAATTAAATAGTTAAGTAAGATAGGTTAGTTATTATTTTTAACTCTTGATATGAATGTTACTCTTTGTTTCATATCCAGAGCGAATAAGTTCATTTCATCTCTGAGGACATAGGATTTGTCTTCGTCTCTGTCTTCCTGAATGTAAAACTCTTTGGAAATGTGAGTTGCCATAGCATTAATATTGTATGTTTCTAAAACTGCCATAATTTACTCTCTTAAATCTGTCTTACATATATATAAAGTTTATATACAAATCCGAATTTCAAAAAGGATAATTTTCGTTACAAAACTTAATAAATCAGGTTAAAAAACGGGGAAAAATTATTTTCTGCAAGTACTGTAAATAAAGGGTTTTGAGGGTAATTGTAACGATTTGTAAATATTATGCCAAAAACATTAAAGTTTTCAGAAAATATGCCGATATACATTATATATCATATAAGAGGTGTGTCATGTCCAATTTTACAGTCAATGGAGTATATTCTTACTCAAGCGCAAACATTTACTCTTATCTTGGCAGAGTTCCCGTAAGTGAACGGAAACTCGAAGAGGCGTTTCGTGAGTTTCATGTTACTCCAAAAGGCAAGGTCGATGACCTTAAAGAATTAGACAGAGCTATGTATGCCGAGTATTCCGAACAGGTACAGAACCAGATTGCTAACCAGAATGGCGAGAAGGTTGTTCCATGGGCGGGCCTAATGGCTCAAATCGGCGTTCGAGCATCGGGTGACTATGAAAAAGACTACGCAGCTTTCAATGATGCAATTCAGCTTTTAAGTCAGGGTGCGATTGATGGTCAGGCTATGACTTATTTTGCAGGATTGAAGAGTGAAGCTCAGAGAGTATTCGGATTATCAAACAAACCCGATGCCGCTCAGGCACCCATTAGCTTTGAAATGTATCAGGCTCAGTTCTTAAGGTAGAGCCGTTACAAATCAAAAACTTTAATTCCCTCTGTCCATGCTATAATCAGGATAGAGGGATATTTATTATGAATATACTTGTAACAGGTGCTACAAAAGGGATAGGTAAGGCAATAGCGGACGAACTGAGAGCGGATAATGCCATTTTTGCTGCTTCCCGTAATGAAGAACTTTTACAAAATTATGAAAATTATTGTGTGTGTGATTTGGCAACTGTTGAAGGAATGGAGAAGTTAGGCAGGTATATTGAAGAACATTGTATTGATGTACTTGTAAACAATGCGGGAGAATATATCTATAATGCCATAGACGAGACGGATATAAATAAACTTGAGCATATTATGAGATTAAACCTTGAAGCCCCGTTATTTTTGGCTTCAAAATCAGTTCCTTATATGAAATCAAAAGGTTTTGGAAGAATAATCAATATAGGCTCCATAAGCGGAGTTACGGGTGAGGCTTATGCAAGTTTGTATTCTGCCTCAAAGTCGGGTTTAATCGGTGCTGCAAAGGCGCTTGCCCTTGAACTCGCAGAATACGGAATTACGGTAAATACTATAAATCCCGGCTGGGTTGATACGGATATGGGGAATTCTTCCGCTGATGAAGGTGAATTTTCCAAAGAGGAAATTATTGAATGTATCCCGCAAAAACGTTTTGTAGAACCGTCTGAGGTTGCAGGCATGGTCAGATATCTTATTTCGGAAAGAGCAAAAGGTGTTACGGGACAGGCCATTAACCTCTGCGCCGGCCTGACTTGCGGGTGTTGATAATCTGTTATGAACAAACTCTCTTTGTTAAAACTCTATTTAATATTTGTCAAGGTCGGAGCAATCCTCTTAGGCGGAGGATATGTAATTCTGCCTATTCTGACAGATGAGTTTGTTGACAGAAGGAAATTGGTTGAGCGGGACATTCTTGTAGATTATTATGCACTTTCGCAGTCGCTCCCGGGAATAGTTGCCGCCAATATTTCAATGTTTTTAGGGTACAAATTGCGCGGAAAATTCGGAGCCTTGGCCGCCATGCTCGGAGTTATAACCGTACCTTTCTTCTGTATAACAATTCTTGCATCTTTATTGGCTAAGTTGGTCGGAAATACCTATGTAAACGGAATTTTTTGGGGAGTAGGGATAGCGGTTATTGCGCTTATTATGCTGACCGTAAGGGAAATTTGGCAAAATTCAAGAAGGAACGGCTTTTTCTATTTGATTTTCCTATCTTCATTGACAGCATTATTAATATTCCGTTTACCCCCGATTGAAACGATAATCCTGTTTACCTGTGTCGGTGTGCTTTTGCAGAAACTCGGAGGTAAAAAATGATTTACCTTCGGCTTATTTGGGAATTTTTTAAGATCGGGTTGTTCTCCTTCGGAGGAGGGTATGCAACAATTCCCTTTCTGTACCACATTTCGGGCGAATACGGCTGGTACAGTATAGAAGAACTTAAACATATGATTGCGGTGGCTTCTGTTACTCCGGGGCCCGTAGGAATAAATGTTGCTACTTATGCAGGAATTCAGACTGCGGGAATTTTTGGTGCGGTTTTGGCAACCGTTTCCGAAATGCTCCCTTCTCTTGTTTTGGTCATTATTGTTTCAAAACTCCTGAGAAAATTCAGCGAGAATTTTTATGTAAGGGCAATAATTGCGAGCCTGAAACCGATAAGTTGTGCGCTTTTAACCGCTGTTGCGGTCGGGCTTTTAAAGCCTTCTCTCGGCGATATTAAAGGATTGATTTTGCTTGGAATTCTGCTTCTTTTAAGTTGGAAATCCAAAAAGTCACCGTTGTTTTATATGCTGATTTCTGCAATTGCGGGCTGCATCTTGGCCGTGTTGCATTAACTTATTTCACGTAAAAGAAATCAACAGCAAGCGGGTGCTGAAAATCTTCGGTTGAGAAGACCTGCATTACATATCTGCCCGTTTCGTGCAGGGTAAAGTAATCCGTATGGTAATACCTTTCGTCCTTCATAAGCCTGTAGTCTTTTGTTCTGACAACTTCGTTTCCGCCCCAGGGCGCTTTTTCGGTCATTTTGAATATCTGTACCCGAATATACTCGTTTTCCATTCGTTTGGGCGCAATAAAAAGATAATAAACTCTTTGTCCGACCGAGAATACCATTTCGTCGGAAAGTGCATTCTCTCTCGTTATCGGCTGAGTATTAAAAAGGATTATCCCTCTGTCATAGACGCAGCCGCAAAGGATAAC
>DBYM01000035.1:47041-47709 GCA_002309875.1 Cyanobacteria bacterium UBA1186
ATCTTTTTATTGACAATCTCAAGCATTTTTTCGTCTGATTCAATGCCTGTATATAAGGTGTAATACTCAATTGCTTTATCTGCCATATTCTTTTGCTCATAAGCCATCGCTATGGAATAGTAAGCATAAGGATATTCGGGCGAAAGTTCGATAACTTTTTCAAAACATTTTATACAGTCGTCGTATTTCTTTTGGTTTGCGAGTACAAGACCTTTGTTAAAATACGCATCAGAATTGGTTTTGTCTATGGTAAGAATTTTATCGTAGAAACTCAATGCCTTATCGTTACTTCCTTTGAGTTTGTACAGGTTGGCAATTTTCAGCATTGTAATTTGGTCTGACGGGTCAAACACGACTGCTTTCGTGTAATTATCGATTGCTTCGTCATATTTTTGCTGTTTGTATGCTTCGTCGCCTTTTCTGACAAGGGTATCGTAGGTTGAAATGGCGGTCGGCTCAGTGACAACAGGAGTTATTATGCTGATTTCATCGCCGGGTGCGACTTCCTGCTTAATGGAATCCTGTATGTCGGATTTGTATTGTGCTTTAAAATTATTTAGGGCATTTACGTATTCCGCATTTCCCGGGGCAAGCGAAACTGCTTTTTCGTAGTTTGAGAGGGCAATATTGTTGCAGCCCATTTTGGCATTTGCCATTGCGTAGCCGAA
>DBYM01000035.1:47744-61338 GCA_002309875.1 Cyanobacteria bacterium UBA1186
ATAGCCTGTCCGTAATCCTGCTTGTCGTATAAATCGTAGGCATAAGCGATTGATGCGGCCGTCAGGTTCTGTTTAATTCTGTCATTTGGCGCTTTATCAAGGATATCTTTGTATATTTCTATTGCAGAAACATAATTTCCCATAGCGTGGAGTGTGAGAGCCTTGTTTGCAAGGAGTTCCACATTATCGGGCTCGGTTTTTAGTGCGAAATCGTAGAATTTTAGCGCATTTACATAATCCTGTTTTTTGTGATAACAAAGGGCAAGTTCTTTTTTCGTGGTTATATTTGAAGAATCAAGCGAGTATGATTTTTCAAAATTGAACAGAGCCAAATCGTTATTCCCGATATTTTTATAGACCATACCTAAGTTTCTGTATGCATCGGCGTCATCAGGGTAGGCAGCAAGATATTCTTTGTAATTTGTAATTGCTTCTTCGTTTCTGCCCATATTCCCTAAGAGGTTTGCGTAGTCAAATCTTAGCGAGGTAAGTTTCGGGTTGATTTCAAACGTTTTTTTGAAGAATTCTACCGCTTTGTAATTTTCTCCCATATTTTGGTAAGTGAGTGCAAGTCTTGCGTTTACGGTCTCACTTTCAGGGTCGTTAGTGAGTGCTTTTTCAAGCATTTCTGCAGCTGCTTTATATTGTTTTGTGTCATAAAGAGCCATACCGTATTTTTCAAATTCCGAAAAAGCAGACGGGTATTTTTTGTATATGTTTGAATAAATGTCGCAGGCCTTATCGGGCTGATTAGCAAGATAATAAACATTAGCAAGGTTTTCGCTTGCTTCCATGTGGTCAGGATATGCGCTGAGGAATTTATTATAATCTTCTATCGCATCTTTGTAATTCTTTTTGAAATACTCGATATTGGCAATATTCAGATAATTGTATTTGTATTCGGGATAGATATCCTGAGCCTGCTTGAAGGATTTGTAAGCAGTTTCGTAATCTCCCATTGTTTGCAGAATATTACCCATGCTTATATAGATAAAGGCATCATTCGGTCTGAGTTTAACGGCTTTTTTATATACGGAAAGGGCCTCGCTGTAATTTCCCGTATCGGCATATAATCCTGCAAGTTTAGTCAGGAGCATTGCATCTTCGCCGTTTTGGTCGAGAGCCTGCTGAATTATTTTGATTGCATTACCGTAATCGCTTTTGTATTCGTATGAGCATGCCTGCTGATAGAGGTCGTGGGCTTCTTTAGTCAACTTTGCCTCAGCGCTTGGAATAAATCCCAAAGCGCATAATAAAAGCAGAGATACATATATTCTTTTCTTCATTACGATAGCCCTCAACAGTTTTATTTTATCATAAATATACAAAAAACAGTTAGTAATATTATTACTAACTGTTTTTATATGGCTAATGTTCATTTTTTTAGAACATCAATCCTGCTTCTCTTGCAGCGTCAGCCAAAGCCGCAACTCTGCCGTGATAGAGGAATCCGCCTCTGTCAAATACTACACATTCGATACCTGCTGCTTTTGCTTTCTTCGCAATGGCTTCACCGACAACTTTGGCTGCTTCAATGTTTCCGCCGTGAGCCAATTTTTCTTTAAGGTCTTTGTCAACTGAAGAAGCGGAAGCAATTGTTACATGCTTTTCATCATCGATTAACTGTGCATAAATGTGTTTTGTGCTTCTATAAACTGCCAATCTCGGGAATTCGCCCGTACCTGCCAGGTTAACTCTTATGGATTGGTGTCTTTTTTGTACACGAGGTTTTCTGATTTCTTGTTTAATCATTTTTTTCTCCTTTACCCGAACCTGCTTGAAACTTATCAAGAGTTCATGTGGGCTGTTATTATCTGTTGTTTAAGTGCCTTGCCGGCTTATGCACTATTTCTTACCTGCTTTTCCGGCTTTACGTCTGATGTATTCGCCTTCATACTTAACGCCTTTTCCTTTGTAAACTTCAGGAGGACGTTTGCTTCTGATGTATGCTGCTACATCGCCGACTGTTTGTTTGTTAGAGCCCTGAACTGTAATCTTTGTGTTGGCTTCAACAGAAAGTTTGATTCCTGCAGGAGGAACAATAAGAACAGGGTGAGAGTAACCGAGTGCCATATTAAGGTTTGAGCCTTCCATATTAGCACGGTAACCGACACCGACGATTTCCAGTTTCTTTTCAAATCCCTGGTGAACACCTTTAACCGCATTAGCGATAAGAGTTCTGAAAAGTCCGTGGAGAGCGCCCGTTTTTCTGTCGTCAGAATTTGGCTCTACGATTATTTGATTATCTTTTACAGAAACTTTAACTTCGTCTCTGAATGAAACGGATTCAGTACCTTTTGGGCCTTTTACCGTTACTGAATTACCTTCGACTTTTACTTCAACGCCTGAAGGAATATCAATAGGTTTTTTACCGATACGTGACATAATTTTCTCCTTTTCTGCAGGCTTTCTGTCAATGACCTGCTGTTAATGTTTAACTTTTCCGCCTGTGCAATCGCAGATTGCTTCACTTTATTCGCATTCGCTCATTCCGTAACGGCGGTATCGTAGTGTTTCGTCCTGCAAAGCATTTTACTTCTAAAACGTTTTTCGGACTTCACACCGGCTTACGCCTAGTAGATATAGCAAAGAACTTCGCCGCCGAGGTTTTCTTTTCTTGCCTTACGGTCTGTCAGTAAACCTTTGCTTGTTGAAACGATTGCAATACCCATACCGCCGAGTACCTGAGGTAAGTTTTTAGATTTGCAATAGTTTCTTAAACCCGGTCTTGAAACTCTCTTTAAGTTTGTGATAACCGGTTTGTTAGTTTCGTCATACTTAAGATCAATAGAAAGAGTCTTGAAGTTTCCGTCAGCCTTTTCTTCATACCCGTTGATATAACCTTCTTCCTTCAGCAATTTTGCCAAAGCAACTTTGAGTTTTGAGGAAGGCATTTCAACAGACGGGTGAGAAACAACATTAGCGTTTCTGATTCTTGTAAGCATGTCTGCTATAGGATCTGTGTTCATACATTTTTCCTTTTCTCTTGCGGACCTTCGGCATAAGTCTTGAATTAATTGCGGCACGACACTGTCGTTCCTCATCAATCCCCTGCCGGGGTTTCCATTCTACTCGTTGCTTACTAAATTAATTGTTGCTCATAAAAAGCGTTCTTTAGCAGTCCAACACTAGTTATGTTAAAACAAAGAAAATCCAAATGCAAGGGGTACGGTTAAAATTCTTCTCCGTGGAAATCTGTTCCGCCTGTTCTTATTAATTCGGGATACATTTCTGCAATTTTCAGAACATCTTTTGCGGAATGGAATTTAACAATTTTTCTGAATCTCGGGTATGGATAGAAGGTCTCAATACCGTCTAAACCTGCATTTATCAGGTTTTTAACCAGATTTTTGAGGCTCAGAGCCCAATAGCAGGCAGGGTGCGCAAGTACTGCAATTCCGCCCGCTTCGTGTATTGCGGAAATCAGTTTTTTAACATTTCTTTTGGGAAGAAGCCTTAAAATAACACTTTCGGTTTCTTCTTTTGTTTTGGCTAAAAAAGGAGTTAAGGCGGGGTGGTTTATATCAATTCCGTAGGCGAGGATATGGATAAAAACGTATCCGAACCAGCAGTCGAATTCCGCACCCGTAAGCAGGATTTCGTCCCGAACATGTTTATGGACTTCAACCGAATTGTGGTCGGTAATCGCAATCAGTTTATACCCTTTTTCTTTTGCGGAAGGAATTATCTGTTCCCATTTGCCCTCTCCGTCAGAGCAGACCGTATGGATATGCAAATCAACTTTGTGTTTCGCATAATCTTCAGTCATGATATTTTTTAATTTTTCTCTTAAATTATCCATATTTATTATAAAATTATTGTATGACAAAAAAGAACAAAACACCTTTGGGAATATTTCTTGAATCGGTAGGTTTGTATTTTTCAAATTTTGGTAAATTTGTTAAATATATGACTTTTCCTGTTCTCGGGCAGATTGCGGGTTTGTGTATAATTTTTGCCTGCACTTATATTTATTCAAAAAATCTTCCGTGGCTGATTCAGAATTACTCTGCATTTAACAATTTCAATACTCTTGTTTTGATGTCCATAATTGTTGCACTTCCCGGAACGGTTATTTTGATTAAAGCCTTTTGGGAATATCTTGTTGCCTATGGTGCTATAAATTCAATGCTTGAAAATATGCTGAAATCAGGCAGAGTATATGATTTTGATGCACATACGGAACTGATTAAAAGAAGGTCTGTTCCTTTCGTCGGACTTTGGTTTTTGTTCGGAATTTTTTCTACTTTGGCATTAATTCCTATATTTTGGGTGCCTGCGGGAGTTCTTGCGGTATTCTTTGTTTTGATTTTTCAGGTGTTTACTTATGAGCCGGAACTCTCTCCAATCGGTTGTGCAAGAAAAAGTATGCTCCTCATAAAAGGACATTTTGCTTCAACATTTATGCTGATGGTATTGGCGGGATTGCTGACTTATTTATTTATTCCCGAGTCTGTAAATACTATTTTGGAGTGGGTTGGCGGAATTAAAGCACTTTCGAACTGTATAATTCCCGTTATTAATGAACTCCCCGTTGATGAATTAAATAATTTACTCGGATATGTTTATATAAACCCCGTCAAAGTTGAAGACATCGCCCTGTTTACGGTCACGACAACGATTGCTCAGATTCTTATTCAATATACATTACCGCTGCGTTCTATTCTTTGGGGAATGTGGTACAGAGAACTTAACGGCTCGCTTCCGAAAATAGAAAAACCGAAGAAGAAATCAAAAACCAAAAAGCCGAGTGAAAAACTTATGGAAGAATCTCACAAAAGATTCGGGAATAAAGAACAGACCGAAAAGAATTTTGATAATAATCCAAAAAAACTTGACCGCAATATATTGAGGCGTGCAATGGAAAAGCCCGACGAGGAGGGATAAGAATTGCCTGAAAAAACAGAATTAAAAAAAGAAAATTTTAAAGATGGCGGATTTGTCGGGATTGCGCAGACAAACCCTATAATCGGCGATTTTGAATACAATGCCAAAACTATTGCAAAATATATAAGACAGGCGGAGAACTTAGACCTTGATCTGGTAATTTTCTCTAAGTATGCTCTTACAGGGTTTCCCTCGGGTGATATTTTTGAACGGCACCCATTTCTTACAGGTGAATGTCTCAAATGGCTTAACGGTTTGGCAAAGATTACGGGAAATACGGCGGTCCTTTTGGGAGTTATCGGGAATGACAAAGAAAAATTTTCACTGTTAAAAAACGGTAAAATTGAGGAACTTGAGGGAAACGAATTTGAGGTAAACGGTGTTAAATATGCTGTTTTATCTGAAGAAAAAGTTTCTGCCGATATTATTATAAGATTTTCAGACAACTATATTTACGACGAAAATAAAGTTGAATTAATTGCAAAGGATTATAAAAAGCCTGTAATATCAGTCAGTCAGGTCGGCGGAAACGATAACTTTTCGTTTATGGGGGCAAGTTGTGTATCAGACAACGAGGGTAAAATCTTTGCAAGGGCAAAATCTTTTGAGGAGGATTTTGTTGTTCTTAACCCCAAAACGGGTTACGGAACTTTAGCAGAGAAACCTCTAACAGCCGTAAAATCAGAGAAGTTCACACTTGATTATGACGATTCGGATTTGAAGAGAATTTACAAAGCGGTAATTCAGGGAATCAGAGATTATTTTGCAAAATGCGGATTGAAACGTGCGGTTTTGGGCTTGTCGGGCGGATTGGATTCAACCGTTTGCGCGGTGCTTCTGGCTGATGCACTCGGAAAAGAAAATGTTTTCGGTGTTTCGATGCCTTCTAAACTTACAAGCGACCTGAGTAAATCCGACGGGAAACAAGTAGCGGAAAATCTCGGGATAGGTTATGCAGAAGCGCCTATTAAAAAGATGTTTGATACTACAGATGCTTGTTTTAAAGAATTATTTACTTCTGTTGAAAAGTATTGGAATGACAGATATCAGAAATCATTCACGCAGGATAACATTCAGGCACGTTCAAGAGCAATGTATCTGTGGGGAGTGAGTAACGAATTTCCTTCCTGTATTCCGATTGCGACTTCGGATAAATCGGAAGCATATATGGGATATGCTACCATAAACGGAGATATGTCGGGAGGATTTGCTCCTATTGCGGATATTACAAAGACTAAACTCTTCGCACTCGGACGCTGGCTGAATAAAAATCGGGAGAAAAAGAATGTTATTCCCGAATCCGTCCTGACCAAGAAACCCGGAGCGGAACTTGCGATAGATCCTAAGACGGGCAAGACGCTGAATGCTGAAGATGCCCTTATGCCTTATGAATTTTTAGATGAAGTTATCTGGCGTATTGAGAATAACGGCGAATCATATCAGGAAATGCTTAATTCGGAATTTCTTTACGAAAAGAAAAATGGTATTTCCAAAACACAAAAGCAGGAATGGCTCGGTAAGTTTTTCCGCAGAATGTCCTCTGCGCTTTACAAATGGTCGATAGCGGCTCCCGCCGTAATTGTTGAACCTCATTCAATTAACGGTGCGGTTTATAATCAGCCGATAACATCAGGCAGAATAAATTACAAAGGAAGTACGGAGGAAGAAATTATTTTTTCTTTGCAGGTTTAAAAATCAGTTTTAATTCAACACGACGGCTTTTTGCAAAATCTTCTCTGCCGTTTACCAAAACAGGGTCTGAGAAACTTGCACCTTCAACAATAATCATCTTACGGAGTCTGTTTCCGTTTGCTTTGTTATACGGAGTATTTGTCATATAGTTTGCAACTTCGTAAGCACGTTTCAAAGACAGGTCCATATTCTTCATATACTGCTCGTCATCAGAGAATTTGCCCTTGAATGTCTGCGAGTCTGTATGTCCCTGAATAACTATTTTATCAATATTTTTGTTCAGGTATTCGTTGGTGAAAAGCGAATTAAGATATGCGGGAGCAAATTTGCTCAGATATGCCTTACCTTTGGCAGAAAGGTTATAACTGTTTACATCAAACAACTCAAGGTCGGAAATCTTAACCACGCCTGAAACAGGGTCAACCGTTGCCTCAATATTTTCGGTTTTTAATGTTTCCTGCAGTGCCTTGCTTGCGTTAGCCTGAGCGGTTTCTTTTTCATACTGCTGCATATGGCTCTGTAAGAAAGCGTACGCAAACATTACGATGAATACCAGGACTAAACCTGTCATAAGGTCCGTCATCGTTACCCAAAATATATTTCCTGCATCATCATCAGAACTTTTAGGACGTATTCTCATTTATCTTTCTCCCGGGCTTAGAACAACTTGTCAACCACGTCGCCGTTTCCGCCGCCTTTATCCATAGACTCGTTTAATTTGTTCAGACTGTATAAAATATTTTCCAGATATGGAGTTGTGATTTCTCCTATGGATTTGGAAACCGCTTTTGCAAAATCTTCGGGCAGCGCTCTTAAAATCTGTTCGTTGTTTACGTTCTGTGATTTTGATTCCTTAACCAAATCAAGCAGGAACTGTTCGCTTGTGCAGACATCAAATATTCTGATGAATTCTTTCTGAATCAAAAGATAATATTTTTTACACTTGCGGTTATACAGAATTCTTTCAATAAAGATGAAGAACAGCGAATAACCTACCGCAAATACGGAACAGAGAGCCGCCATCTGAATATCGGAAAGAAGTGCATTTAAAGAAGATGCCGCCTCACTTGAAGCAAAATCTACCGCAGAGAATGCCATTGCCATTTTTAAGAATGTGAAAAACGGACCTAAACCTGTAAGGATTGTCGGCATTGTTTGTATAAATTTGTGGTTTATCTTTGAATAAACAAGAGTTTCTTCATTAAAGAAGTATGAGGCATCAACGGTCAGATAAATATCGGGGTTGTAGCCGAGTGATTTATCCAGCGTAAATAATTTATCGGGGAAAATAAGAGCCTTTTTAAAATCTTCCCAAACGGTATTTGTATAAGCATTTGTTCCCATAAACTCGTCGAGTTCTTTGAACCTGTACGAAATATCTTTTTTGTCCATGCTTGTAAGCACTTTGAAAACTGCACTTAACGCTTTCTCTGTTTTTAAATAATTTCTGAGAATCGTAAGAACAAAAATTACAAATACAGAAGTGATAATAAGTATTGCAGGTTCTTCCATTATTTTAATAAAGCCCATATATTTCTCCTCAATAAATCTTTCTCTATGAAATTATATCATACTTTATGTCTTATGAACAAGCAAAATATACTACACTCAGTTGAACAAAGATACAATGGTTTGTGCTAAAGTTATTATAGGTTATTCTGTCAGTAAAAAGGAAGATGAGAATGGAATGTCCAAAGTGTCATACCAAAGTTGCCGATAATCAGGCGGTATGCCCAAAATGCCACAAGGTGCTTTTGCTCGAATGTCCGAATTGTCATGAACTTGGCGAAACCGCGGTTTGCGAAAAGTGCGGTTATACTATACTTGTGAAATGTTCGAAATGCGGAAAAATAAATCATATAAACTCCGGAAAATGCAGAGGGTGCGGGCTTCCCGTAAAATCTTCGCTTGCAACGCAGGAATGCGACTCGGACGAATTTGCTTCGGTCACCGTTTCGTTTGGGGATTTGAACAAAATCAGAAAACTTCTCAAATCGAAAGATTTGTATATGAAGTTTTACTACAAACTTAAGAACATGCTCCTTGCTCATACAAAAAATGTTGAGGGCAAGGTTATCAAATATGATGAAGATGTTGTAATAAACTTCAATAAAGAACTTTCATTCGCAACTTCGTCAAACAAGGCGGTAAGATTTGCACTTAAAGTAATAAATGCGTTTATTCCGCTGAATTTGAATTTTATTGAGAATTTTGCGACACCGTTGAGTATTACAATTACGATTAACAAAAAATCGGCAGAAAATCTGCAGGACAGAATTAAATTTGAAAACAACGTAAAATCACTTGCGCTTAAAAAGACAGACAAAAAGTATTTAAAAGGGCTTCAGGTCGTTCTTGACGAAAGCGTAAGAGATGAGGTCAGCAAAGAATTTAAAACGGATTCGCTTTATTCGCTTGAAGAAGGCGGAAGAACGGTTATGTTCTACGAAATCCTTCTCGATTCTTATATTCTTCCTCCGTCAAAGAGCGATGACAATGCACTCGCAAATGCCGCTCCGCAGAGTATTAAAAAATCAGCAGATGATGAAGAAGACAAAGATTTGTATTCATTCAAAGTGTTTGATATAAACGCAAAATGCAGATTTGAAAAAACGAATGCCATCGAATTGCTGGATAAATTGAGGACTTTGAACTTATCCTCCGACGGGAAAATAGTAACAATCAGGTCAGACGGAGAGTACAAAGCCGACATAGGCGACATAGTCAAATTCTATGAAAACAATGACTACAGGGTTATAAACGTTACATGCACCCGTGAGATGAACTATAAACCTTGGGGCTTCTTTACCGAATTATTAAAAGATTTTTACGGAATAACCGTTAAAACAGACATTACAAAGGTTGATCAGAGTGCGGTTAATATGTTCAGGCCGTTGTTCGAGATTATGCAGTCCATACCCGTAAAGGCTTTGACTTCCGAAGATGCGAGATATAACTACATGGAAAAATGGAGTGAATTCTTATCTTCATTGAGCAATACTGTTATTATCGTTAATTCTTTTGATTTTCTTGATGATACATCAATACAAACTCTTGAATTGTATTTTGATAAATTCAAAAATATCAAGCCGAATTTTGTGTTCATGACTTCAAAAGAATGTTCCGTTCACGGAAAAATCAAAGGCTTAATCAGAACAAATTGTTATACGGAATATACGCTTTTGCGTACGCCGATTGATTTGTGCCTGTCGGTATTCAAGTCTGACGCAAGCAATTTTGTAAGTTCTTTTTACTACGAAAAAATAAGAGAAAACTTCAAAGGTTCATATCTGTATTTCAAAAACGCAATAAATTTCCTGAAAGATGCGGATATTTTTGTTGATTTTGAAAACAAACTGCTTATTAAAAACAGCAAATCGGTAGTTTTACCGATGGGCTTAAAAGCCTTATACAGAGCGAGAATGAAACAACTCGGAGCAGATGCGGATTTATCTTTTGCACTTGCTTATGCGATACTCTTAGGCCCGAGAATAAGTGTGAGAACGCTTGAACTTTTGGAAGTTAAAGATTACGCAAAACACATTAAAAAACTTGTGGAATGCGGATTTGGAAGATTGGTTGATGAAATCTTCTACTTTGACGACTACAATTTGCTTGCGGAAGCCGCTAGTGCTTCGGTTAAGAAACAGGCAGAAGAATTCCTTGTTAAAAATATACTTGCCAAAATAGGCACTCACCTTGATAAGTCGGACAAGGCTTTGTTTATGGGTAAACTCGGTGCTTATAAGGAAGAATATTTGACACTGTGGGATAATTCACAGTTTGCGATTAAAGCAGGGGATTACGATGCTTATCTGAAGAACTGTTTAGGTTATCTTGCTCTTGTTGATAATTTGGGTGAGGGTATTGAAAAATCCGTTATTGAAGAAAACAAGATGGAAGTCTATAACAATATTCTGATGTTCCTGTACAACTATTCACCCGCAAAGATATATTTCATTGAAAATGTGCTTTTAATGGACGCAATAGAAGAAGGTGATGATGAAAAAATTGTCAAACTTTCGAATCTGATGCTTCAGGGTGCGTTAATATCCTCAAACTACACTGATGCTTTGGGACTTTTGCACAATATTCTTACAAGAATGAAAAATCCTGTTCTCGTTGTTGACGGACAGATTAATACAAAATTCCTGCTGCTTTCTCTTGTTAATATTGAGATTTTGTATAATATAGGCGACTTTGGCCAATGTGTTGAAATCGCAGAAGATATTCTGACGGTTTTAAGCCCTGAAGTACTTGATCAGGCTAAACCTGCAAGTTTCTCAACAAACCTATTTGTTTCCCATGTTATGGAAACTCTGAGACTTGCCGGTTTTGCGAAACTTTATACACTTGATAATGATTTGCCGGAATTCTTTGAAAAAGTTCGTAGTGCGATGAATGCCGAACTTCCTGAACAAGGCTGTATAACAGCCGTCAAAGATTTCCTCGCGGGCAAACAGTATTCTGCTCAGAATATTGAAGGGGATTCACCTTACTCAAAGGTTATATTCCTTATTCTGCAGGAATTATCAACATTGCAAGATGATTACAAGCGCTTTGCGCAAAATATATATCAGGCAAAACTTTTGGCATCGGATATTCATCAGCGTGAAATCGAATTACTTTGCGACTTACTCATAGCATATGCTTATGCAAAACTTGATGTTAAAGAAAAAGCGGAATACATATACAAAGATGTTCTCAGAACTTCCGAAAAGAATGCTATGTTTAATATCCTCGCAAGTTCGAAATATCTGCTTGCGTTGTTAAAAATTGAAAAAGGCGACCTTAATAAAGGCCTTAAACTTATTAATGACGCACTTGCACTTATCAGAAAATATGACAATCAATCACAGATTCTGTATGCACTTTGTCAAAAACTGTATGTTGACATTTTGCGCAGTCAGGAAAGCGATCATGATCTTATTGAATCCGAGGAACGCAAACTTGAGCCTCTGAAAGAGTCTCTCAGCCTTATTGCGGGTTAGTAATCTCTATTTCTTTTCGCATAACATAGGTATGCCGAAGAATGCCAGATAGAAAATTCCGCCGAATAATATTAAATTTACGAGTTCCATACACGGCCTCCTAGTTCTTCGCTACACATTCTTAATTCCACATTTTGAGATTTAATAACGGTTGGCAGACCATTTTGTTACAAAGATTTACAAACATACTTTGAAACTCAACGTATTGCTATATTTACGGATAACTTCCTAATATTTACATAACTTTACAAATTCTTGTTTACAACTCTTCTGTTTTGAGTGTACAATCATGCTAAGGAGACTTTGTCTTGTCAAACGGTTACGAAAATTTTAATAATTCTGAAACATCTATTAGAAAATCCACACTTATACAAGAGAGAATAGGGCTTGTGTCAACTCATATGTATAAGCAGTTTTTGGACTATCAGCATGCGACTTTAAATACTACGGAAATCTTTGTTGAAATGCTTGATAATCTTAAGGCTATTGCGGATTCACTTAAACAGTCGTTTTCTGCAAGAGGAATTTCGACCGACAAAAATATTTTTGTCGAACACGATGCGGACAAAAGTGTAGCCGTTATAAATATACTGTGGCATACGATAAGTTTTACGACCAGATGTAATTATGAGCCGCAGGCATTGTACAGAGAAGGTAATACTCCGATGTTTTCTGCCCGTATTATGGCAATAACGGGGAATTATAATGAACTTGTTGAAGGAGCAAAAACGAGAAAAGAAATTATGGAGAGACTTTTGGATAAAGAAGTCGCTTCACTATTCGTTCCTGCCGATAAGACTCAAAATGTCATCTTAAAACTCAGACACTTCGGCAACAGAGAGTTTTTCCTGACATCAACCGATGCTTCACGCGAATTTGTACTGAAGGTTATTGAAACAATTTGCGGAGGCGGTTTGCTGCACGAAGAAGGCAAAATTAAGAAATTTAATGTATAACTTAGTCCAGGTCGTATTCGAGCATTGATAAGACTTTATACCCTTTTGATTCGATTTTTTCTCTGCCTTTAAGCGGGGTTAATTCTATTATAAATGCCGTAGAAACCACTTCTCCGCCTAATCTTTCAACAAGATTGCAGGCTGCGACGGCTGTTCCTCCGGTTGCGAGCAAATCATCGACAACAAGGACTCTGTCACCTTTTTTTACGGCATCTTTGTGCATTTCGATTGTATTTGTTCCGTATTCAAGAGTGTAATCCTCTTTAATCGTTTCTGCGGGGAGTTTGTTGGGCTTTCTTATCGGTATAAATCCGCAGTGAAACATATTGGCAAGTGCGGCTCCGTATATAAAACCTCTTGATTCCATGCCTGCGACATAATCTATTTTCTCGTTTTTGAATGATTCGTATAAAAAGTTCATAGACTTTTCAAATGCCTTCGCATCTTTCAGGGCGGTTGTAACGTCAAGAAACAAAATCCCTTTTTTCGGGAAATCCGGAATTTGTCTTACATGTTCTCTTACATAATCATAATCATTCATAACCATTGTCATCTCAAAACCTCTTGTAACTTACTCTGTAATTTTTGCAATTTTTTATTAATCTCGTCAATAATTCTCTGACGTTCTTCTTTAACCAATCCGTGTGCGGTTTTACCCCAATTCATATCTTTTTTGCGGAAGAGTATTTTTCCGCAGATATAAATTTCCATAGGGAACCAAATTATTAAGAAATAGACGGTTGTTATAAAAGCCTCTTTAAGTGCCTGTAATCTCGGAAGATCGTCATATCTTCTCAGGCTGTATCTGATAAGCATAAAGAAACCAAGTCCGACGGCTGCGGATACGATTAATGATGACCAAAGCACGTTGTGCAGGCTGAACGGGTCAACTTTATCCGCAAACAATTTTATAATTCTGAAAGCAACCTCCATCATAAACCAGAGCGGCATGATGAATTGTGCTATGTATATTGTCATATCAAGTTGCGCACGCAAAGACATTTTTGGTGAATTTATAGCCTCGCCGAAATATTCCAGATACCTTCTTATTGTTCCTTCAAGCCATCT
>DBYM01000035.1:61384-62256 GCA_002309875.1 Cyanobacteria bacterium UBA1186
ACAGAAACGGATATCCCACCCCTTTATATGAAGTCTTGTTGACATATCCAAATCGTCGGTGATTGTGTAATTATTCCACCCTCCGATATCTTCAAGTGCTTTGCGTTTAATTAATTCGCCGTTTCCTCTGAGTTCTACCGCACCCTTTACGGCATCTCTGCCGACCTGAAGGTTTGTATCGGTGGAATATTCATTATTCTGACATCTTGTAAGCAGGTTATAATCTTTGTTACGGATAATTTTTCTTGCCTGAACGGCTCCGACGTCAGAGGGCTCAAGATAAGGTATAAGTTTGTTTAAAAAATCGGGCTCAACCGTGGCATCAGCGTCAAATACGAGAATTGCTTCCCCGTTTGCAAGAGCAAATGCATCGTTAAGTACGGCAGATTTGCCGGGAAAAGCATCTTTGTCACGAATGAGAACTTTTATATTTTCATGCTTATCCGCAAGTTCGTTAATAACCTGTGCCGTGTTATCCGTGCTTCTGTCATCAATAACTATTATTTCAAAATTCGGGTAATCTATTGCGAGAATGTTTTCGACAGTGTTTGTAATTACCTGTTCTTCGTTATGTGCCGGAATCATAATTGAGACAAATGGTTTGTAATTTTCATTTATAACCATGGGGTGTTTTTTGAGTCTACGTTTCTGATACTTTGTTGCGGCAATTGAATACAAGCCGTAAACGACCATAGTTCCGCATAAAATCAGGAAACCGACGACGGTGTTCATGAAGTTTTGGAAAACAAACAGGAACACACCCAATAAAGATAAAATTATGAATAGCAGGATTCTTTCTCTCATAAATCTCCCAACAATAAAACATTATACCTGAAAAATGTTAATTTTATTAAGATTTTTCGGGATTTTAA
>DBYM01000008.1:0-1837 GCA_002309875.1 Cyanobacteria bacterium UBA1186
GCTATAAGACTTCTCTTGGATTTCCTCCACGCTCGGAAAGTTTCGCAAAAGAACCTTCGGTTCAGTATGCTCAATTTCCTCGCTATCCGGAATTCACTTCGTTCATTCCGTACGGAAATCCGCCGAACTTATTTCGAGTCTGCGACTCGGATAATTCTCATATATAGGCGCAAAATAAAAATCCAAATAACAGAAGTCATTTGGATTTTTATGGTGGGCGCTATAAGACTCGAACTTATGACCCTCTCCTTGTAAGGGAGACGCTCTACCAACTGAGCTAAGCGCCCTAACTCTTTCGGCATGCATGATGATATATTAAACAAATTTCATTGTCAAATCGTTTGTCGGGGTATTTCAATTCCCATTTTCTTTATGTAAAATATTCTTGTAAGAAAGGAGTTTTATATGGAGATTAAAACAGTAGAAAATGCAAAATCCGTTGAGTCGGATATTCTTGTAATTAGTATGTTTGAAGAGGGCAAAACCTCAAGCGATTTGGCTAATCAGTATGCTCTCGGGGAAGATAATTTCAAAGGCAAGTTTGGCGAAACATATCTTTTGCAGACTTATGGCAAAGAGCCTTACAGAAAAGTTCTCGTTCTCGGTTTGGGCAAGAAAGAAGAATTTTGTCCGAACAAGTTCAGAGAAGCAATTGCAAAAGCGGTTAAAAAATGTATGCAGATGGAAGCAAAACGTGTTGCGTTCTCGTTTGACGGAATTGATTTTGACTATTCCGAACAATTTACCTTAGGCGCTTTGATTGCGGATTACAAATTTGACAAATATAAATCAGAAAAGAAAGATAACAGAATTGCCGAAATCTATGTTCAGGCAGACGAAAGCGAAGTCAGAAAAGCAGAAAAAATCGGAGCAGCAATGACTTTTGCAAGAAATCTCGCAAACGAGCCTGCCGAGTTTGCAACTCCTTCCGAATTGGCTTCTACCGCACAGGATTTGGGGATTGAAACCAAAATATACAACAGGGAAGAATGCGAAAAAATGGGTATGGGCGCATTTTTGGCAGTAGGCAGAGGTAGTGCCGAGGAGCCGAAATTTATCCACATGAAATATACTGTTCCAAACCCCAAAAAACGTATTGCAATAATCGGCAAAGGCATCTGTTTTGATTCGGGCGGACTTGACATCAAACCCGCTTCGTCAATGGCTACTATGAAAGACGATATGTCAGGTGCGGCTTGTGTTTTGGGTGTAATGAGCATAATCAGAGAACTCAATCCTCAGGTTGAAGTTCACGGTATAATTGCTGCCTGCGAAAACATGCCCGGAGGCAAAGCATATAAACCGGGAGATATTCTTACCGCAAAGAACGGAAAGACGATTGAAGTCGATAATACCGATGCGGAAGGCAGATTAACTCTTGCCGACGCACTCTGCTATGCCTGCGAACTCGGAGTTGACGAAGTTATCGACCTTGCAACCCTTACGGGTGCCTGCATGGTCGCACTCGGAACTCACGCAGCAGGTATTATGGGGAATGACGAAACTCTTGTTAAAAACCTTATAGATACCGCAAAGCGAAGCGGTGAAAACTTCTGGGAACTTCCGCTTTGGGAAGAATATTTTGAAGGTTTAAAGAGTGATGTTGCCGATATGAAGAATTCGGGTAATCGCTGGGGCGGTGCATCTTCTGCAGGCATGTTCCTCAAGCAGTTCGTAAAAGATGTTAAGTGGGCGCATATTGATATTGCAGGCACTGCATTTTTGGAAAAACCTCAGAAAGAATTTATTTCAGGTGCGACGGGCGCAGGCGTCAGAACACTTCTGAAATATATACTTGAAGCGTAATTTGTTTGATTTAATGGGGGCGGAATTTTGC
>DBYM01000008.1:1886-6057 GCA_002309875.1 Cyanobacteria bacterium UBA1186
TGGAGGTTCTGTATGAAAAAATCCGCAGTTTTGCTTCTTTTACTTATGTTGATTGCTACACCCGCTTTTGCGGCTAAATATCAGGTACCTGTTCGTTCGGTATATCCCGGGAAAAATTATGTAAGGACACATGGTGGTTATACGACTCAGACTGTACAGAATCAATATGAGAGAAATTACGATGCAAATGCGGGCTCCACTTATAATGTTGATGCGGGTACTTTAAATACTACGCAGACACAGTCAACTTACGGCACGGGTGCAGGTTATAATTATGGCACTCCGCAATACAATTACAGAACTCCATCTTCAACTTATCGCCCAAAATCAGGCACTGCTTATCAAAGGAGAGGCAGATAGTCTTTTTGAACAATTACGGAGCGAGTTTCGTTACTTCCATGGAATATAATCGGAGGTAGTGTATGAAAAAACTCTTTTCTGTTCTTCTTTTGATTGCTTTTACATCTGCAATCATCCCCGCTTTTGCTGTCCCGCCGCCGCCTCATGGAGGGCATGGTATCCATGCCGGAGCGCATTACCGTACTCACATGCCGCCCCCTCCGCCTCCGAGAGCGACTTATTTGTACAGCGAAAGGTCAATCCGTGGTTTTGGATTTTTCGGGGATTTTGGCTCATCGGGGTATCGGTGCAGGTCGTGTTGTAACACGATAGGTTATTACAACAATTGCTGCTGCGGCGGTACAAGTACGGGCTTTTATCTTAATTTCTAAAATTTTTGCCTAAACTCTCACAACAGATTAACTTGTTGTGGGAGTTTTTGTATAATGGTAATATCGGATTATCGGGAAAAGAAAAGTTTTATGGCTGAGCAAAAATATATAGCATTAATAGATTGCGACAGTTTTTTCGTTTCGTGCGAAAGAAAACTCAACCGTGAATTGGAGGGTAAAGCCGTTTGCGTTACTTCGGGCAGGCGGGGGTGTGTAATTGCACGTTCACGGGAAGCAAAGCAGATGGGAATTGCGATGGGGCTTCCGCTTTTTATGGCGGAGAAGGATTTCCCCGGGTGCTTATATATTGATGCGAATCATGCAAATTACGGTGAAATTTCGGGTGAGGTTATGTCAGTTTTGCGTGAAATAAGTCCCAATGTCGAAGTATATTCCATTGACGAGGCTTTTGTTGATTTAACGGGCCTTTCAAAATTGTACAAAATGAACTATTATGACCTTGCCAAATACATAAGGGAACAGATTTGGGAAAGGGTGCATATTCCTGTTTCAATCGGTGTAAGCCGCTCGAAGGCTCTTGCCAAACTCGCTTCCGACAAAGCAAAAAATACGGACGACCATATTTGTATTGCTGGTAAGTGCGGAATTACAAAACTTCTGAAACATACCGAAATAGACGAAGTATGGGGAATTGGAAGAAGGCTTGGCCCGAAACTCAAAGGACATGGAATCAGAACGGCGTATGATTATATTCAGAAAAATGATGTCTGGCTGAAAAGCAGATTCGGGAAACTCGGACTTGAACTCAAATACGAACTTATGGGAAATTTGATAAACAAAGTTTCGAATGAATACAAACCGCCGAAATCTATAATGGACAGCAGAGCATTCGAGAATTTTACTTCGGATTTGAATTATATAAAAAACGAACTTATGGTGCATATTCATGCCGTATGCAGAAAACTGAGAAAAGCGGGGTGTAAGTGCGGAATGATAAGCGTTATGCTCAGAACAAAGGATTTCAGGGAGTTTTATAACAAGGCCGATTTACCACTTCCGACAAATTTTGAATTTGAAATTTCAGACGTCGCATTTCCGCTTCTTGAAGAAATTTTTGACCCGAAAACCGTTTACAGAAGTGTGGGAATAAATTTAGAGAACTTCAATCCCGTAACGAACGAACAACTTCAATTATTTGCTCAGGAAGAAAATCCGAGAAAAGAAAAGAACGAAAAACTTGCGGAAAGTTTGGATAAACTTGAGGCAAAATTCGGGCACAACATTGTCCGAACGGGATTTACAAATAAGGAAGTTCCCGCAAAACAGGAGTTTATAACACATAGCGGAAAATAAATTTTAACTTTGGTTATCGATATATCTGTAATCTAAAAGGCTGCCTTCGTAATTTGTTTCGTTGTCGTAAAACATTGACATATTATTAACAAGTCTGTTTCTGTCGGCAGTTCTCTGTTTTTCCAAATCAGAGTCAATTCCGTATTGCTGAATTTCCTGATTGGTAACTTTTCCGTCGTGGTTTTTGTCGATGTCATCAAAGTGGGCTAAAACCGTTTCCTGCAAAGAAGAACTTAATCCTGATGAGCCTGCAAGGGCGATGATTTGCTCTCTTGTAAGTCCCTGTGCTGCCATTTGGGACATAAGATTTTGGATTTCGTCAGCGGAGATAACACCGTCACGATTTGTGTCGATACTGTTAAAATTATTTGTCATATACGATGCAAATGTTGTCGTATAAGCATTATTCGTAATATTTGTATTTGTAAGAGCCTTACTCAGATTTTCAAGAGTCAGTCCGTCTGCGTATTGACCTGAAAGTTGTGAAAAGGCATTTGTAAAACCTGAATTAATTCCTGAGAACATTGATGTTCCGTCGAGTCTTTTGCTCATAATGTATCTCCTTGTTGCTGATTAGAGTTATACATTTTCAGTATAATGATATTTTCGGAAAAATCAAACCTTTAAACGGTGTATATAATTTATGACAAAAAACAAGTTATATGTTACAATTAACCTAGGAAAGAGGGTTTAGTATGAAGAAAAACGGATTTACGTTACCGGAACTTTTAATCGCAATGGCGATAATAGCAGTTGTAAGTGCACTTTTGGCACCCACAATTCACGGGTTTATGCCTAATAAAGAAAAGGTTAAATTTTTTAAAGCATATAATGCGCTTTTGAGGGTTAATGACGACCTGCTGCACAATCCGAGCATATACGCATCAGACGGTACCTGCGAAGGTCTTGCCTGTGTTGCTGCACCCGATGACCCTGATTACAGTTCTTACTCAGGTATGGATAAGTACATAAACCTTCTTGCAAAATTTCTTGAAACAGATAAGGATTACGGAAAACTTTCAAATGGCGGGAATTTTGTAACTGCTGATAATATAGCCTGGACGGTAAGCATGCAAAACGATTACACCACAAATATTACGATTAAAGTTACACAGCGTGCTTCGGATTGCGTGTTCTCGGCAAATTGCACCAAGCCTAATCAGTTTCAGTTAAAAGTTGATAAAGACGGAAATGTTTCCGGAACCGATAAAATGTCTCAGGCATTTTTGGCTAATCCAAAAAATATGAATTCGAAAATTACAGATTCGGTCACCTTAAACCAAGGTTTCAAGACCGATTTGGACTACGCAAAAAGTCTGTAATTATTAACAATAAATTACCCTAAAATATTAACCGCCAAATTGTTAAAAATTGGTTAATTTTCTGATGTTTTGTGTTAAACAGAGCGATAATATAACTGTAAGGGGTAAATATTAAACCCCATATACGAAACAGGTTATAAGTTTTTTGTATAGGTAATAGTTAAGAAATGAGTTAAAAGAAAGCGCAAAGGCACTTTAGGAGGCATGTTATGAAATTCTTAATTAAAAAAACACCTGACAATTTTATCCAATCAGTTAACGATGAAATCAGTTCAATTTTGAACAGAAATTTTGACAGTTATTTCCCCGAGTATGTTTACAATGACGAGTACAAATGCGGAATGCCTGTTGAAATAGACGAAAAAGAAAAAGAATATTGTGTAAAGGCAGAACTTCCGGGAGTCAAAAAGGAAGATTTGGATATCGATCTTGAAAAGAACAGACTTACGATCAGTGCCAAGAAAGAAGAAGAACACAAAGAAGATACAAAAGGCTTCAGAAAATCAGAGTTTAAGTATGGCGAATTTTCAAGAACAGTTTACTTCCCTGATGAAATTGATATTGAAAAGACAACCGCAAAACTTGAACACGGCATTTTGAGGATTGAAGCTCCGAAACTTAATGCGGAAAAAGCAACAACCAAAAAATTGGAAATCAAATAGTAGTAATTATTACATAATTACTAAAAGGGAGACTTTTGCGTCTCCCTTTTAGTGTATTTTAAAGTTGTTACACCATCTCTCTTAATTTTTTTAATTGATCCCTGATTTGGGCAGCACGTTCAAAGTCAAGAATTTTCGCCGC
>DBYM01000046.1 GCA_002309875.1 Cyanobacteria bacterium UBA1186
AACATGCCGGCTGAAATCGTTAATGCAGGACCAAAACCTATGAGTTTTGTATAGACTGAAAATAAGGCATAAAATAAAACGGGCGTTTTTAACAAAACGTCCGTTTTTTTTATTTTGAATAAATCTTTACCGCCTGATTTATTATACTTATATTTATATTATCTTTTAAGTTCTTCTTTTCCCCGTCAATATGGCAAACCTGCCAATTATTTTCTATCTCAATACTTTGTCCCGTCAAATACTCAGCCCTTGAATTGTTCTTTCTGATGCCGAAAAATATATTAACAAGTTCCAAATATAATACAACGGGATTTGTCGTCTTCAGCATAAATATATCAATTTGTCCGTCATCGGGTAACGAGTTGTCGGCTAGAGAAACAATGTTTCGGTACATGTTTGCGGAATTGGCAAATATCAGGCAAGATGCCTCTTTTTCAAAATCCTTCCCGTCAATTTTAATCCTGTAATGTTTATTCTTAAGCCTCAGGGCAAACAAAATTCCCGCAATAAAATAGGCAAAATAACCAAATCTGTTCTTTAAACTCTGCGGCGTTTTACAAATAATATCGGAATCGTAACCGAATCCGCATCTCAAACCGCAAATATTGTCATTAACATTAATAATATCAATCTTTTTTACATTTCCTTCGGAAATCGTCTTAAGGGCTTTTTTTATATTCAGAGATATCCCGAGTTTCGCAGCAAGCAAGTTTGCAGTCCCACAGGGGATAATCCCGAGTGTCTTATCAGAATTCACCAAATACGGCAGTGCCTTATTTACGGAGCCGTCTCCGCCCATTACAAAAATTGTATCAAATTCCGAAAAATTGATACTCTGTAATTCATCTATATCAGCAAATTTAAATCGGCCGTCATGCTCCAAAACAAATTTGGAAACCTGCTTTTTATATTTTAAAGCCTTCTTTCTTCCGGCATTAAAATTTGTTACTATAAGTACATTTTCCATAACAAAAGTATTGTAAAGTATATTGTCAACAAAAAGATGGTTTAACTGTATGATATTTAAACAAAAAGACGGCGGAATTAAATCCCGCCGTCTCAATTGATAATTTATTAAATATTAATGACAACCGCAGCCTGCGCATTGTCCGCCGCATGAATGCGCCCCTTCCGGCTTTTCTGTTGAACAGAAATGATCTCTGTCAACATAATATTCGCCTTCGAGCGGGAATATTGTCATCCACAGGTTTTCTCTCCAATCCTTATCAAGAATTTCCTTGACTTCTGATGAATATTTATCAATTTCAGAAGTAATCTTAGGATCAGTTAAGTATGCTGCGGCATTTTCATGTGTTTCATAAGGTTTGTATTTCTCGTAATAACCTCTTAATACGTCAGGTCTGTCAACAATCATACAAGGTCTGAGCATATTTCCGTCTTCATAAGGAATGCCGTCTCTGATTGCCTTCATAAACGGAGCCGCTAATGCTTCCGTCAAAGTACAATTCTTAACGTTGTGTGTTGCCAGGTGAACGAAAGTACAAGGCTCAACATCACCTCTCGGATTTACGTGAACATATTGTCTTCCGCCTGCAATACAACCCATCATTTCAGGTCCGTCACCCCAGAAGTCAACCGTCATCATCGGAAGAGTATTTCTTGCATTATAAACAGCCTTCAATATCTGACGTCTTTGTTCGGCATTCGGAGTCATGCTTATATCAGGGCTGTCACCTACCGGAACATAGTGGAAGAACCAAGTCCACATACAACCTTTATCGGAAAGCATCTTCATAAATTCATCGGAAGTAACTTCGTCACAGTTTTTGCTTGTTGCAGTAATTGATGCACCAAAGAAAATACCTGCTTTTTTCAGTTTATCCATTTTCTCCATAACCATGTCAAAGCAGCCTTCGCCTCTTACGGCATCTGTATTTTCTCTCAGACCGCCCATAGAAAACATCGGCTGAACGTTTCCGACTTTTTTAAGTTTTTCTATAACTTTATCCGTAATCAAAGAGCCGTTAGTAAAGGTAATAAACGTACAATCGCTGAATTCCTCGCAAAGTTCAAGAAATTCCTTTCTTGCAAAAGGCTCTCCGCCAACTATCGGGAATATATGAATACCCATTTCGTCACGTGCTTCTTTGAATATTTCTCTCCATTTACTCTTTGACAAATCCTCGTCAACGGTATATTCATGAGCCCAACAGCCTTTACAATGGAAATTACATTTCTTTGTAATACTTGCAAGCAATACGGTCGGCGGGAAGAAACCGTTCTTTTCATTAAATTCCGAACGTTTTCTCAGGTTATCACCGTAGTAACCGTTTACAAAGAAGTTTTTAATCCATTTGTTACGGCAATTAGGATCTAATTCCGTTAAAATCTTCTTCCACCACAAAAGATGCGGGTGTTCTGATTCAAACAACCACTGCATTCTTCTTGCATGGTTTATTCCGCCCTTTGAGCCTGAAATTTTTTCAAAAATCTTTGCCAAATATATAAGTTTATACTTGTTAAAATTATGGCCCAAATAATTTATCGTTTGGTCAATTATAAAATCGTTGATTTTCAGTTTCAACCCGTCAAATGCGCCCATTGAATTGGATTGCCACATTTTTGACTGTTCCTTTACCCTCATTTTCTTTTATTTCCTTTCCTGAATTTGAACATACATACACTAAACTAACACAAGCATGTGTGCCTTTCAAGTTAAAACAACCGATTTGTAAACAAATAAAACATTTTCGGTTTATTTATTTAAACGAATTCGTTGATTGCATTAATTACAAGGGTTTGCTCATCTTCGGTCATACCGTTATACATCGGCAAACTCAGGACTTCCTGTGCATTTCTCTCGGTTATGGGATAATCTCCCGCTTTTTTACCCAAATATGCATACGCCTCGGATAAGTGCGGAGGAATCGGATAGTGTATTAATGTCCCTATCTCCCTGTCAGACAGGTATTTTTGAAGTTCATCTCTTTTGCCCGTATGGATTACAAACTGATGCCATGTAGAATCGGCATTCGGTCTTATCTTAGGCAACGTTATCAAAGGATTTTTGATTTCTTTCAAATATCTGTCCGCGATTCTGCATCTCTCAGCATTCAATTCATCAAGATGTTTAAGTTTAACTCTTAATAACCCCGCCTGAATTTCGTCAAGACGGCTATTGCTGCCTATAACCTGATTGTAATATCTCTTTTCGCTTCCGTAATTTCTGAAAACTCTGAATTTCTTTGCCAACGTTTCGTCATCGGTTGTAATACAGCCGCCGTCTCCAAATGCACCGCAACCCTTTGACGGATAAAAACTGAAGCATGCGACATCTCCAAAAGTACCGACTTTTTTATCTTTCCAATGGTTGCCATGACTTTGAGCACAGTCTTCCACAACTTTTAAATTATATTTTTTGGCCAAATCCATAATCTTTGTCATATCACAGGATTGCCCGTATAAATGCACTGCCAAAATAGCCTTAGTCTTCGGTGTTATAGCCTCCTCAATCTTATCCGCATCAATATTGTCATATTCGTCAGGCTCAACAAAAACAGGTGTTGCACCGTCAACTGTAATCCCCATGACACAGGCGATATAAGCATTTGCGCAGACAATAACCTCATCGCCCTTCTTTATATCCAACAGGTGAAAACTTATCTTTAATGCGTCCAAGCCGTTAGCCAAACCTACACAATATTTGCTTCCTATATACTCAGCCCATTCTTTCTCAAAAGCCTCAAGTTCACGTCCCATAATATACCAACCCGAACGAAGGACTTCGACTGCCTTTCCCTCATATTCATGAGAATGTAAAGAAAACTGCCTTAACAAATTATTTGGCATTATCATATTTTATCGCTCCCTTTAATACCTGTGAGAACATTCTAACATAAATCCCGTTTACATTAAAATACTTATTTAAGAGTCCTGACATAAGAGAAATACTCGTTATTCTTATATTTTTGTGCATCTTTTTGTATTTTCTCTTTTGACAGAAATCCTACCCTGTATGCGATTTCTTCAAGACAGGCAATCTTTATTCCCTGATTTTCTTCTATTGTCTGAACATACTGTCCTGCCTGAAGCAACGTCTTATGCGTTCCCGTATCCAACCACGCAAAGCCTCTGCCAAGTAACTCTACATTTAACTTATTCTTATTCAGATAGACTTTATTCAGGTCCGTTATCTCAAGTTCTCCTCGTGCAGAGGGTTTTAATCTCTTTGCGTATTCAACAACACTGTTATCATAGAAATACAGGCCCGTAACCGCATAGTTTGACTTGGGCTCTTTTGGCTTTTCTTCAATCGATACGGCTTTACCGTCTTTGTCGAATTCTACGACACCAAACCGTTCGGGATCTCTTACGGGATATCCGAACACCGTGGCTTCTTTCCTGCCTTCGGCAGTATCAACTGCCCGCTTCAGCATAGCGGAAAAGCCGGGACCGTAAAAAATGTTATCCCCCAAAATCATCGCTACCGAATCTTTCCCAATAAATTCTTCACCGAG
>DBYM01000013.1:0-4837 GCA_002309875.1 Cyanobacteria bacterium UBA1186
TCGTGCGGACTTTCTTCGGGTGCCGTATAACCCGTATATGTCAGATATTTTTCGGGGTTTGTAAATCCTTCTTTTCTGCCCGTAATCATTTTATGAGGATAACATTGGTGTGAAACATCAAATACGAATTTATCAACGGGGGAATTGAATACATAATGAAGTGCTATGGTTGCTTCAACAATACCCAAATTCGGGCCGAAATGTCCGCCTGTCGTGTTTACTTTTGTAATGATTAATTTTCTCATCTCTTCCGCAAGCGAATTCATTTCGTCTGTGCTAAGTCTCTTTAAATCATCGGGCGAATTAACTCTGTCTAAAATCATATTTAACTCCTCAGGTTTGTGATACGTTTATTGTGAATATTATATCAGAAACATATTGCAAAAATTTAAAACTGAATGTATGATAAACCTGTCCGGAAGAAATTTCGGAAATTAGTGTTTAGATAGGAGGAAAGAAATGAAAGAGAATTTCAAAAAGTATTTTGTTGAATTTATCGGCACATTCTTTTTAATGTTTACGGTAGCATCTGCAGTTAGATTTGGCGGCCAGGGTGTAATCCCCGCAATCGCAATCGGCTTTGCTTTGATGGTAATGGTATATGCGGGCGGACACGTTTCAGGCGGACATTATAACCCTGCAGTTTCAGTTGCGGCTGCAATCAGAGGAGCATTACCCTGGAAACAGGTTGTTCCTTATTGGATTAGCCAAATTCTTGGCGGTGCTGCAGCAGCAGGTTTGGCAATTTACCTTGTACCTGCCGAAGTTCCGGCATGCACCTGCCCGTTCGGGTTGCCGCAGTTAATAATTGGCGAATTCCTGTTCACCTTTGCACTTTGCTATGTTGTATTACACGTTGCAACGGCTAAAGGTACGGAAGGAAATTCATTCTACGGCCTTGCAATCGGCTCAACCGTTACGGTTGGTGCTTTTGCAGTCGGCGGAATTCTCTGCAACGGCGCATTCAACCCTGCAGTAGCGGTAGGTTTGGGTGTTTTGGGCGCTTCCTGCTGGGCCTGCCTCGGTATTACAATTCTTGCAAACCTTGTTGGTGCAATAGTTGCAGGTTTTGTATTTAAACTTACGGATATTGAATAAATATTTTGGTTTAAACTTTGGACGGCGGATTTGTTTACAGGTCCGCCGTCTTTTTTGTAATATTTTATATTTTTCGAAAAATCTGTTATATTGAAATTATGCCATATACTTATCTGAACGGAAGCGTAAAAAACGGAAACATAATGCGGTGGACAATAAATCCTCTCGTTGTTTATATTGCGCCGATGAAATTCTATTCCAAACCCGGTGAGGATCTGAAATTCAGACAGATGGTACTTGAGGCTTTTTCAGCATGGTCGGGTGCAAGCGGCGGAAGGCTGAAATTCAGGGTAACAAATGTTCTTCTTGAATCGAATATCAATGTCGATTGGAAAAGAGTTGACAGGCAGGCTCTCGGACATTGTTATTTTAATTGGGACGCACAGGGAAGATTATACGGTGCCGAAGTCTCAATCGGACTTACGGACGGCAGAATACACAAGGCTTATGACAATGATGTTGAGGTTTATCACACCATATTGCACGAAGTCGGACACGCCTTGGGATTAGGCCACAGCCCATATAAAGAGGATATTATGTACACTCCGCATCAGTACGGAAATGCCTCTTTGTCAGCGAATGACAAACATTCTATTCAGTGGCTTTACAGACTTCCTGCTGCTATTGAGGTCAGAAAATTTGCTTCTCAGCACGGAATTTCGACTTCAACCGATGTGGATTCCGTTATAAGAAAGATTGATTCAAAAGAAGTTAAACCTGAAAGCGAGGAAAAAATTCAGATAAAAACAAGCCGTGATTTACTGCAGGAATCCGCTAATATAGGGGATTTGAAACTGTATAACATGTCTTTACAAAACATAACATTGTCACAAAATGTTAAGAATTATTTAAATAATAACAGAAAATAGGCAATTTTGAATGTTCACAGGATTTACTTTATTGTGTGTGTTATTATAAATGTATTAGATGGTAAGTAGTGGTGGTTTATTATGTCTGATATTTCAAAATACAAAGCAAGTTTGGCAAAAGACATAGAAGAAAGCAGATTTAAATCTGAACTTTCAAATCCGCTTTCCGATGTCGGCTCACAGAGCAGACCGGGTTTGGAAAACTATACAAAGGATATTCCGCGTCCTAAGTACGACAGCGACATATCCGAAGTTGCGGAAATCGTCAGAATATTGAATAATATGGCACCTTTGAGAATGCCTGAGTACAATTTTAATACCGAAGAAATCAACGGTGAGAGATACGCACGTCCTGACGGTACGTTGTTGTTAATCAGAGAATACGACAGCGACGTAATCAGAGATTATTACGTATCAAAAGAGGACGAGGGAAGAATTAGTTATATAAAGGAACACGACAAACACAGCGGTCGTTTAAGGGTAAGAATAGAGCCGATTACCCGTGCGGGAAGCCGTCTGAAAGCAAATATCACGATTTTTGACGAAAAAATCAGCAAGAAATACACGATTATTCAACTTTCTGAAGGCGGAATGGTAAATAATATTACGGAATTTTCGGGTGAAGGCAAGTCTTTCAGAACTTTGTTCAGAAATATTCAGACGACAAAGCCTGCACGTTACCTTGAGGGCAAAGACAGCAAGGAAAACGGCTTTGAGATGATTGACTGTATTTTTGACCAAAACGGAAGTATCGCAAGGATTAAAAGATATAACAATAAGCGCGAAGTAAATATCAATTATACGGAAAAAACCAAGAGCGTAACGGTAAAAACAAAAGATTAGTTTACTCCTCAGCCGACGTATTTGCCGTCAAATAAGTCCATAACCATCTTTTCCTGGTCGGATTCAATCCTCTGGACTTTGGTTTGTGCAGCCTGCTGTGCCTCTGCAAGTGAGTTTTCAGGCTCGTCGTCCTGTTCTGAAGTTTCTTCTTTTACGGGTTTTGGGGCGGAAACTTCGGCGGGCTTGTCGTTAGATTGGGCAAGCCTTATTACAACTTTTGTGTCTTTGTTGTTCAGAACAATATTTGCGGCATTAATAATCTGCTGCTTCTTAGCCGGCTCATTCATTGAATTAACCCATGTCTGGCTTCTGAAGGTGAGAATTACGCCTTCCTTGTTTATTTGTACGGGTGTTGCAAGTTGTTTCAGAAGTGCCTGAGTAGATTCGCTTGAAACACTGCTCAGCAGATTTTCCCACATTACTGAAATATCGTTTTTGTCGAGTTTTTTGGATACGGGAGGCGGAGTAAATTCTTCTTCCGCAGCGTCTTCCCGAACGGGAGCAGTCTCTTCGCCGCTTTCCTGTATTGTTTCGGTTTTGGCAGGAATCGGCTCTTCTTTGGTTTCCGTCACTGTCGCAGCGGCTTCGCCCGTAATTCCCGAGCCTTCAGGCTGTATCGGAGCCGGTCTTGTTATCGTAGCGGGAACGGGAGTATGCGGTTTCATGGAAACCTCTCCGCCTTCAAGCCTTGATACTCTGTTTTGCAAATCCATAAGTGTTGTATTTTCCGTCATATTTGACAGGTCAATCATACTGACTTCAAGCCACAAATACTGATTTGTTGCGGATTTAACCTCTTTTATGTAATAAGAAATTCTTTCGATTAAAAATACAATCTGCTGAGTTTCGAGTTTTTGTGCCTGAACGGATAAATCCTTAATCTGAGGCTCGTTGAGGCCTGTAAGTTCGGGAAGAAGTTCCTTTGCGCAGGTTTTTGCCATCAGTAAATTCTTAAAATATTCGCTCAGATTGGTTAAAATCTGAAGCGGCTCGTTGCCCGAATTGTAAATTTCATTCAGCAGTTCTATTGCGCCGGAAGGCTCTGAGGAAATTATTTTTTCCGTAAGTCTGAGCAGAACGTCGAAGGAAATTCTGCCTAAGATTGAATTAACGTCGTCCGTCGTAATTTCTTTAGATATTCCTATAATGCTTAATTGATCCAAAAGCGAAATACTGTCTCTCATTCCGCCTGCGGAATTCTTTGCGATTGCAAGGAGAGCATCGTCGGTAATGTTGATTTTTTCCTGTTTGGAAATCCATTTCAGGTGCTTAACGATGTCTTCCGTTGTAATTCTTTTGAAATCAAATCTCTGACAACGGCTCTTGATTGTGTCCAAAACCTTGTGAACTTCGGTTGTTGCAAGGATAAAGATTACGTTTTCCGGCGGCTCTTCAAGCGTCTTTAACAGTGCGTTAAAGGCGTGGTTTGTGAGCATATGGACTTCGTCTATTATGTAAATTTTGTACTTCCCGTTAACCGGAACGTACTGAATTTTTTCAAGTAAATTTTGTGTATCTTCGACTTTTCTGTTGCTTGCGGCGTCAATTTCAATGACGTCAATCGGAATTGAATTTGTTATATCCTTACAACTTTCACATTCTCCGCAAGGGTGTACAGTCGGGCCATTTTTACAATTGAGAGACTTTGCTAAAATTCTTGCAGTAGAAGTTTTACCTGTTCCTCTCGGGCCGGTAAAAAGGTATGCGTGAGAAATCTTACCGAGTTCAATGGCACCTGTTAAAGTTTTCTTGATATGCTCCTGACCGACGAGTGTTTCCAGCGTTTGCGGGCGGTATTTTCTGTACAAAGGAATATAATTTTCGCTCATGGTTTACAGTTTATCATAAAAATTGCAACGAGTTAAGTTTTATAATATTATGAATGTCATGCAAAAATTACTGATTACGGTTTTAATATTTTTATTTTACATAAATTCGGCATTTGCCTACGATATGATTTTACCGAAGGAAAAGAAGAATTATGTCACGTCGAATTACGCATTTTTTGTGGGCCATGCGAGGAACGG
>DBYM01000013.1:4954-5584 GCA_002309875.1 Cyanobacteria bacterium UBA1186
CCAAATGAGGTTGTCAAGCCGGAACTTGTTGAGTTTGAGCCGAGATTATACAAAATTTCGGAGGACAATACTCCCATGCGGAACACCCCCGTGGATTACGGAATGAACAGACTGTCGCACCTTTTCAAAGACACGCTTCTTGTGATTGACGGTGAGAAAAACGGATTTTACAGGGTATATCTCTCCAAAAACAAGACAGGCTGGGTTGCGAAGGATTCCGTAACCGAGGTTGAGGAAGAAGTTGATGTCCCGAAATTTATCACGATGAACAGTGAAACGTTTAAAAACGCATCTTCGCATACGATTGAATTTTCCGACAAACTTCCTTATACTATCGACGAAACCGACAAAGAGATTATTTTCAAGATCTATAATCCTCAGTATGCCGAGAATTCCGTTTACACGGTTAATATAAGAAAGCCGAAAAAATACACATATAAGACCGTATCTTCAAACGGGGTTTATGTGTTTAAGGTTAATAAACTGCCTGTTCCCGACGAGGATAATCTTGAAGGTCTTAATATTGTTGTAGATGCGGGACACGGCGGGTCTGAAAACGGTGCAATCGGCTGTCTCGGAGATAAAGAGAAAGATATAAACCTCGGCATAGCACAGGAACTTAAGGATATT
>DBYM01000013.1:5658-5984 GCA_002309875.1 Cyanobacteria bacterium UBA1186
GTGCATCTGAACTCAATTCCCGATATTCCTATGGATATCCATAAAAACAGGGGAACGAGTGTTTATTATTACAACCCAAATTCCAAAGAACTTGCGCAATCAGTGGAGGAAACTCTTACCGACAGCATCAATACGAGAAAAGACGGCGTAAGGACTGCAAGTTTTGCGGTAATCAGGCCGACCGACTACGTAGGGATTCTGGTTGAAACGGCCTATATGACCAACCCTTATGATTCTGTTTTGTACAGATCCGATTCTTTTGCAAGAGACACTGCGAGAGGAATTGCCGACGGAATCCTGAATTACGTCAGGGGTAGGGGTAAATA
>DBYM01000013.1:6076-11487 GCA_002309875.1 Cyanobacteria bacterium UBA1186
AGGGGTTAGGGGTGGGGTACATAGTGAATAGAAATATTCCTTTCTTCTTTACCCTCAAGTTAAGATTTGTAAATATTTCCCTGATATTGTTAAAGTTTTGAAAAAAATTGCCGATAACAGATTTAAATAATCTTTTGACAAGATTGGTATATATCCATATAATTATAATTGTAGCTACATTTTTAACAGAACGGGGCGAAGCATGAAAAAACAACGAGGATTTACTCTGCCTGAATTACTTATCACGATAGGTATAGTGGGCATAGTAGCGGCGCTTTTGGTGCCGTCATTGGTAAAACTGAGACCTGATTACAACAAGGTAATGTATCTGAAGGCGTATGATGCGCTTACGACGATGACAGATGCGATTGCCAGGGATCAGGATATATATCATACCAAATATTTTGACGGGACTACCGGCAAACAGTATGACGTCAAAAGATATCCTCTGTTGGACTTGAGTACGGGAGATAAATATCAGTATTCAGGAGCATCAAAACTCGGCAACGTATTGAAGGAAGTACTTGGCGGAGTAGGTAATTCTCCTGCTGATTTCAATACGAAGAACGGAATAAATTGGAATATATCCGACAGTAGTGTTGATTTTGGTGCATCGACCGTTAAGTTCAGAAATGAGGTAGTAATAGACGTAAACGGAAATAAAGGCCCCAATGCGTTTTATACCCCTGCAAACGGCATATCAAACCCCGACAGATTTAAATTCTATATCACCTCAAACGGTATTGTACAGCCTGCGGACAAGTACGGACAGATGTATCTTGCAACGAGAGGCGATTGGCTGAACCGAGGCGATAACGGAGATAAAGTACAAAACGGTCCGTATAACGATTTAACGGGTACGGACATGACTAATATCCAGACCGACTATGATAACGGCTGGGGAGTAGAGACCAGAGAAGTTATATATGATGATGACGGAAATCCGCCGGTGAACAGTTGTTCAAGCCTTTCAGGCGCCGCATACGACACCTGTATGTGTACGACAATGGGTTATCTGTCACACTGTCCTGTATGCTACGGTAAGAGCGGAAACGATTACGAAACTTGTATGTGTTCAAAAGGCTACACAAGTCATTGTCCTCAGGATTCCTGCGACGGCAAAGTCGGTGTAGAACTTGCAAAATGTAATTGCGAAAAGAAACAGGGACTCACTGCAAATACGAAAGAATGGAAAGAATGTCTGTGTAATTCGGGTGTTAAACAGTATTGTGAAAACGATCCTTGTGCCGGCAAAGCAGGTGAGGACAAAGCAAAGTGCGAATGCAGTCAGACATATACGGCAAATACTTCCGCATGGAACGATTGTATGTGCGGCAAGAACTATTCGGGTTATTGCCCTGCTTGCTACGGTAAGACAGGTCAGGCATACGAAGACTGTATGTGCGAACAGGACCCGAATTCAAGTTATTGTGATGCTTGTAAAAACTATACTCAGAATACAACCGCATGGTACAAGTGTATGTGCGATAACGGACCTGATGCGGGCAATTCAACATATTGCTGTTCGGGATACCAGACTGCTGCATTCTGCTGTACATCGAGTGATTGCTCCTGTAACTGTGAATACAACAATCTCGGTAACAGCAGTGCCATAGAAAGTTGTAAATGTAATAATTGCGGCATAGGCTGCGGCACTCCGAATCCTTGTGCCGGTAAAAAAGGTTTAGAGAAGGCGAAATGTGAGTGCAGCCAATACTATGTAACAAATTCATCTTCTTGGGAAGAATGTTTGTGTGACGACGGTTATAGTTCATATTGTGACCCTTGTGAAGGTCTGACGGGCACAGAATTATGCAAATGCGAAAATGACGAATCGGATTGGTGTACAGAATGTAACGTAGGCTGCAGCACTCCTGATCCGTGTAAAGGGAAAACAGGCAAAGCGAAAGCGATATGCCAATGTGAGGGCTCAGGTGACGTTAACTCCTGCGTCTGCAATAAAGGTTATTCAACCGATGCTTGTCCCTGCTTAGGCAAAACCGGCACTGATTATGAAGAATGTATGTGCGAACACGGCAACGATGACTATTGCGACCCATGCGATGGCTTGTCGGGAACTGACTTATGCAAATGTGAAAATTTCGAATGGGATTGGTGCGACGAGTGCGGAGTAGGCTGCGGGCCGTGTCACGGTTTGACGGGAACCGCAAAATGTAAATGCGAAAAATGTAACAATGAAGATACAGATGACTGCTTCTGTGAAAAATGTAACTCAGGCTGCCCGGTTGATCCGTGTGCCGGCAAGACAGGGACGGAGTTATGCAAATGCCAAAATGATTCATCAGATTGGTGTTCGGAATGCGGAGTAGGTTGTCCTCCGTGCTACGGTAAGTCAGGTAAGCCCTTAGACGAATGCGAATGCGAGCAGGAGGGCGGCGATTTTAATGAGTGTATGTGCGGAAGAGGCTATAACTCATATTGCAAAGACCCGTGTGAAGAAAAATGCGGAAACGATGATGATTGTTATTGCAAGTGTAATAAATGCGGAGACAGTAACAAGGATGATTGTTTTTGCGCACAATGTGATATAGGCTGCGATCCTTGCGCAAGCATAAATAAAAATACAAAACCAAAAGCGTGGGCGTGTTGTCAATATGAAAACTATGGGACATACGGTTGCGAATGTAAGCAAGATGCTGATCATTGCTGCGGCAGTAATGACTGTGAATGCAAGTGCGGATATGCTAATGATAAAGATGCGTGTCTCTGCAGTCAGTGCGGTATAGGCTGTTCTGTATGTGCCGGCTTGTCGGGCAAAGAGAAATCCTGCTGTGAGGCAAATGAATCGGGTTATGCGAGCGAAGGTCCAAGCAATAAGGAATACAACTGTTGTGTAAACGATATAACCGATTCAAGAGTTTGCGATTGTGAGCACGGTGATAGTGCTGCCTGCTGTGCATTAAACAACGATGCTGCAAGTTGTTGTAAGGGCACCCCATCAAGTAATACTTATAAAGAATGCGTCTGTGATTACACATATCCTGCCGGTAAAGATCGTGCATTATGTTACTGTCAAATTCATAGCCCGAGTAATGTTGACCAGTGTATGTGCAAAGATGGTTATGATGAGTATTGTCCTGAGAAATGTCTCGGTTATACGGGATACCAATTGGATTACTGCAAGTGCGAAGAAATTGTAGGTAGTGACAGCGGTGATGATTTTGATAAATGTATGTGTAATAGAGGTCAGGACGAATTCTGCGTGCATAGCAAGTGCGAAAATCTCACAGGTCAGGCAAAAGATGAGTGTGAATGCGATGGAAACAAGGGTTGCATGTGTCAGCGCGGGTACGTAAATTCATCTTGTCCTTGTAATGACAAGAGCGGGAAAGCACTTGCATTTTGCGAATGCAGACTGACCAAAGATGAAGATACTTGTAACTGCGAAGTTTATAACAAGAATTGCAACAACAACCAAAGCCAGGGCAGTTCAGGCAGCGGCAGCAACGGCGGTGTAAATCCTGTTGGCAGTGGTGGTGGTAGGCGCTGCGAAGAAGGTCAAAGTGCTGAAGATTGTATAAGTACCGGCGGTGGCGGTACAACTTGGCTTGATAAATGGCACCAATAGGCAAGTCAGCAGGTTGGGGTTTCACCCTGATAACAATATAACCAAACAGAGGCAGGGCCTTCCGACCTGCCTCTGTTGTTATCATACCTCTCCCCAACCCTCCCCATCAGGGGAGGGTGCAGGTGTTTGAACAAAGTGAATTACACCTGCGGGTGAGGTCTTTGCCCGCAGGGAAATGCGTGGTTCGCAGGCGGGAATTTTCTACCCCAACAAAACCTACTTAACATAAATTAGTTTTGTACCCAAATCCATAATGGTTTTAATATAAACAGCATCATCTTCAACGTTTATATTTTTACTGTCAACAATAAACGGAAGGGGTAAGTTATAAAGTTTTGCGTATATTTCTTTTGCATTTTCTTTCGGACAGTCAACAATCAAATCGCAGTCAGAGCCGAGGTAATCCGTTTTGTACAGCCTTGAGCCGTGCGCCCAGACACGTTCAATTTCCGGTGTGGTTTTGAAAGCATTGAGCAGGGTTTCGTACTCGTACTGTGTCAAACCTAAATCATCGGGGTTAAATTCAGGCTCATTATCCGCAAGTTTTAATTCTTCTTTAATAATTTCTTCTTCAACGGATTTATACTTTTCAAAGATTTCAGAACGTTCGGGAGTCCGCATAAAATTAAGGGTTGATGAAACTTTGTTATGAAAATTTTTGACAAGTAAATCTGTAAAATTATCTTTTCTTCCCGAATCTTCTTCCCAATACATTGTATTGTAACTTTCTATCCAGTCAAGCCATGTATCCGCATCTTGTATAAGGTTATCTTCTTTTGCACGGAGCAATACCTGCCTTGGGGTATGTAAATCTACTCCCTTATTTTTGTAGCAATATTTGATATATTTCCAATAGAATATGAATACCGAACGGATTGCATACATAAAATGTACGGTTGCTTCTTTGGGCAGTTCGCCATTGAGGTATGCGTTTTCAAACTTTTCATAGTTTGCATATCTCAGATTAAAACTCATAATTTTCAGGTATTCAATCGGTAATCTTTCCATCTTGCTCCATCAGTGATTTAAAGTGTTCGTGTATGTTATCAAATATGTAAAAATGTTCGTCTGCACAGTAATTTACAAGTTCCTCCAGACCAACCAGACTGTTTTTGAATTTGTACAAGAGATCTTCCGCAATAATCCATTCGTCGGGGTTTGCGAGAAGTCCTGATTTATATGCATATCTCACGATTTCTTTGTCGTTATTCGGATAAAATCCGTTATTCGAAAGATATAAGCACATTTGTCTGAGTGTTGTATCAAAAAGGTTGATAAATCTGTTATTAAAGTTCTTTATCCTGTTTCCAGTTTTTATTTGTTCGGAAATCCAGAGATATATATTATCAAACTCGTTTCTGTAATAATCCTGCCAATACGGTCCGATTTGGCAGAGTGTTTCGTTATTTTCAAGCGAATCCGTAACAATTTTTGAGATATTGAATACGGGGAGTTTGTTTGCGAGAGATTTTTCTTCCCAATGTATGTTAAAATCTTCCGCACGGTATATCCTTTTTGTTATAAAAGGTTTAATCAGTTTGTAGAAATATTTGATATTTCTTTCGTTGTAATATCCTGCGGGGTCGCAGATATACGGAATTTTCAGTGCTCCTATCTCATCGCTTATTTGTTGTAAAAATGCGTTATCACAATCGACAATCAAATCCAAATCAGAACTTCCTGTTGCGTTTCCGTGGGCTCTTGAGCCGTGAAGCCAAACGTTTTTAATCTCTTTTTTGCTCCTGAAATAATCAAGAAGTATGTTGTAGGAACGTTCGCTTATTCCGATTTCGTCGCAGTTATAGACAGGTTTGGACATATC
>DBYM01000063.1:0-251 GCA_002309875.1 Cyanobacteria bacterium UBA1186
ATTCAATTTTACAAAACTTAACAATTCGGGACAAAAAAGGCAATTTTTTAGAGAGTAAATACTTTATATATACATAAGAGATACACAAGGAATTTTAAGATGTTATTCGTAACCGAGATTGAAAAAGAAGAAACCAAAACAACAGCAGCAAAATATAACGCTACATTGGTAGTTGAACAATATAACAAATATGTATCAGAAATCGAAGGTACAAAAACAGATAACAGAATCGTAAGAAAAAGAAACTTGCA
>DBYM01000063.1:385-6004 GCA_002309875.1 Cyanobacteria bacterium UBA1186
TATCTTACATCTTACAAAGCTTTCAGTCCTCATTAGAGGGCTTTTTATTTTTGAACATACTTCCTTCGCCTGATGTCATAGGTCAGGATTTTGAAACCATCTTTATTGAGTTTAAACCGTATTGAATTTTCAATATCAGTTCTCAGAATCTGACTGTTTTCAAGCAGTGAGAGAATGTACATTGAAGGGTGTCCGAACTTGTTTTCGCCTGTTGATACAATTGAGTATTCGGGTGACATGTGTTTGACAAGTTCCCTGTCAAGACCGGTAAAAGCACCATGGTGCGGAACTTTCAGGACGGTTAAGTTATGCGGAATATTGTTTTGGATTGCGTGCAGACTGTTAATACCGGCATCGCCCGTAAATAGCATGGTGAAGTTGTTGTATTCAAGCAGGGTTATTATTGAATTATCGTTGTCATATTTGTGTCCTGTTGTAATAAAATTCGTTAACTTTAGGCCTTTTTCGTCATAAACGGTTTGGTTATTTTCTGCTAAAACCATGTCTGTGTTTGTGTGTTTAACGGCCGAATAAACTTTCTTTGCCGATAGGGAGTCGTGATTCAGGTCATTTACGTACAATTTGCCGACTTTTATATTATTTAAAAGGTCTGCGGTGCCGCCGCTGTGGTCATTATCAAAGTGAGTAACTATAACGGCTTCGAGTTTTTTAATCCCCGTATCTTTGAAGTATTTAAGGACAATAATTTCAGCCTGAGATTTACCTTTGTTATATCCTGATTTTCCCGTGTCTATCATAAAGTATTTATTGGCGGGAGTTTTTATTAAGAAACAATCTGCGTTTCCGACATCAAAGACCGTAATTTCGGGGGAACTGTTCGTTATATGAATTGTTGTAAGAGCAAGAAGGAGGGCAAGCGAAATTATTCCTGCGAGCAATTTGCGCAGATATTTTTCACGGAACTCTTTGTAAAGAAGTCCCGAAACACACAGCAGGATTACGTAATATATTATGATTTGGTATATGGCAGGGTGAGTTGTTTGTATTGAAGCATGCGGTAATTTTCCCCAAAAGTCCGAGATATTTATAAGAATATTTAACAAAGGATTTAATACGAAATCAAAGGTTTTGCAGATGAAATCGGCAATCGGAGAAAATATTGCGAGGAGCGAACTGATAAAACCTCCAAAACTCAGCACCATAAGTATCGGAACACTCATTATATTTGCAAAAACCGAATATACGCTGACGTTGTTAAAATAGAATATTTGTACGGGGATTACCCAAAGTTGTGCAATTATCGGGATTGTAACGGCGGATACAAGATAATCAAGGATTTTGTTCATTCTGACAAAGGCGGGAGCCATAATCAGGATTCCGAAAGTTACGATAAATGATAACTGAAAGCCGACGTCATTAATCCACATAGGGTTATAGAGAAGCATAAGGAGTGCGACAAATGAGAGCAGAGAGATACTGTGGGCATCTCTGTCAATCAGTTTGCCCGCAAGAACAAACAGAAGCATGCAGGCGGCTCTGATGACCGAAGCGCCAAGTCCCGTCATCAGGGTATAAATCACTACCATCAGCATTCCTATTATGATTTTGGGTTTATAAGGTATTTTAAATAGGGACATTATTATGAAGAAAAATCCGTAGATAAACGCAACATTCATTCCCGAAGCGGCTAAGATATGCAGTAATCCTGAATTTACGAATGATTGTTTTATGTTTGCGGGCGGGGAAATGGCATCATCGCCGAAGACAATTCCTCCCAAAATTTCAAGATTAGGCGAGGTTAGATATTTTGAATGAATATTGAGCACCTTTTCTCTGTAATCGTTTATGCTTTGCATAATTTTGGCTTTTGGGGGTAAATTTTTATCAAGGATTTGAACGCTTTTTGCATAGAATACCGCATAAGTGTTGAAATTTCTGAGATAGTTACCGTAGTCAAACTGAGAAGGGTTACCTGCCTTAAAAGGGACTGAAAGTCTGCCTTGCAGGGTTGCGGAATTGTATAATTTTAATCCTTCAAACGAGACGGGGTTATCGGGAAATGAGTTTATTGTGACAAGGACCTTCTCGTTTTTAAATGTTTCTTCAAGCGAGCCGATTTTAATTTTATTAACGTTGAAGAAAAATTTCGGTTTGTTTTCCGGCATACCTTGGGGTATTGAGATAATTGTTCCTGTGATTTGGGAATTTACGGGGGCGAGATTGAGTAAATCATCTGTATTTTTAAGTCTGAGAGTTGTATTCAGGATTCCGAGGTAAAAAATTAAAACCCAGATGACAATGTATTTTAAAGGTAAAACATTTCGGATAATCAAAAAGATTGCCGAGATTGAGATGAGCATTGAAAAAATAATTACGGAATTACTGAATGCTGCAAACAGGGCTAAAACATAGATGCCTGCAGTTATCAACATCAGCAGATTTTTATTTTGACATATAACTGCGCATAATTTACCAAGCACTGCAACCTCGGAGACTTTACCGGTTATTTCCTTCGGCAACGGCGGCAATTTTTGCTATGCCCTGCGAATCAAGAATGAAATCGCATAATTCTCTTACTGCTCCGCGTCCGCCGTCTGTTGAAGATTTAAAATTACAAATTTCTTTAACCTCTTTTACGGCATCATTAGGACAGCAGGCAAGCCCGACCTTTTCGAGAATGCAGATATCGGGAAGGTCATCTCCCATATAGGCAACGTTTTCGTATTTAAGGTTATATTTGGTCATTATTTCTTCAAGTGCGGGTATTTTGTATTTTTGTCCCTGACGAAGTTCGGTTATATTAAGATTTTCTGCGCGGTGTTTTACCGTACCGTTGTTTCTTGCCGTAATTATGGCAGTTACAAACCCTGATTGCGCCATTCGGACAAGACCGTGTCCGTCTTTTACGTTGAAAGTCTTGTATTCAACCCCGTTTTCGTCGTATGTAACACTTCCGTCCGTCAGGACACCGTCGCAGTCAAGAGCAAGCAATTTAATCTTTTTTGCCGCCTGAACGGCACCGTCTTTTAATTCTGCCATAATATACTCCTTGTTTGTTTAAATAAATTATACAACAAAATACTCCTCTCGTATGATTTCATCAAAATGTTGTTAAAGATTTTATGTGAAATTCCGATAGAATTAGTGTTAAAAAGGAATATTAATGATACAACTATTACCCCAAGATGAAGCGCTGTTTCCTGACAGCACCTCTCCTGCCGATGCAGTGAATTACATAAATTCGTATATTGAGAAGCATTCATGCGAAAAAATGAGCATAGATATCTCGTTTATGAACATTTTAGATGCCTGCTATGTCTCGACGCTTTGTTCCACAAAGCATTATATAAAGTACCCGAAAGGTAAAATCAGTTGGAAGGTCTCGTCGAAACTTGTTAAAGAGTTTAACAAGGATTTGGAACTCGGAAACTCGATTTATAATTTATAAGACCTTAATTATTTCTTTCAGTTCGGGAACTGTGACTGATTTAAGGGCTTCCTCCCTGTGTTTTTCGGTCAGCATATTTTTGCTTTTAAGGAGGTTGAGCGTTTTTAAAACCAAGGTCGGATTTTTGCTGTCAAGCATTGATTCCAATTCCTCGACCTCATCAACAAAGTCGAGAGCGAAAAACACGAAATCGCTTCCATCGTACAATTCATCATAAAGCAGGCTTTTCAGCCTGTTCATATTTAGTCTGCCGAGTTGTGCATCTATACTTTTTACGGCATCTTTGGTGTTTTTGTCCGTGTCAAAGAGGTATTCTTCATTGGACGCAAGTTCCGAGAACTTTTCTTTTGCAAGTGCAAGAGCAACCGCACTCGTACTGTTCAGAGTGTTATTAATAAGTTTTTCAAATACGCCCTGAAGGTCGTAATCGACCGCCGCAGACGGAGGGATTATGTCCGGAATGGCATTTATTATGTTGCAGAGGACAAGAATACCCTGCTCAAAGTTTGTGTTAATCAACACTTCGACCGAAATTAAATACGGAATTTCCGATGCAATATTTTCGGACAATGAAGAGTTTTTCATCGTTTCAATAATTTGATTTACCGAATCTTTTGCTCCGAATGCGGTTAAAAACTTAACTCCCTCAAATTGTTCAAATTCGTCTTCCGATTTTAATTTCTCAAGCGCTTCTTCTTTTGAAACACTGTCATTCAGAATTGACAGAAGTTCTGTTGAATTGATCGCAAGCGGCTGAAAATCGGACTTCGCATATTCTCTTATTACGGGAAGCAACTCTTCAAAATTACCGTAAAAAGACAGGTACTTTGCTGAATATGCCTTTTCGGAATTGTTTCCGTTTAAATACAAATTTTTCATAACAGGGTAAATTTCTTTTCCTCCGTATGAGTTCAGCACTTCTCCAAACATCATTTCATACGAAGGCGAATAGTATTTTAAAAGTGGCAGTATATTTTTGTAGTTTGAAGGATTGCACGCCTTTTGGAGCCTTTTGGCGACGTTATCCTTTATAAAGTCAAACAAAAAATCGTCCTGTTTTACAAGTTTTTCAAATAAAGCGGTATCGGCATTGTCTATCAGAGCCTTTGCAACAGGCTCGTACTCAGAAGGATTCTTTCCCGTGAGTTTCTTAATCAAATCCATATATTCAAACCCAAATTAATCCAAGTAAAATACGGTAACGACTTTGTGATTTTCTTCGGCATACTCAACCGCATTATGAAGAGTTTTACTTGTGTGTGACAAGAAACAAATGAGTTGATTGCAATCGTCGATTATTTCTCTGTTGCAGACTCTTGAAGCATCTGCAAGTGTCATCATTGCTCTGTCGGAATGTTCAATAATATTCGGAACTCCGATTAATTGGTCCTGAACGTCGGACGGCTGCTGACCGATAGTCTGAGGCAGAATGACTTTTAATTTGTCAGGGTTGGATTTCATTGCACCTCTGATGGCTGCAGCGTTTGTTCCGCTTGAACCTCCTGATGTTATTATGATGTTACCCTGCATTACGAGTGCTGTCGTAAGAGTTTCAATCATCTGCTGATGAGTGATTGCAAGGTTTCTTGACCCAATGATTGCGATTCTTTTGGCAGATTGCTTGATAGTTGCAAGTTCCATGGCCAATTCGTCAACCGTATCAGGCGAACTGTCTGCTTTATCCATATCTTCAATAGGAACCATAATGGACGGTTGCTGCTGCTCATCTTCAATAGAATCTAAAATTTCAATCATTGTATCACCTTCATTAATTGCAAATAATACGCCTTTTGTGTATGCTAGGATATAATATCATAAAATCTTAATTTTGGAAATAGGGGAATGGAAAATATTTTAGAAAACCTAAATGCCGAGCAGCTTGATGCCGCAAAGACAACTGAAGGTGCGTTGCTTATATTGGCAGGGGCAGGCAGCGGAAAGACAAGGGTGCTGACAACTCGTATTGCATATATGATTCAGCAGGGTACTATTTCCGGAAGGATTTTGGCAGTTACATTTACCAACAAAGCGGCAAGAGAGATGAAAGATCGTTTGGCTTCCATTCTCGGTGAAAATGTCGTTAAATATATGTGGGTAGGCACTTTTCACAGTATCTGCGGAAGGATATTGAGACAGGATATTGAGAATTATTCGTTCCAGTCGGGGAAAAAACTTGATAAAAACTTTACCATATATGATGAAACCGACTC
>DBYM01000063.1:6045-6290 GCA_002309875.1 Cyanobacteria bacterium UBA1186
TATCAGCCAAAATTGATTAAGGTCATAATTTCGAACGCAAAGAACAAGATGCAGGACGCATACAGTTTTGCAACTTTTGCAAAGGATTTTAAGACTCAGAATATTGCCAAAGTTTTTGAGGCTTATGAAACTGCCCTGAATAACAATAACGCAATAGACTTTGACGATATGCTCCTTTTGACGGTTAAACTTTTTGAGCAGAATCCCGAAGTCAGGAAAAAGTATTACGACAAATTTCATCACGT
>DBYM01000063.1:6334-10660 GCA_002309875.1 Cyanobacteria bacterium UBA1186
ATACAAATTTTGACACTTTTATTCCGCCCGAACGTTCTCTGTGCGTGGTTGGTGATGTTGATCAGTCAATTTACAGTTGGAGGGGAGCGGATTTCAGAATAATTCTTAACTTCAAGCAGGATTTTCCGAATGCTAAAATCGTAAAACTTGAGCAGAATTACCGTTCGACTTCAAATATTCTTGATGCGGCAAATTCGGTTATCGAAAACAACGAAGAACGTGTTGAAAAGGTATTGTATTCCCAAAAAGGAAAGGGTGAAAAAATAACCTGTTATGAGGCGGAAGATGAGGCGGACGAAGCAACTTACATTGTAAACACGATTGTTGATACTTCGGAAAACTATAATCAGTTTGCTGTTTTGTACAGAACTAATGCTCAGTCACGTGCTTTGGAAGAAGCCCTGATAGCGCAGGGAATCCCTTACCGTATATATGGCGGGCTGAAGTTCTATGACAGAAAAGAAATCAAAGATGCGATTGCATATCTGAAACTTATTCACAATGTTGACGATTCGCAGTCTTTACGCAGAATAATAAATGTTCCGAGAAGGGCAATCGGTGAAGCGACACTGAAACATCTTCAGACCTATGCTGATGAAAACGACACAAGTCTTTTTAAGGCAATATTGGAGGCTGAAAATATAAGTGAGTTAAAATCGGGAACGATTTCAAAACTTAAAGATTTCGCCTCTTTGATCATGAAATTTCAAGATGCTCAGTTAAAGTACAATCTGCCCGAGTTTTTGGGTTTGGTGCTCGAAAAAAGCGGATATTTACACGAACTTCAGATGTCAGGAACAGATGAAGATCAGACGAGAATAGAGAATTTGCAGGAATTGGTCAATGTTGCAAATGAATTTGAGCCGGAAGAAATCGATAATACTCTCGGTGAATTTTTAACTCAGGTTTCTTTGGTTTCGGACATTGACGGTCTTGACGAGATTGCCAACAATGTAACTCTTATGACGCTGCATTCTTCCAAGGGATTGGAATTCCCGATTATTTTTCTCGCAGGTTGTGACGAAGGAATTTTCCCATCTGCAAGAGCAATGAATACCAAATCCGAACTTGAAGAAGAGCGAAGGCTTATGTATGTGGGAATTACAAGGGCTCAGAATAAACTTTATTTAACCACCGCAAAGAGACGTCAAATGTGGGGCGAATACAAATACTATTCTCCGAGCAGATTTTTAGATGAAATTCCCGTTAATCTGATAGAAAAAGAAGAATCATCAGTTGGCAGATACACGGGCAGTACATTTACAAGTGCGGTTAAATCGGTTAAGTACGGCACGGGGAACAAAAATACTCAGCAACGTAATTCTTTCTCCAATTCTTATGTTGACGAACAGATAAAAAACGGAACGGGTTTCGGCAAAAACTTTGTTGCACCGACAGCAAAACGTCTTGCAGAGGTTACAAGCAGACCTAAACGTGCAATCGTAAAGAAAAATGCCGTAAACAAAGAGGCCGAAGAAGAAAAATTAAAGAAGTTTTTTGAAAATAACGTTATGAAACGCAAAATTGAAGAGCGTGAACGTGAACGCAAGCAGGCAGAAGAGCAGAAAGCACTTGCGGAAGAACTTAAAAATACGGCAACTCAGTATTATTTCAATGTCGGGGAAAGAGTATTCCACGAAAAACTCGGCGTAGGGCACATTACGGACGTTATACAAATGGGCGACAGCACGATGTACACGATTGATTTCGGGAAATTCGGCAAAAAGGCCATGGACGCTTCCTATGCGCATCTGAAAAAGTTTTAAAAAGCAAATAACAAGGTGCAGTATAAACTGCACCTTGTTATTTTATATTTCGAGCTATTATCTTAATCTATGCTGCCGGAGTTTCAGGGGCTTCTGCTTTATTTTTATTAAACTTATTTTTCAAGTTTTTCCATAATTCCGTTGCCTGTTCGCGAACTTCCTTCCAGCCTTCTTTCATCTTGTCGCCGAATTTTTCAGCACCGGCTTTTTTGCCTTTTGCAAAGCAGGTTATTCCTAATGCTACTGCTGCTGCGGCAATAATACCGAGTAATGTTTTACCGCCTTTATGTTTCTTTTTGCCCGTATATTCATCTTCACCCGGAATTCTTTCCAAATCGTTACGACCTCTGTATGCGATATTTTTGGGGGCGGTAGTTGTCTCCGGCTGAGGCACTTCATTTACCAACATTCTGCTGCTAATAGCTTCCATTTCAAAATTCTCCTATGTTAATTACAACCTGCTACCATGTATAAGTAAATTTCTTTCCCGAAATTGCTTAATTTTTTAAAAAATTGTTACAATCTTTACAATTGTTATATTCTTTTACAAAATCTTGCCTTTAAATTATTTTATTGTCAGAATGTATAAACGAGGGGTTTTGATGTCAACTTCATATTCAACAAAGAGCAAAAAGAACACAAATGCCGAAATGTCAGAATTGATGCCTCAGAGTATAGATGCAGAGGAGGCTATTTTAGGTGCGATTTTAGTCAGTCCTGCCTGCATGAACCGTGTTGCAGAGTATCTGAAGCCGGAATCTTTTTATAAACCTGCGCACAGATATGTTTATGAGGCAATGCTTCAGTTGTATAACAGTGAAGACAGAATTGATATCGTTTCGGTTTCCGATACCCTTAATATCAATCAGAAACTCGAACTTGTGGGCGGGCGTGCCTTTATCAATGATTTGAGTTACAAAACCATTACAACGACAAACGTTGAATACTATGCCAAAATCGTTCAGGAAAAGGCAATAAAACGTTCGCTTATTAATGCGGGTTCCGAGATTATAAATTCGGGTTATGACTTAAAACCTGTTGAAGAATCCCTTGATGAAGCGGAAAAACTTATATATGACATAGGCTCTCAAAAAGCATCGAAATTAATGGTGCAGGTTAAAGATTTGGTATATGACACATATCAGAGAATGGAAGAACGTGCAAAGAACAAGGGTAAACTGACAGGCGTCGCTACGGGCTTTTATGATTTGGACGTATATACAAACGGGTTGCAGAAATCGGATTTAATTATCCTTGCTGCCCGTCCGGGTGTCGGTAAAACTTCGCTTGCCCTGAATATAGCACAGAATGTTGCTTTGAGAGAAAATGTTCCTGTTGCAATATTCTCTCTGGAAATGTCACATGAACAACTTTCGCAGAGAATGATGTGTTCTGAAGCGGAGATTGATGTTCAGAGGGTTAATACGGGAGATTTAAACGTAAAGGATTGGGAAAAACTTGCTCTGACAGCGGAAAAATTTACTCATTCCAAGATTTATATTGATGACACTGCAGGTGTAACAATAACTGATTTGAGAGCGAAGTGCAGAAGACTTGCTATGATGGAAAAAGACCTCGGGCTCGTCGTTATTGACTATTTGCAACTGATTGAAGGAACGGGACGCGAAGACAGATTACAGCAGATTTCGAGTATTTCAAGAGGTTTGAAGATTTTGGCCAAGGATTTAAACGTTCCTATTTTGGCATTGTCTCAGTTAAACCGTGCGGTAGAGGGCAGACAGGACAAGAAACCTCAGTTGTCCGACCTGAGAGATTCGGGTTCTATCGAACAAGATGCGGACATTGTACTTTTCATATACAGAGATGATTACTACAGGACGAACAGCGGAGAGGAAGATGTTTCAGAAAAGGCTATGAACAGGGGAGAAGCCGATATTATAATTGCAAAACACAGAAACGGTCCGCAGGGAACGGTAAAACTTCTCTTCCAGAATAATATTACGAAATTCAAGAATCCTATTAAGAAGACGGACGTATTTTAATGAGCCCTGCTGAAATATTTATACTTGCTTTAGCCCTTTCAATAGATGCGTGTATTGTATCATTCACTTACGGTCTTTGTTTTGATAAAGAAAGACTGAAAAATTCAGTTCTGCTTGCGGGGTTTACGGGAGGCTTTCAGGCACTGATGCCAGTTATTGCGTATTTCCTGACCTCCTTTGTCAAAGAGTTTATTTCTCCGTGGGCAAGTGCAATAGTATTTACAATATTTGTATTCCTCGGAATAAAATTTATAAAAGAATCATTTGAAAAGAAGGCTGCACCTTCCTGCATCAGCCCCGCATGCCTGTTTTTAATCGGAGTCGGCACAAGTATTGATGCGTTTTCGGCGGGAATTTCACTGTCTTTGTCCGGGAATTTGATACTGAAACCTGCGCTTTTAATAGGTTTGGTTACTGCCGTAAATTCTCTGCTCGGTTTTGCTCTCGGAGGAAAACTCAAATTCTTCCCTTCAAGAGGGCTTGAGATATTTGCGGGACTGATTTTGATATTTTTGGGTGTGAAAGCCTTATTATAAAATAGCCCTTTGTCTTATTGC
>DBYM01000063.1:10696-27862 GCA_002309875.1 Cyanobacteria bacterium UBA1186
GCCATTAATGCAAACACAAAAAATCTGTCCGCTGAGACAGTTTCAAGTGTTAACATCAAGGGCTTTGACGATTTTCAGGATTCTGCATTGAATATTTATGCTTCCTTGAATAACAAACAGACTGATGACAGCGAACTGTATTATAACATCAGGCTTTGGAAACATTTTTGCCAAAAGCAGATTGCTGCGGGTAATTTAGATATTGTCGTGTAATGGAAATTCTTAGTGCTGCAAATGATAATTTAAAAGGCATATCCGTAATTCTGGGTTTCTTTGACGGTATTCACAAAGGACATCGGGAGGTTATTTCTTCTGCTTTAAAAACCGGGAGAAAAACGGCTCTTATAACTTTTAAAGAGTCGCCTGCCGTGTATTTCGGCAAAGATCCCGAATATATTTATCCAAGAAGTTATTCATATAAGTTAATTGAATCGCTTGGCGTTGATTATTTAATTGAGGCGGATTTTCAGGATATTGTTAATATTAAGGCAGAAGATTATCTTAGAGAATTGGCGGAAATTTATAAGCCCGTTTCAATATCAACGGGATTTAATTATACATTTGGCTATAACAGAGAGGGGACTCCCGAGATGTTAAAGGACGGCCAAAACAAGTACGGTTATGAGTATTATATGAGTGCTCCATGTACGGAAAATGGTGTAACAGTCAGTTCTACCTGTATTAAGACTTTTTTAAAAAAAGGTGAAATATTAAGTGCAAATTCAATGCTCGGCGAGCCTTATACCATAACGGGAAAAGTCATATACGGAGAGCAGACGGGCAGAAAAATAGGTTTTCCGACTGCAAATATTAAGTACCCTGCAAATACGGTAAAAATCCCTTATGGTGTATATAAAGCAAAGGTTTCAGGCATGCCTGCAATAATGAACTTTGGTGTAAAACCGACATTAAACGGTAGTTCTGAAGGGATAGAAGTTCATATCCCCGGTTTCGACGGAGATTTGTACGGCAAAGAGATAAGTATCAGCGTTTTTGAGAAAATAAGAGATGAGCGTAAGTTTGAAAGTATAGATGAACTTAAACTGCAAATCGGGAAGGATACGGAAGAATGCTTAAAGTAGTGGTGATAGGGTATGGCGAGATGTTTACTAATCTTATTGCTGCGGCTCTTGACGCAAACTGTAATATTGTCGGTGTTTTGCGTAAGGAAATGATTAAATATCCTTCGTGGCTGCGGAAAATGAAGGATATCATTAACCCGTCAAAGGATTATAACTATATTAAGAGTTACAACCTGCCCGAAATCAAGGGGATTGATTCTGTAAACAGCGAGAAATTCAGGAGGAAACTGATTAAACTTAATCCTGATATTGTTCTCGTTGGCTCCTGGGGTGAAAAATTTGAGAAAGCGACTTATGATATTCCAAAAATAGCGACAATTAATGCTCACCCTTCATTGCTGCCGAAGTACAGAGGGCCGAATCCGTATTTTTGGGTTATAAAAAATCAGGAGCAGGAATCGGGAATTACTCTGCATCTGATGGATAACGGGTTTGACACGGGCTCTATTCTTGCTCAGGAAGTTGTAAAAATTTACCCGTCGGATACGGGTGAAAGTCTGAAACAAAGAACTGTTCTGACTGCAAGAGGTGCCGCCTGCGAACTTTTGAAAGCATTAAAGGAAGACATTATAATCCCGCTTAAACAAAGAGAAGATAAAGCGAGTTATTATTCTTATCCCGAAGATCTTGAATTAGATTTCAGGAACAAAACGGCAGAAGAAAATTATGCAACGGCAAGGGCTATTTATCCCTGGAGCAGAACATGGTTTTACCACGACATAACCGCATTATCTCCAAACCCTAAGCACACCTCGGTTGAGAAGAATAAAACTCCCTGCAGAGAAGCCGGCATGGTTGCGGAAGTTGATTGCGAAGCAAAAACCCTCTCCGTGGTCTGCTCGGACAGAATGCTTTTGAAAATGGAGGTTGAGTTATACAAAAAGTGCGACCGTCCGTTCACGAAAAATTATATTAGGCGTGAAATCAAAGTCGGAGATATGATTTAAAATTTGCCTAAAAGGTCTTTGGGAGTTATTTTTACTTCCTTAACTTTTCTCTTGTCACACGGAAGGATAAAAATAATTTTTTCCTGTTTTGCCTTTTTATCTCTTTTCATCATCTCAATGATTTCTTCGGGCTTGTACTTCGGCGTTTCTTCCTTAAAGCCGTATTTTGTCAGTAAATCGAGTGAAAGCCTGTAATAAGAATAAGAAATCCTGTTTTCTTGGTAGGCAAGTTTCAGTACAAAAAAGATCCCCTGAATGACGGCTTCTCCGTGCGTATATTTTTTAAATTTACTCAGAGATTCAATTGCGTGAGCAAAAGTGTGTCCGAAATTAAGAATTTTTCTGAGTTTCGCTTCTTTTTCGTCCTGATTTACTACTGAAATCTTCAAATCAAGGCAGTATTCTATAATTCTGCATAACGTAATCGGGTCTCTTTCCTGAAGCCTTTCGGCGCACAAAGTCAGATATTCAAACAGAAAAATAGGTTTGGAATATTCGCAGTTGTCCTCTATAAATGCGTATTTTAAGATTTCTCCGAGGCCTGAATTGTATTGGCGTCTGTTTAATGTTTCAAGAAAATTTATGTTAATAAAAACCCTGCTCGGCTGATAGAAAGTTCCGACCAGATTTTTGTAATTATCCAAATCTATTGCTGTCTTCCCGCCGACTGAAGAATCAACCATAGCAAGCAGAGTCGTCGGGACTTGTATGTAATCAATTCCTCTCATATAAGTTGATGCTGCAAAACCTGCAATGTCACCGACAACTCCTCCCCCGATTGCGATAATTATGTCAGAGCGGGTTAATCCGAGTTCTGCAGCCTTTTGAAGAATTTTTATATAATTTTTGAAATTCTTTTCTCTTTCTCCGTCATTAAGGATAAAAAGTTCATCGGGATTAAGGTTTAGTTTTGTTTTGTACAGACCGTAAACTTTTTTTGAAATAACAATAAGCCTTTTCTGACCATAGGTAAACGCATTCAAATCTTCGACAAGTTTTGAAAACTCGTCGTTTGAAATTATTATGTCATATCCGTTTGCATCAACTGTCAGCGTCTGTTTCATTCATACTTCCCAATATAATATCGACAATATCTTCAGCGTCCGTATTTGTTGTATCGATAGTACAATGCGCTTTTTTGTAATTGTCTTCCCTCTTTTTCAAAAGCCTTTCGAGTGCACCCTTCGGATTATCAACCTGAAGGAGCGGTCTTGTACTGTCCCCCGATAATCTATAATATAATACATCAAGGTCAGATTTCAAATAAAAAACTTTCCCGAAATTTAGCAAAGTCGCTCTGTTATCGGGGTTTTCAAAAGCCCCTCCGCCAACCGATATGATTTTGTGTTTTCCGTTGCAAACGAGTTTTATTGTATCGTATTCGAGTTTGCGGAAATAATCTTCTGAAAACTTTTCAAAGATTTCCGAGATTTTAAGTCCCTGAGTTTTTTCAATCAGAGAATCGGTATCAATAAAGGTATAATCGGTGAGTTTTTCCGCAAGAAGGCTTCCGATTGTGGTTTTTCCGCTTGCGGGCATTCCGACAAGAACGATGTTATATTCCATAATGTGCCTTCATTTCCGTTAAACTGTCTCCCCCGATTTTTGAGAGCAATTCGTCCGCAATGATTATTGCTGCTCTTGCTTCGGCAACAATGGCGCAGGCCGGAACGGCACATACGTCAGAGCGTTCAAAATGAGCATTTGCGGGAGACATATCCTTTAAATCCACTGTTGCAAGTGATTTTTTCATAGTCGGAATAGGCTTCATTGTTCCTTTTATTACAATGGCTTCCCCGTTGGAAATCCCGCCTTCAATTCCGCCTGCATTGTTTGTGTTTCTGTATATCGATTTATCTCTTGCAACAAAAATCTCGTCATGCATTTTAGAGCCCGGAAGAGATGCAGAATCAACTCCTGCGCCGATTTCAACCGCTTTAACCGCAGGAATACTCATAACCGCCTGAGCAAGCCTTCCGTCAAGAGCCATATCCCAATGTACATAAGAGCCTAAGCCGACGGGAATGTTTCCGAATATTACTTCAAACTTTCCGCCCAAAGTGTCCCCTTCCTGTGCCGCATCATCAATGGCTTTGCGCATTCTGTCGGCGGTCAGGTCATCTGCGCACATAACGTTTGACTGTTCGGCTTTTTCCTTTATAAGGGTATATGTTTTGGGGTAGAAATCGAGTTTTACGTTTCCGATTTGGATAACGTGCGAAAAACCAAGGATTCCGAATTCTTTAAGGATTTGTTTTGCAATCGAGCCCACTGCAACTTCTATGGCGGTTTTGCGGGCACTTGAACGCTCCAATACATCTCTTAAATCCGCAAGATTGTATTTTTTTGAGCCTGCATAATCGGCATGCCCGGGGCGGACTTTTGTAAAGGATTTTTCTTCAAGTTTTCTCAGTGCTTCTTCGGTCGGATATTCGAGTTTTTCTACTGCCATGACATCTTCCCAGTTGGCATAATCGTTATTTTTAATTTCAAGGCAAATGGGCGCACCAGTGGTTTTTCCCTGCCTAATTCCCGATTTTATTTCCACCGTATCATGCTCAATCTTCATTCTCTCGCCTCTGCCATAGCCCTGCTGACGGCGTGCAAGATCGGAATTGATTATCGCAGCCTTAATTCTTATACCTGCCGGAACTCCCTCGATTATGGCATTTAAACATTTACCATGGCTTTCTCCGGACGTTAAAAATCTGAATTTTTTCATCCCCATAGCAATATTATATAAAAACAAAAATTTTTATACAACAAAGAGGATATTGATACTATCAATATCCTCTTTTGTATTAAATCTGTTTATTACAAATCTTTGAATGACGGTGATGCCTGAATATCGTGGTGAATTCTGTCAGCGCTGTCAATTGACGGGTCGATATATCCGAAAACACTCTTATAGAATTTTACCAAACCGTTTGATTTTTTGTTATACAAAGGCTCAATCGGTTTGCCCGTTGCTCTGTTCTTGAGCGTAAACGTTTCTTCTGCCGTGAGTTCGGAGTATCCGGAATTAATCATATATTCCGCATCTGTAACTTCATCTACCGCAACTGCAGAATAAGCAGGAACGGTAACAAATGCCAAAAGTGCTAAAAGTAATAAATTTCTCTTCATAACGTCCTATCTTATTTAAACTAACCGTACGTTTCCATTATAATCTTTTCTAATGAATTAATCAAGTCGGTTTCCTTAACTCTTGCGATAATCTCTCCTTTTTTGAAGATATAACCTTCACCGATTGCCCCTGCAATTCCGAAATCAGCATGCTTTGCCTCCCCCGGGCCGTTAACGGGACAACCCATTACTGCAATCGTAATCGGAAGGTCAAGATTTTTGAATTTTTCTTCAACTTTTTTTGCAAGGCCGATAAGGTCTATTTGAGTTCTTCCGCATGTCGGGCATGAAATAAAATTTATTCCTTTTTTTCTGAGATTAAGTGCTTTCAGAATTCCGAAACCTGCTTCAACTTCTTCAACGGGATTTTCCGTCAGCGAAACTCTTATTGTATCTCCGATACCCTGACTAAGAAGTGTTCCGAGTCCTACGGAGGATTTAATCAGACCCGATTTCAGCGTTCCTGCTTCCGTAACTCCCAAATGAAGCGGGTAATCGATTATTTTTGAAACTTTTTGGTAGGCTTCTATTGTTGTCGGAACGTCAGATGATTTAAGCGATAATTTTATGTCGTAGAAATTCAAATCTTCAAGGATTTCGATATGGCGCAGGGCACTCTTAATCATTTTTTCGCTCAGAGGCAGGTCAAGTTCCGCAAACTCTTTTTCAAGCGAGCCTGCGTTAATCCCTATTCTTATCGGAATATTATGTGCTTTTGCTTCCTGAACAACTTTTACCGTGTGTTCTTTTCTGCCTATATTTCCCGGATTTATTCTCAGAGCATTAATCCCGTTTTCAATACATTTCAGTGCAAGCCTGTAATCAAAATGTATATCCGCAACGAGCGGAATCGGAGATTTTGCAGCTATGTCTTTAATCGCTTCTGCAGCATCTTTGTTCAGAACTGCAAGCCTTGCAATTTCGCACCCTGCCGATGCCAATTCTCCAATCTGGTCAAGTGTTTTGGCAATATCTCTTGTGTCCGTGTTGCACATTGATTGAACGCTTATCGGAGCATCACCGCCGATTTTTACATTACCGACAGAAATTTGTTTTGTTTTTCGTCTGTTTATCATAGAATTAATTATATCACAATGACTAATCCGTTTTAAATTAAGGAGAAATGCTATGAGAATAGGTGTAATTTCTGATATCCACGGTAATATGGAGGCTCTGAGTGCCGTAATGCGTGACATTGAAGCACAGGAGTGCGACAAAGTATTTGTACTCGGTGATTATGCAATGGCAGGCCCGAACCCCGAAATCGTTGTTGATTGGTTTATGGAGAGAAAAGATGACCCGAAATTTACGCTTATTCAGGGAAATACGGATTTGATGATTGCTGATTATAACGAGGAAACGTATGAAACTCTGAAAGGTCTTGCACCTGTTATGGCAGAGGCTTTAAAATATGATGCCGAACTTTTAACAAATGTTCAGAAAAGTTTCTTAAAGGAACTCCCGATGCAGTTAGAAGTTCAGGAAGGCGGCGTTAAGATACTTTTGGTACACGGCTCTCCGAGAAAAAATAACGAGGACATTTTACCCGATACCCCTATGGAAACCGTCGAGGAAATGCTCGTAAATGTTGAAGCACCCGTTGTACTTTGCGGGCATACACATATTCCGTGCGGATTTCAGACCACAAAGAAACAAACGGTCGTTAATGTCGGAAGTGTCGGAAGACCGTTTACCGAAAAACCTCAGGCATGCTGGCTGAGACTGACTATTGAAGATGACGGTAAATGTATTTTTGAACACAGATTTGTTAAGTACGAAAAAGAAATTGCGGCCGATGCAATGAGAAAACAAAAATTTGTCGGTGCCGAAAAATTGGCACAAACATTGCTTGAGCCGAAAATGAGACATTTCTAACGGACTTATTTGAGGTTTGTAACTGCGGTAACCACAACTTCTGCGGCTTCTTCCGGCAGAACGTTTGATGTTTCGCCCGTTTCGCGTACTTTAAATTCAACCAAACCTTCGGTTATGGTTTTTCCGACCGTAATTATGTAAGGAAATCCGATTAAGTCCGCATCTTTGAACTTAACTCCCGCACGTTCGTCACGGTCATCAATTACCGCTTCGACCCCGTGCTTGTTGAGAGTTTTGTAAATATCTTCCGCAACCTTCATCTGAAGTTCGTCTTTTGTGTTTACGGGAATTACGATTGCGTGATAAGGCGCAATTGCAAGCGGCCATTTGATTCCGTGCTCGTCGTGATGTGCTTCGACTGCAGCAGCGGCAGTTCTTGAAATACCTATTCCGTAACAGCCCATTATATACGGCTGTGCTTTTCCGTTTTGGTCAAGATAAACCGCATTCATCGGTTTTGAATACTTTGTTCCGAGTTGGAAGATGTTTCCGACTTCAATCCCTCTCGTAACCTTCAGCGGCTTTCCGCATTCGGGACACAAATCACCCGCATCAACAAGTCTGATATCGGCAATCTGCGCGGGCAAATCAACATCAACACCCCAATTACCGCCAACAAGGTGCTTATCTTTTATGTTTACTCCGATTACGAAGTTTTTCAAATCAACGACGGTCTTGTCCGCAATGAATTTGATCGGTTTTCCGTTATATTCCTTTATACCTTTAGGTCCGATGAAACCTTTGTCAGCGTTAAATCCATTTACCCCCATAATATCTTCGATTTCGGCAGCAACCGCAATTCTTATTTCCTGTCCGCCTATTGCATTTAAGAGTTTTGTTTCTTCGACATTCTTATCTGCTCTGATCAGTGCAATTACAGGGTCTTTGTCTATTATATAAACCAAGGATTTAACGATTATTGTCGGTTCAATCTTTAAGAAATCGCATAATTCTTCAATCGTGTGGGTATTCGGAGTATCAATAATTTCAGGTTTACTCCACTTACCCGTTATATTTACCTCCGGTAAATTTGATACTGCGTGGTTTGAATTTGCAGCATAACCGCAATCGCAGTAGAATACATCATTTTCTCCCGCATCTGTATCGGTTATAACCATAAATTCATGGCTTACGCTTCCTCCGATTGCGCCCGAATCCGACTGTACCGCTTTTGTTTCAAGTCCGCAGCGTTTGAAGATTCGTGTATAGGCGTCCCACATATTTTTGTACTCTTTTTCAAGCCCTTCCTGAGTGGTGTCGAAAGAATAGGCATCTTTCATAATAAATTCACGGCCTCGGAGAAGTCCGAAACGGGGACGTCTTTCGTCACGGAATTTTGACTGAATTTGGTATAAATTTACCGGTAATTGTTTGTAAGATTTCAGTCCGTCACGGGCAATTGCGGTAATGATTTCTTCGTGAGTAGGTCCTAAGCACATATCTCTTCCGTGTCTGTCCTGCAAACGCATCAATTCACCGCCGTATGCACCCCATCTGCCTGATTCTTCCCAGAGTTCCTTAGGCTGAACAAAAGGCATTAAAAGTTCCTGTGCGCCTGCCCTGTCCATTTCCTGACGAACAATATTTTCAACTTTTTTCAGCACTCTCCACATTAGGGGAAGATAGTTATAAATCCCCATTGAGAGTTTTCTTATAAATCCTGCTCTTACCAATAACTTGTGAGATATAACCTCCGCATCGGAAGGAAACTCTCTCAAAGTCTGTACAAACAATTTCGACATTCTCATAATATACATATCCTCGCTTACATTTATAATTCTACCACAAAGGTATTTATGTTATCCTTAATTTATGGACAGACGGTATAATGCTTTCAGTGACTATTTAAGACAAAAATTCGGAGCAAAGGTTTACAAAATTACGCTCGATGCGGGTTTTTCATGCCCGAATCGTGACGGAACTCTGTCTGACAAAGGGTGTCTTTTTTGTGACGAGAGCGGAAGTTTTTCTCAGACTCATTCGGGCCTGATGAGTATAAAAGAGCAGATGAAATCCGAAATGGAATTCCTTTCAAAGCGGTTTAAGGCGGAAAAATATATGTCCTATTTTCAGGCTTATTCAAACACATATAAACCCGTAAAAGAACTTGAAAAAATATACAAAGAATCTCTTGACCACCCTGATATTGTGGGAATTTCAATAGGAACAAGGCCCGATTGTATTGATGATGAAAAACTTTCCTTAATTCAATCTTTTACCCCCGATTATTACACCTGGATTGAATACGGTCTGCAGAGCGCAAATGACAAAACCCTAAAAAAGATAAACCGGGGTCACGATTACGACTGTTTTCTGAGGGCTTATGAAAAAACAAGGAAATACGCAGGGATTAATATTTGTGTCCACGTTATTATGAACCTTTTTGAAACCTATGAAGAAATGATGAATACGGCGAAAAAGGTTGCGGAACTTGAGCCTGACGGGGTAAAAATTCACATGCTCTGCGTGCTTGAGGGTACAAAACTCGAAAAAATATATAATCAGGGCAAACTGAATCTGATGACGGAAGATGAGTATGTAAACGTCGTTTGTGATTTTCTTGAATATTTGCCACCAAAAACAACAATTCATCGTCTTGCAGGGAACGGTCTCAGGACAAAACTTGTTGAGCCTCGCTGGATTGGAAGAAAACTCGATACGATGAACAGAGTTACCTGGGAACTTGAACGACGGGGTGCGAGACAGGGTAGTAAATTCCAAATGGTTGCATTATAATACTCGTATGGATAAAAAGGTTATTTCTACAAACAGAAAAGCGTTCCATGATTTTTTGATTTTTGACAGATATGATGCGGGAATTGTTCTGACAGGAACGGAAATTAAATCGATCCGTCAGGGCATGTTCAATCTCAAAGACAGTTTTGCAAAAATCGAAGACGGAGAAATTTTCTTATACAACATGCATATCTCACCTTATAAACAGGGAAATCGCTTTAATCATGAGGCGGAAAGGGTGAGAAAACTTCTGCTGAAAAAACAGGAAATCATGAAGATGCTTGGCAAAATTAAGAAAGAAAACTATACAATTGTTCCTTTGGAATTGTATTTATCTCATGGTTTTGCTAAGATAGAGATAGGCTTGGCAAAGGGTAAAAAATTATACGACAAGCGTGAGGCTATCGCAAAGAAAACACAGGAACGTGATATCGCACGCGGGGTGCGTAGATAGGTGTAACCGGGAGTAAGTAAAATGTATAATCGCGAATCAATTTTGAAAACTTTAAATTCTGAGAATTATTATATAGACAAACATTCTTTGGATTTGTTTCTTAATGACTGGAAGATTGATTCTATATATGAAGATGAAGACGGACTTGAATTTTATGACGAATTGGCTCTGGACAGAATTAAAAAAGGCATATCTTTAAAGGCTCAGGGTTACAGTGACGAGCAGATTATTGCCAAATTGCAGAAAATTGAGCCAAAACAGGAAAAACCTGCAGAGCCCGTACAGCCGATTTTGGTAAAAGATTTTCTTCCCGTTGAAGAAGTCCCTGTTGTTGAGGAAAATACCGTTACAGATTTAACTCCCCGTCAGGACAAGAGTTTTACCCTTGATGTAACCTCTCAGACCTTACAAATGCTTGCAGAAGCCGTTGCCAAGAAAATCAGCGACGATATTACAAATTCCGATATGGCAACAAGACTTATTGAGGCAGGCGGTTACAAACGTGACAACGAGATTATGGCAAGACAGATTCAGGAACTCCTTGACCATAACAAAGAACTTTCCGCAAGAATCGAACAACTTGAAAGCCACCCGTCACGCAGTTTCTGGAGCAGATTTTGGCACGGAAGATAAGTTATTCCGAATTTATAAACGAACTCGATTTGCGTCTTGCGGGGTATTTCAGAGAGCATGAAAACTTGTTGTGTTGTAAGGCGGGTTGCTCATCGTGTTGCGAAAAAGGCGATTATCCGCTTTCAAACCTTGAACTCGAGTATTTAATGAAAGGATATGCAGAACTCGATAATACCGTCAAAAGCAGAATTCAGGCGAATGTCAAAGCGATTGAAAAAGGCGGGAAATGCCCGTTTCTGCTTGACAATTTGTGTTCGGTTTACCCTTACAGACCTATTATTTGCAGAACGCACGGGCTTGCATATCTTATGAAAGACGGCAGGGTAAATGTTCCTTACTGTGCGAACGACAACAAAAATTATAATTCGGTTTACAAAGACGGAGAATTCCTCTTTGAGCCGATAAAAGAGAATTTAAGCACACAGAGTTTGTTATCGGAAGCCTTTCCTGATGCAGTTATTAAGAACCTTTACTCCTGGCTTTGCGACAGGTGTTAAATCAATTGTTAAGTTTTGTAACAAATAAATTCCTTTGTGAAATCGGGCAAAATTTATTTACTTTATATAAATGTAAACACAAAGATAGGAATTTAAGATATGCTAACATTTACTAATTCAGAAGAAAGACAACATTCAGCATTCACCCTTTTGGGAACTGCTACACCGTCTCATTCAACAAGATTGATTTCTGAAAATGTTTCATTGATTTCCGATAATACTTCACTTTTGTCATCAAATGACAGTGGTATGGACTATTGCAGTTTTTATTCAGGCCCTTCTGATTCAACAATAATCGCATTCGGTGAACAGTCCGAATCAGCCGGCTCAATCGCTAATTCCGGCAGCAGCGAATCTTGCGGGTCTATCGCTTATACAGGCAGTGGAGAATCTTGCGGTTCAGTCGCTTCTTCATTCAGCGGCACTTCTTACAGTTACAGTTGCTAATTAAAGAACCAAATTCGAACAGATTTCAATCCCGGTTTTATACCGGGATTTTTTTTGTTAAGTTGTTGTCAAAACATCGCTAAAATGCTACGATTAAATAGGTTATTATTGTACGGAAGGGTTATTATGAGCGAAGGTTTTGATATAATTCAGTTTTTGAAAAGTGCGGTGGCTTCAGGTGCTTCCGATGAGCATTTGAAGGTAGGTTATGTTCCGTTTGTAAGGAAAAACGGTTTTATAAAGCGTACGAATATGCAGACTTTGACGGTTGATGACCTTTCAAAAGCGGTTGTAGATATTGCACCGCAATCAGTAAAAGATAAAATTCTGAGCATGATGGATTTGGATTTTGTGTACGAAATCCCTGACTGTTCACGTTTCAGGGTTAATTATAACAGACAGTCAGGCATGCCGGGATTGGTTATAAGAAACATTTCATACACTATCCCGACACTGAAAGAACTCGAACTCCCCGATGTTTTGAACGAGATTGTGAATTACCAAAACGGTATAGTGCTCGTTACGGGGCCTACGGGAAGCGGTAAATCCACGACAATTGCGTCTTTGATTAACCAAATTAACTTAACATATCCGAAACATATAATTACGGTTGAAGATCCGATTGAGTACATATTTAACTGTGAGAAGTCAATAATTTCGCAAAGACAGGTTGAAGTGGATACCGCATCAATTTCCGACGGTATAAAATACGCCCTGAGACAGGACCCTGACGTAATATTTATCGGTGAAATAAGAGATGCCGAGACTATGTCTGCGGCACTTAAAGCATCGGAAACAGGGCATTTGGTCTTGTCCACGCTTCACACAAACGATTCCGTTCAGACAATAAACAGAATTATCAATATGTTTGAAGAATCAGTCAGAGATTTTGTCAGAAAACAACTTTCCGAGACACTGAGAGCAACGATTGCGCAGAAACTTATTTATTCTAACGTAAATCAGAAACGTTATCCGGCATGTGAAATTATGGTTGTAACCCCGACAATAAAGGATTACATAACAAAAGACAATACGGACGAGATTTATAACATTTTACGTGATACGACGATTGATAATATGATGTCTATGAACTGTTCACTCGCAAATCTTGCAACTACGGGCCTGATTGAGAAGGAAGTCGCACTGGAAAATTCCAACGACGTGGGAGAATTAGAGCAGATATTCAGAGGGGTTTACAGAGGTACAAAGTCGTATTATGAAGAGTAATTATGTTACCGAGGCTATCAATTTAAAATCCTACAACCTCAATGATGCCGATAAAATTATTTTAATGTATTCCAAAGACAGCGGGCTTATTAAGGGTGTTGCAAAAGGGATTAAGAAACCCCAAAGCAAACTCGGAGCGAGAATGGATTTGCTTGTCGCAAATACCCTTCAACTTTTGAAAGGCCGTTCCATGGATACGATTTTGCAGGCGCAGACGGTTAATAATTTCAGAAAAACACGTGAAGATTTCGACAAACTTATGTTATCGTCTTATATTTCCGAACTTGTCGTAAATTTCGGAGAAGGCTCCGAATCTGCCTCTAAAGATATATATGACTTGTTGTATAAGGCCTTAAACAGGGTTGCAAATGCTGCCGATAAAAAAGATGCACTGATTGCGGTAATAAAATTTCAGTTAAAACTCCTTTTGATAATGGGATTTTGCGTAGAATTGGATACCTGTCTCTGCTGCAGAGAGCGTGTGCTTGACGAAGAAATGTTTTTCTCTTCGCAAATGGGCGGTATTATCTGTAAAGAGTGTAACGAAACTCTCGGTGTAAGGCTGAGTATGCACTACAAAATCCGTGACTTTTTGCAGGCTATGCTTCAGTTTGATTTTGATTATGAAAGCGATTATGACCGCAAGGCTACCGAGAAGGTTTGTCAGGTTTGCTTTGATTTGCTTGACGAATATATAAAAATTCATACCAACAAAAGACAAAAATCGGCAAAAGTTTTGAAGGAGCTTGTTACCGCATGAAAGATTTGAGAATAGCCCATCTTTATCCGAAACTTTTAAATATTTACGGTGATATCGGGAATATTCTTACCCTGAAAAACAGATATGAATGGCGCGGGGGTAAAGTTATTATTGACGAGATTAATGTCGGGGACACTCTTTCCGAGCACGATATTTACTTTATCGGCGGCGGACAGGATATTCAGCAGATTGAGGTTTCAAAAGAGATTCAGCGCCATAAAGAGTTTTTGACTGCCGAACGTGACAGAGGCGCGGTATTTCTCGGTATATGCGGTGGGTATCAGTTGCTCGGACATTATTATCAGCCTCATAACGGAGAAAGACTTGAAGGAATAAGCCTTTTAGATGCATATACCGTTGCGGGTGATAAAAGATTTATCGGGAACGTAACGGTAAAAACGGATTTGGTCTCGCCTGATACCCTCGTAGGATTTGAAAATCACAGCGGGCTTACGTATTTGCAGGGTGAGACAAAGCCCATAGGCAGAATGGTTACGGGTAACGGCAATAACGGAAAAGACGGCGGAGAGGGTGCTTATTACAAAAATGTTTTCGGAACTTATATGCACGGCTCATTCCTTCCGAAGAATACACACTTTGCGGATTACATGCTTGAACTTGCGGCAGGCGAAAGCCTTCAGCCGTTAGATGATGAAATCGAAAAACAGACTCACGATTCGCTGATTATGAAAGCGTATTAACTTACCAATTTACGCTCTCGATTAATTCTATTTCGTATCCGTCAGGGTCTTGTATAAAGGCAATCATAGAACCTTTGCCGTTCAAATCAAACGGAGGATAAAGATAATCGTAACCTGCGGCTTCTAATTTTTTGGAGAAATTTTCGAAGGAATTAATCCCGAAAGCAAAGTGTCCGAAGCCTGTTCCGGTTTCGTAACCGTTTGCGGGAGTTTCGTCGTTATAAGTTAATTCTATCTGACAGGTATTTTCTTTGTCCGAAAGGAAGTAGAGCCAACAGTCGTCGAGTCTGCGTTTTGAATCAACCTTCATATCAAGAAGTTCAGTGTAGAATTTCAGAGATGCCTCAATATCTTTAACCCTGATCATTGTGTGCAAAAACTTCATAATTACTCCTCTTATATTGTTTTATGGTAGAATAATCATATCATGAAACACGAACTTAAACAAAGGGTATATTACAGTGATACCGACTCATACGGCGTTGTATGGCACGGCTCATATCTCCGCTGGATGGAGATGGCAAGAGTTGAATTCTGCACCGAACTCGGGATAGATTTGGTTAAACTCCAAAAAGAGGACATAGCCATACCCGTTACCAATATAAACATCAGGTATAAATCGTCTGCTCTTTTAGATGAACGTATAGTTATAGAAACAACCCTGACCAAAATTTCGCCTCTGACGGCAACATTCACTCAGGTAATTAAAAATGCCCAATCGGGTCAGGTTCATACGTTGGCGGAAGTCGAGGTCGTTGCGGTGCATAATGACGGCAAAATATACAGACGTTTGCCCGAGGATTTAAAGCGGATTCTTGAAGGGGCTTTGGTATGCAAAGACTAAACAAGTTTATCTCCTCATCGGGCGTCTGTTCAAGAAGAAAAGCGGACGAACTTATTGCAGAGGGTAAGGTTTCCGTAAACGGTAAAATCGTTACGGAACTTGGGTTTCAGGTTTCGCCGAAGGATAAAGTTATGCTTGAGGGAAATCTGATAAAACCGTTAAAACTCGAGTATTACAGATTTTATAAGCCTGCGGGTTATATTACGACATCTGATGACGAAAAAGGCCGTAAGACAATATATGACGTTATTCCCCCCGAACTCAAATCTCTTAAACCTGTCGGACGTCTTGATAAGGATTCTTCGGGACTTATTGTTATGACAAATGACGGTGAATTAATAAACGAAATGACTCACCCTTCCGTTAAAATTCCCAAAATTTATGTTGTTACCGTAAACGGGAAAATAACTCCGTCCGACGGCGAAAAGATGTTTAACGGACTTGAGATAGAAACGGATACGGGAGAAACAAAAACGGCTTATGCGGAAGTTTTTCCGCTTGAAATTACGAATAAAACTTCGACGGTCAGGGTAACCTTGTATCAGGGTATAAACAGGCAAATCCGCAAGATGTTTGCAAAACTCGGGTTTGAAGTTGTTTCACTGAAACGTATTCAGCACGGAACAATTACGATTGAAGGCTTAAAACGGGGGCAGATTAAACTTATTAAGCCGAAACAGGTCAAAGAGTTAAAGACATATCTTAATAAAATTAAAAGGGAAAACAATGCTTAAAGTTGCGATAACGGGGAATATAGGTTCGGGAAAATCAACGGTTGAAGCAATTATACATTCCAAAGGCTTCAGAGTTGTTGATACGGATAAGATTGCGCACAGAGTTCTTGCTGAATCCGATACGGTCAGGAAAATGTTTGCTCAGGACGATATCCTGACTGACGGTGAAATTGACAGGAAAAAACTCGGTGCAATAGTTTTTAATGATAAGAAGAAACTTGAACTTTTGGAACTTATTATTCACCCTCAGGTTGTGAGCGAGTTGTTAAAAATATTTCAGGGCGAAGAAGATATTATTTTTGTTTCCGTACCTCAACTTTTTGAGGCGGGATTTGAGGATATGTTTGACAAGATAATCTACGTTTTTGCAGATGAGGACCTGAGAATACAGAGGATAATGGAAAGAAACGGTTTCTCCTGCGAGGAGGCATTAAAGCGTGTTTCTTCACAAATTCCCGATTCGGAAAAAACAGGATTATGCGATTTTGTGGTTAATAACAATTCGGATATTTCCGAACTTAAAGCCCAAATAGATGAGGTTTTGTCTAATATTTGTTAGACAGTTTTGCGGCTTTATACATTTCAAACATTGAAATAGCAAGGAAAGTGCCGAATAAAAGCAGATAAGAATTATTTCCGTAAACCAAAACCCCTTTAATACGTTCGGGTTTGAACACGTGGAGGAGAAATCCCGTTGCCGTACCTAAGATTCCGACCATCATAAAGAAGCAGAAATTCATAATGCTTACTGCGGTTGTAGAAACCATTTTGCGGTTTGTTATATGCAAAACAGGCACAAGCAGAGAAGAAAGGCTTGCGTTTCCGGCAAGTACGCAGAAGATAAATGCGATAAACATTGACTTAATATCAAGAGCAATCATTATACAAACAGACAGAAGGCACACAAATGTTACAACAGATGCGGCTTTCAGATACATAACCCTGTGGTTATGACACATTTTGCAAACGACTGCATTTATGATATTAAAGGCGGCTGCGACGATTGCCATTATTGATAATATTGTTGCCGCTTTGACCGAAGATATTACGCAGAAATCCTCAAGGAATTTTTTACCGATGACTGTCTGAATAACATAAGAGAT
>DBYM01000063.1:27880-37546 GCA_002309875.1 Cyanobacteria bacterium UBA1186
GCAAAACTGAACAGGTTTCGGTTATGTTTTTTATGCAGCACCATTTCGAACGGGAGGAGTTTGAGTTCGACGTCTTTATTAACAGGCTCGGGTTTGACTTTTGGTAAAACCGCAAGGAATACGATTGAGGAGATGACCATAACTCCCGCTATTACGAGTAAAATTTCCCTCCAGCCAAGATAATTCATGGCGGTTACAAAAGGCGCATTTGCGGCAATTCCTCCTGCGTAGCCTATAAAAAGCATTACCGAGAGTGCAATTCCGAAATTTTTATCCGAAAATAAATTTCTCAATTCTTTTATAAGGCTGAGGTAAAAAGTACTTCCGCCAAGCCCCATTAACCCTCTTGCAAGGTACATAAGCGGTATGGATTTGGTGAGAGGAAAAATCAGGCACCCGATTGTGAGGATTATTCCACCGGCGCACATAACCCTGAGCCCGCCGTAGCGGTCAATGAGGACACCGTTTAAAAGTTGGGTAAAGGCATAAACATACATAAAAATCGCACCGAAAGCGGTAATATAAGGACCGGAAACCGACAGTTCCTGCTCTAATACGTCAAACAACGCTCCGGGAATTGCTATCCTCTGAAAATTAGCAATGAAATAAAAAAGCAGCGCAATAGTTATGAGACTAAAAAGAAGTACTCTTTTTTTGTTTTTCATATCCTCTCCCACCTGTAAATTAGCACGAAAAGAGGATTATGTAAAGTTTGTTAATTGTTCCTTTGGAATAATTTTGCAAGTTCTTTATGTTCAAAGAAATGTGAAATCGGACGTCCGTGCGGACAGGTTTCAGGGTTTTCGCAGGTGCGCCAGTTCCTGATTATTTCTTCCATCTGATATTGGTTAAGATATGTATTTGCCTTAACTGCAGCCTTACACGAAGTTGTAATCAGGATTTTTTCTTCAAGGTTGTCAATATCCCCGTGCATATTTTCCAGAATATCGGCAAGAATTTCTTTTGGCGAAACTTTTGAAAGAATTTGCGGAATTTTTCTGAAAATAAGTTCGGTTTCGGAGGTAAAATCGATTTCGTATCCGAATTTTGCAAGTTTGTCTTTGTTCGCTTCAAGAAGTTCTCTGTCGGAAGGAGAAATCTCGATTACATCAGAGAGGAACAAAAGTTGACAGTCTATATTTTTGGACTTTTTAAGTTGTTCGTAGATGTATCTTTCTTCCGCAATATGCTGATCAACAATTTCGAGGCCGTTTTCTTTTTCAATCAGGATATACGTTTTTTTGTATTGTCCGATAATTACGTCCTCCTGCCTGAATTCCTGTTCTTCAACAAATTTTGACTGAATAGGGCGCAGGTTTGAGAAAGTTTTGGGAGTAAATTTTGCAGGCGAAGGAGTTTGGTTTTCATTTTCCTCAGCGGGTTTTTCAAATATATGTCCCAAAGTTTCGTGTTCTCCGACATAAATTGTGTCATCTGACGTTTTATCCTGTGGTTCCGGACGTTTAAATTCAATAACATCAGCCTGAAAATCTCTTTCGCCCGATGGTTTGATTGATTTCAGCGCATCGCTGACTGACGAATAAATAAAATTAAACACCTGATTCGGGTTTTTATAGCGCACTTCCTTCTTTGTCGGGTGAACATTAACGTCAATGTCTGCCGGCGGAATTTCGAGGTTTAATACGACAAACGGATATCTTGAGCCTATGAGGTTTCTGTAAACCATATCTATTGCTTTTTGGAAAATCGGGCATTTTACCAAACGTGAATTAACATAGGTGTAGTAATCTTTTTTGCTTGCTCTTGTGCAGTCGGGAGTGCTTACATAACCCGAAATTTTAAGGTCGGAAATCTTATCGGTTTTCAGCACCTCTTTAAGGTTTGAAGTGATTTCCGGAGAAAAAATATCTCTCAGAGCCTGAATTTGCTCTTTCTGGGCCGAAGTTTTAAGCATAACTTTTTCGTTCAGTTTAACTTCAAACGATATTTCAGGGTGAACGATTGCCATTGATTGCATATATTCCGCTATGTATGAAAATTCGGTTTTCGGACTTTTCAAAAATTTAAGTCTTGCAGGCATGTTGTAGAACAAATCCCTTATGTTCATTATCGTTCCTACGGCACAGCCCGTTTGGGTTTGTTTTACTTCGGAATTTTGACATTCAACTTTTATACCGTAATCAAAATCTTTTGTTCTTGTCGTACAGGTCAGTTTTGAAATTGATATTATGCTTGCAAGCGCTTCTCCTCTGAAGCCCATTGTTTGAATATTGTATAAGTCTTCTCCCGTCTTGATTTTGCTCGTTGCGTGTTTTGAGAAGGCAAGCAAAATATCATCAGGGTCAATACCCGAGCCGTTGTCGGCAACTCTTAAATCTCTGCACTCGTTCGCAACCTCGACGCTGATTCTTGTTGCACCTGCATCAATGGAGTTTTCAACAAGTTCTTTTATGACGGAATAAGGTCTTTCTATTACCTCTCCCGCCGCAATCTGATTAATTACATTTTTGGATAGTTGAACGATTTTTCCCATATACGGATTATACTACAAAAGATTTGAAAAATGGCATAAGTCGGGAGGTCTTATACTGCAATATTTGTCAGCCTATTGCATTTCAGAAGTGTTTATATTATTATCCTCTTGTACACAAATTGTCTATAAAGGTGGTGAATATACAAGATGGCAGAGGTTAAAGTAGGCGAAAACGAAAGTATCGAAAGCGCTTTACGCAGATTCAAGAAGAAAATCCAAAAGGCAGGAATCTTATCTGAAGTAAAGAAACGTGAAAGATACGAAAAGCCGAGCGTTAAGAGAAAACGCAAATCCGAAGCAGCTCGTAAGAGAAAAGCTTAATAAAATCAACAAGGCGGTTACTGAGGTGACCGCCTTGCAATTTGTACATGTTTATTTTATATTTAACTTTACGAGGCGACATGGCCAAGTGGTAAGGCAGAAGCCTGCAAAGCTTTTACCCCCGGTTCGAATCCGGGTGTCGCCTTTTTTTATTTCAGATTACAATTACACTGTCACGAATTTAAAGCACAAGTCGCAAATATATGGAAATTATGGAGTTAAACAATTTATGGGGGCAAATTAAAGCCGAAATGCTCGAGGCTTTACCTGAGAATGCTCACCCGTGGGTTTATCCTCTTGAGGTTTCCGCTTATGACAAAGGCACTCTGACTGTTGTTACGGGGCAGATTATGGGCAGAGATTTTCTGCGTAAAAATTATTACTCCCAAATTACGGATATTATCAGGAAGGTTACAAATGATGAGGAAGCGGATTTTGTCATAGTTTACGATGAAAATGCGGCAAAAAAACTCAGAAAAGAGAGTGAAAAACTCCAAAAGAAGGCAAATGAAGCCGTTTTAAAAGAGCAGGCGATGGAAAACCTTTCCTATATGCAGTCTGCGGCTAACCTTAATCTTAAATACAAATTCGAAAACTTTGTTGTGGGCGAAAGCAACAGATTTGCGTATTCGGTGGCAAAAGCCGTTGCGGAAAATCCCGCAAAGAAATACAACCCGCTTTTCATATACGGTGCTGCGGGGCTCGGCAAAACCCACTTAATGCAGGCAATCGGACATTATACTATTTTTAATAATCCGAAACTCAAGGTTAAATATACAAAGACCGAGGATTATGTGAATGACTTTATTTCCAACAGCAGAAACAGCAAAGACACAATCGAGAATATGTCTAAGTTTAACAAGAAGTACACTAACGTGGATATAATTCTGATTGATGACGTGCAGTTTATTGAATCAAAGACCAAAACAATGTCTCAGATGCAGCATACGTTTGATACTTTGTATAACAGGGGAAAACAGATTGTAATTACATCTGACAGGCTCCCGAAAGACATTCCGACTCTTACTTCGGCTTTGTGTTCGAGGTTTGAAATGGGTTTGATGGTCGAACTCGTCCCGCCTGATGATTTAACAAGGTTTAATATAGTCAAAAAACTTGCCGATGATAATGATTTGAAGTACGAAGAAGATGCTCTGAAGTATATCTCAAAACATTTCAGGGATAATGTCAGAGAACTTGAAGGCGCATTTAATAAGGTCTGCGCATATTCTGAGGTTACTTCTCAGCCTTTAACACTGAAACTTGCAAAAGAGGTGCTGAAGTGCAATGATGCGGAAGCCGATATAGATTTTGAGAAAATAGCGCAGGCAGTTTCGGAATACTATGACGTATCAGTTAAGGACCTTAGAGGCCCTGCGAGAGCCCAAAAGATTGCAACTGCAAGGCACATGGCTGTTTATATAACAAGAGAAATCACGGGAAAAAGTTTTATCAGTATAGCGGAATTTTATAATAAAAGGCACACGACTATTATGTTTGCGCACGAAAAAGTTAAGCAGGAAATTTCGACCGACAAAGATTTATCAAATGCCTCTAGAGAAATTAGACAGGCATTGAAGTTAATCTAGCCCGACGGGGTACTCGCTCAATGAAAGTTTTTATGATATTTATATGGAAGTAAAGCGGAGAGTGTATGCTAGATAATATAAAATATCTTATGGTTTTAAAAAGCATTGACAAGTATATTGCCGATAAAAACTTTGAAACTGCGCTCGAAAAACTTAACTTTCTGATAAAACAGGATTACAACCCTTCGGTAACTTACCTGAAAAGAGGCCGTTTATGTAAAAAACTGCTTATGCTTAACGATGCCTACTCTGATTTTACGTATATTATCGGTCACTGTGCAAACAAGCGTGATGCTTATTACGAAAGGCTTCAACTTAATTTTGATATATCAAATTTTTACGAGGCAATTCTTGATGCGAATATGATTTTAACCTGGGACGAGGATAATTTTGATGTCAAAAGGATAAAATTTTTGTCGCTTGTTTACTCGATGCAGGAAGATATTGCACGTGAATACATACTGAACACGTTTGATTACCACAAATACCGCACGATACAGTTTTTGTTCAACGAAGTCGCTATGCTTCTTGCAAACGATGAGTATGCAAAAGGCCTGAAAATATTGGAAATTATAGACGAAATCGACAAGGATAATCCGATAAAACTCCTGAAAGAAGCGACGATTTTCGGGCTTGCGGGTGATCCTGAAAAGCAGGAAGAAATTATGAAACGGGTGGAATCTATTTTCCCCAAGTATTTTGTTTCGCATTTCAGATTTACGGACATGTATCAGGATAAAGACCTGCTAGAGATTTCTTTTCTTCTTGAACTCAAAATCTTTGATAAAAACGGCTTGTTTAAGTATCCTATGGCAATACTTGAAGGGTATAAAAACCATCTTGAAGGACATATAATTGATTCAAGAGAGTGCTTTGAAAGAGCGATAGAAATTAACCCCGCAAAGCCTGAAGGTTATGTCCTTCTTGCCCAGACGCTGCAGTTAATGTCGGGTTACGACAATCCCGAATACAGGTTTGAAGCCGAACAGAATTACCGTAAAGCGATGGATATATATTCCGAAGAAAACCTTCCCGAAAAGGTTGAGGATATGAAACGTCAGATTAAGCATCTCAATTCGACTCTGAGTTTAAGTTAGAATATCCGTTATTGATACGGAAGCCAAACTATAGTATAATTAGGTCATACAGTCCTAATAAAGGAGAGAGTATGAGTGAGATTTGTAAAAATTGGACCGAATGGTTAAAGAAGAACAGATTTGCCGGACAAACTCCGGAAATGATTGAGCAGACCACAAAATGGCTTGAAGCAGTAAGAGACGTAATTTTGGTTTATGCCGAAATCAAACCTTATGACGTAATCATTGATATCGGTACAGGTACGGGACTTCTTGCGTTTAAGGCTCTTGAAATGCAGAATTGTCAGGGCAGAGTAATCTTTTCGGACAAGTTTCAGGATTGTCTTGATGACTGCAAAAGAATCCTCGACGAATCAGGCGTCACTTCGGGTTACGAAATGCTTCTTTCGCCCTGCGAACATATAGCACTTCCCGAAAGCACCGTCCACAAAGCACTTATGCGTTCGGTACTCGTTCATATCGTCAATAAACAGCCCGCAATAAGCGAGATATACAGAATTCTTAAACCGGGCGGAAAGTTCTGTGCATTTGAGCCTGTTATCCGCTCAAATACCCGTTATTGGGAAATTCTTCACCCGATGTATATTGAAAAATACGAAGACTTCAAACGTGTTGAAAACGAGATTATGGAAAATCCGCTCGATTCTCTCTGCAACTTTGATCAGGATACAATAAGAATGAATCTCGAAATCGCGGGTTTCTCGGTTCCCGAGGTTAAAGTTCAGGAGGTCAAGTCCAATTATGTTGTTCAGGCAGGTATGGTTGAACAATGGTTTAACAATCCTCCGTCACCCGGACAGCCTTCTACAAAAGAACGTTATCTCCAATATTTTGACGAAGCAACGGTTAACAAGTATATGGAAGACGTTCAGAGTTATCTGACCGGACGTGAAATTAACCTGAAGACAAATGCTGTATTTATAAATGCGACGAAATAGGAATTAATATGGAAAAACAAACGGCAATAATTATACCCGCACGATACGGCTCATCAAGGCTTGAAGGCAAACCTCTTCTTGAAGCATGCGGAAAGCCCATAATTCAGTGGGTTTGGGAAAAAGGGTGTAAATGCAAAGGCATAGACAGGGTTATTGTTGCAACTGATGACGAAAGAATTTTTAATGCCTGCAAAAAGTTTGGTGCGGAAGTTGAAATGACATCGACCGAACACAAAAGCGGAAGCGACAGGATTGCAGAGGTTGCAGGCAGGCACCCTGAGATCGCTTATATTATAAATGTTCAGGGAGATGAGCCTCTGATTGAGCCTGCCAATATCGAACTTGTCCGCAAAGGGGTTGTGGAAGACGACAGGGCGGATATTTCAACTCTTGTGAGAGAAATAAAAGACGAGGCGGAAATTAATAACCCTAATCTCGTTAAATGCGTCTTTGACCTGAACGGTTACGCTATGTATTTCTCACGTTCAAAAATCCCATATGAGAGAAATACAGGTAAATCGAAATTTTACGGGCATTTGGGAATATACGGCTATAAGAAAGAAGCCCTGTTTAAGATGACAAAACTTGAGCAAACTCCGTGCGAAAAAGCGGAAAGTCTTGAACAGTTAAGAGCACTCCAGAACGGAATGAAAATCAAGGTTGCTGTTGTCGATAACGCTCCAGTCGGGATTGATACAATGGAAGATTTTGAGAAGTTTAAACAATTGGTCGGGGGATAATTCCCTCACCCCAACCTTCTCCCAAAGACGAGGGAGGAATTACAGATGAATCTTAAAACTCAGATAACAAAGTTACATTACAATAAAGATGCAAAAGGATTTCTTTTTCATATCCTCAGGTTTTGTTCGCTTTTTTACGGAATCGGGAGCGGGTTAAAAAACTTTCTGTATGACAAAAAAATATTAACCCCGAAAAAGGTGAACGCTTATGTGATTTCTGTCGGAAATTTTACGACGGGCGGTGTCGGAAAAACCCCTGTCGTTGCTGAGATTGCAAGATATTATACGGAAAAAGAAATTAAGGTTGCAATAATTTCAAGAGGTTACGGCGGTAAATTAAATAACAAAAGGGTAAATGTTATATCTGACGGGATAAATTTGTATCAAACGGCAGAAATGGCGGGCGACGAGCCTTATTGGCTTGCGGTTAATCTTAATATGTGTGCCGTCCTGACCTGCGCTGACAGATACAAAGCCGCAAAATATGCCGTTGAAAATATGGGAATTACGCATATTATTCTTGATGACGGATTTCAGCACAGAAAACTCCGCAGAGATTTGGATATAGTTCTCGTTGATTCGGAAAAAATGTTCGGAAACGAAAACCTTCTTCCCGCAGGGCCTTTGAGAGAAGGGTTTGAAGGCTTTTCAAGAATTGACAAACTTGTTGTGGTTAGCAAAAACACCGACCACACAAGAGCGGAAAAGTTTGCAAAAATTATGGCGAAGAAGTTTTTCACCTCACCCCAACCCTCTCCTCAGGGAGAGGGAGAAAATGTGCTTCTCTGCAAAGTTGAGCCCGATTACGCCTATAACATAATTTCAGGCGAACACCTGAACAAAGATTCCGAAATAACCGCATTGTCGGCAATCGGTCAGCCCGAACAGTTTTACAAGTTTCTTGAAAAAGATTACAAAATCAAGGAAAGAGTAACTTTTGACGACCATCATCAGTATACAAAAGAAGATATTGAAAATATTGAAGGAAATATAATTACGACCGAAAAAGATGCCGTAAAACTCGCACCCCTCGGGAATACAAATATTTATGCCCTGAAACTTAAAACCGTATTAGACGTCGAGAGTTTGTTAAGTTAAAAAGAATAAAGCAGCCCGTAAGCCGTGTTCTGTTTTAAATAATCATCTGTCTGGTATTGGGATTACTCCCAATCTCTAGCGATTTTTCCGGACTCGGCGGACACCTCAAACGTCCGATTCAATCTTGCATCTGACCGGGGGTTGCCTGGCCGGTACCTTCCGATACCGCCGGTGAGCCCTTACCTCACCGTTGCACCATCGCCTGTGAAATTAATCCATCGGCAGTATGTTTTCTGTGGTCCTATCCGCCAGCTCACGCTGCCCGGAGTTTCTCCGGCGGTCTGTCCTTAGATGCACGGACTTTCCTCACAGGATAATAATTTATCCCGCGCGATTATCCGGCTGCTTTATTCTTGTAAAATATTATAGCACAGTTTTTTATACGGACGCCATTTTTTCTTTTAGTGCTTCTGCAGAGCCTTCATACCCCGCACGTCCCATAAGTGCATATGTATAATTCTTTGCCTGCTCAACGCCCGGCTGGTTAAATGTATTGATATTATAAAGTTCGCCTGCGATAGCGGTCTGAACTTCAAGCATATAAAGAAGTTGGGCAACGTTATATTCATCAACTCTTTCAAGCGAGATTGTCATTGTCGGACGGTTGTAATCCGCAAGAGCAACCCTCGTCGAGTCGGCTTCCGCGTTAATAAGGTCGTTAATTGTCTTTCCGCCCAAATATCCGACACCCGTATATTCAAATATTTTCGGAATTTCAAGAGTATTGTCAAAGTTTTCCACTCTTATAAAGGTTATTAATTTGTTATTCGGACCTTCGTTATAAAGTTGAATTTGCGAGTGCTGGTCTGTTGCACCTAAAGCCTTCAGAGGAGTAGGTCCTGCGTTTACTCTTTCTCCGTTGTTATTAACTTCTTTGCCTAAAGATTCCGCCCATAACTGAACATACCAATCGGAAACGTATTTCAGTCTGCTTGAATAAGGCATCATAACCGAAATATTTTTACCGAGTTTTGTGTCCATAAGATAATTAATCAATGCGCCCTGCGCCGCAATATTTTGGTAAATATCGGTATTTTTGAGCGCCAAATCCATATCCTTAATACCGCTTACGATCCTGTCGATATCAAGTCCGACAAGAGCAAACGGCACAAGGCCTACTGCCGAGAATACCGAAAATCTTCCGCCGACATCATCAGGAACGACAAATGTTTTATACCCTTCCTGGTCTGCAAGTTGTCTTAATATGCCCATTTTTTGGTCGGTTGTGGCAACAATATTTTTTCTGTAATCATCTCCGAGTTCTTTTTCAAGCATATCTTTGACAATCATATATTGAGACATTGTTTCGGCAGTTGAGCCCGATTTAGTGATTACGTTAACGAGCGTCTTTTTGAGGTCGATAACATCAAACAAACCTTTCATTGAGTC
>DBYM01000063.1:37736-44954 GCA_002309875.1 Cyanobacteria bacterium UBA1186
TTGCGCTGGTTTAAATCCGCTATAATATCACGGATTCTGTCCTGATATTCAGCAAATTCTTTTTCAATATCAAGTCCGTTTTCATTTCCTATGATTGCTGAATTTACGTTTCGATAGTTTAGTTTAATCATGTTTAAATACTCTCAATAGTCGGGTTATAACTCAATTCTATATAAAACAATTATTATTGGCAAGATTTACACTCTTGTCTTATCTTTTGCCAATTTGGCACGTTTTTTGCGTCTCATCAAATCAACAAATGCTTCAAGTCTTGTTATATAGCCTGCTCTTCCTGTCTGTTCGTCCATAATAAGCGCAAGAAGCGGTATGTCGTGGTCATTTCTGATAGTCGGGAAAATGTTCTGCGACATAATTTCAGGCATACAGGTGAACGGAGAAATGTGGATAATTCCGTCTCTTCCTTTGTAATCCGCAAAAACAACGTCGGAAATACATTCGAGAGCGTCACCTCCGATATCTCTCATAAGATAAGGTTTTGCCATTCTTTCCGCTCTCTGCAGATGGGTTTCTTTATTCTGGAACGCTTTTGGAATTATTGCGTCTTTTAAGAAACTTCCGACCGTCAGACTCCTGCGTGTCTGAACTCCCATTCTGCCAAGTTCTCTTTCGATATACTGATTTGAAAATTCGTCGTTTACAAGGTAAATTTCACCCGTCAGGTCAACATACAAAACTTCTCTGTTCGGGTCGATTTCGGTCTTCTCAATCTCCGCAAGAGCCTTTTTGTAAGCCTGTTTTAAATCAAGGGTTGAATCAACTTTGTCAATTATTTTGAGTGCTTTTTTGTAATTCTTTTCTGCATCGCCAAAGTGGATTTCTCTTGCACGGTAATAAGAAAGTGCTCTGTCTAAGTCATCAATTGCAAAGACTTTTCTGATTGTAATATTCAGGGCTCTCATAATCAAAATCGGGTCATTTCTTCCGATAAGTCTTTTCAGGAAATTATAAAAACCCCGAAGTCCGTCATAGAGCGAAACTTCGATATAGTTTGCTTTATATCCCATGTCCTTCAGAGAACAGAAGATATTTCCGCCGTATTCTCCCAATCTGCAGCAGCCGGGTGCCGTAATCATTGCAACGTAATCCGCTCCGCCTTCGATTGCCTCAATAAAATTGCCCAAAATAAGTTTGTACGGAAGGCAGATGGCTTCGGGAGAATTTTTAGTCCCCAAAGAGAGTGTTTTTTTGCTTGTATATGGCTGAACATAAGGCTCTACCCCAATTTTTTTCAGCCCTGCAGACCAAGCAATCGATATAGTTCCCATGTGAGGAAATGCAACTTTTATCTTTTTCTTCTTTTCTTTAGCCATTTATATCGTCCCTGTACGAATATTATACAACAAAGAAATTTAAAACAATAAACATTGTTTTTTTCGGAAAAAATATTGTCATTAAGTTGTATTGTCACGAAATTATGTCCGTGTTATAGTGTTATCGTACGTATTACACGAATAAAGAAGGGAATTTAGGAGAGACGATTGATGACTGGAACAACTACTCAGATTGACTTTCGGGAAATTGATAAAATTCTCGAAAAGTACGAATACAAAAAGTCGTACTTAATCGCTATGCTTCAGAATGTTCAGGAAGTTTTCAGATACCTGCCTGAAGAAGCAATGACTTATATCGGTGAAAAAGTTGACGGACTTTCACCTGCTACTGTTTACGGCGTAGCAACTTTTTACGCTCAGTTTTCATTAGAGCCAAAGGGTAAATATGAAATCAGAGTCTGCGACGGAACTGCATGCCACGTAAGAGGTTCAATGCCAGTTCTGAATGCAATTAAAAACAAACTGAAATTGAAAGAAGGACAAAAGACCTGTGATAACGGTCTGTTCTCTCTTGAGATTGTAAGTTGCCTCGGTGCCTGCGGTCTTGCACCGGTTTGTATGGTAAATGATAAGGTTTACCCGCAGATGACCTCTGATGCAATAAGCGTAATCCTTGATACATTAATGAAAGAGGAGGGCGTAGCATAATGACTTTGAATATTGATATTAAACAAGAGCAGGCAAATGCTCAGGAGCATATTAAAGAACAGGGTTTAAGAGTCCTTGTTTGTGCAGGTACGGGCTGTGTTGCAAACGGCTCTCTGAAGGTTATTGAAAAATTCAGAGAACTCGGTGCAAATGTTTCGGCTCTTACCGATTACGACAAAATGACCATCGTTCCGACAGGCTGCCACGGCTTCTGCGAACAGGGCGTTTTGGTTATTATTCCTGACAAACACGTTACATACGTTAGGGTTAAGGAATCCGATGTTGAAGAAATTTTTGAAAGCCATATCAAAGGCGGTCAGCCGGTAGAAAGACTTTTGTACAAAGATCCAAAATCGGGCGAAGCCGTTCACAGAAATGACGATATCAATTTCTATGCAAAGCAGACACGTACCGCTCTTAAAAACTGCGGTAAGATTAATGCCGAATCTATTGAGGAAGCAATCTCCGTAAGAGGTTACGAGGCTTTGACAAAGGTTATTGAAGAAAATAATCCTGACGGAGTTATTGATACAATCACAAAATCAGGTTTAAGAGGCAGAGGCGGCGGAGGCTTCCCGACCGGTATGAAGTGGAAATTCACTGCTGCAAACAAGGGCGGAAAATCATACGTTGTATGTAACGGTGACGAAGGCGACCCGGGTGCATTTATGGACCGTTCCGTTATGGAAGGCGACCCTCATAAACTTCTTGAAGGTATGGCTATCGCAGGTTTCGCAATCGGTGCCGACGAAGCATATATCTATGTTCGTGCGGAATATCCGCTTGCAATCAAGAGACTGAGAAAAGCAATTGCTGATGCCGAAGCAAGAAATTTCTTAGGCAAAAATATTATGGGAAGTGATTTCTCATTCACAATTCATATTAAAGAAGGCGCAGGCGCATTTGTTTGCGGTGAAGAAACCGCACTTATCGCATCTATTGAAGGCGAAAGAGGTATGCCTCGTCCGAAACCGCCGTTCCCTGCAAATAAAGGTTTGTTCGGAAGACCTACTTTGATTAACAACGTAGAAACTCTTGCAAACGTACCTTTGATTATACTGAACGGTGCGGAATGGTTCTCTTCAATGGGCTGCGAAACTTCAAAGGGAACAAAAACCTTCGCTTTAACGGGTGAAGTTAATAACACGGGTCTTATTGAAGTTCCGATGGGAACAACTTTGAGACAGATTATCTTTGATATCGGCGGCGGTATCAGAGGCGGAAAGAAATTCAAAGCCGTACAAATCGGCGGTCCTTCAGGCGGCTGTCTGACCGAAGAACACTTAGACATTTCAATGGATTACGATTCACTGATTAAGGCGGGTGCAATGGTCGGCTCGGGCGGTTTGGTTGTTATGGCCGAAGATACCTGTATGGTTGAAGTTGCAAGATTTTTCATGAACTTTACTAAGAACGAATCCTGCGGTAAGTGTGTTCCGTGCCGTGAAGGTACCAAGAATATGCTTAAGATTTTGGAAAAAATCGTTGCAGGCAAAGGTGAAATGGAAGACTTAGACAGATTGGAACAATTGGCTTTAACCGTTAAAGACGGCTCTCTCTGCGGTCTCGGTAAAACTGCTCCAAACCCTGTACTTTCAACTTTGAAATATTTTAAAGATGAATACATTGCTCACATTCGTGACCACAAATGCCCTGCAGGTGTTTGTACCGCAATGAAGAAGATTCAGATTAATCCTGACCTTTGTAAGGGTTGTACAAAATGTGCAAGAACTTGCCCTGTCGGTGCTATTGAAGGAACGGTTAAGAATCCTCACAAGATTGACCAGTCTAAATGTATTAAGTGTGAGGCCTGCTTGAATGCTTGTCCTTTCAAGGCAATAGGTAAGGAATAGGGGGAAACAGAAATGACAGACGATAAGAAAATATTAATTATAGAAGGTAAAGAAGTCGAATTTACGAACGAACCCAACCTGTTGGAAGTAATCAGAAAAGCAGGCATGAGTGTTCCGACACTTTGCTACAGACCTGATTTAACTTCATTCGGCGCATGCAGAATGTGCGTTGTGGAAGTTGAATATCCGAACGGCAGAAGAATGATTAACTCATCTTGTACAATGCCGCCGGAAGCAGGTATCAAAGTTCATCTGAACACTGAAAAAGTTCGTAAAATCAGAAAAATGGTTTTGGAATTACTCCTTGCAAACCACGACAGAGAATGTACGACCTGCGATAAATCAGGAAACTGCGAACTTCAGAAATATTCCGAAGAATACGGAATTAAGAACGTTAAAAAGTATGCTCAGAGAGAAGAAATGGCTCCGATTGACGATTCTTCCTGCGCACTGGTCCGTGATAACAACAAGTGCGTACTCTGCGGTGCGTGCGTTAGAGCCTGCGACGAACATCAGGGCCTGCAGGTTTTGGGCTTTGCAAACAGAGGAAGTAAGACTGTTATTGAGCCTATGGCAGGCAAACCGCTTGCAAAGAGCGAATGTATAAATTGCGGTCAGTGTGCCGCAGTTTGCCCGACAGGTGCTTTGACAATTAATTCAACCCAACTTGAAGATGTTTGGAATGCAATTACAAACCCTGAAAAGAAGGTTGTTGTTCAGTTTGCACCGTCAGTTCGTGTTGCAATCGGTGAAATGTTCGGTCTTGAGCCGGGAGTAAATTCAACAAAGAAAATCAATGCCGCATTAAAGAAAATCGGTTTTGATTTGGTATTTGATACAAACTTCTCCGCAGACTTAACCATTATGGAAGAAGCGCACGAATTTATCGACCGCTTGCAAAACGGGGGTAAATTGCCGTTATTCACTTCCTGCTGTCCGGGCTGGGTAAGATTTTTGGAATTGCAGCACCCTGATATGCTTGAACATCTTTCAAGTTGCAAATCTCCGCAGGGAATGTTAGGTGCGGTAATCAGAGAATACGTTCCTCAATACTACGAGGGTTATACTTCAGAAAATATCGTAAGTGTTTCAATAATGCCTTGTACGGCTAAGAAATACGAAGCAAAACGTGAACAGTTCAAGATGGCTGACGGCCGTCAGGAAATTGATTACGTTCTTACAACTCAGGAACTCGGCAGAATGATTAAAGGTGCCGGAATTGATTTCAAAAATCTTGAAGGCGAAGAGCCCGATTCTCCGTTCGGTAAATACACGGGCGCAGGTACAATCTTCGGAGTTTCAGGCGGTGTTGCCGAAGCAGCCGCAAGAACTGCTTACGAAGTTGTTACGGGCGAAACTCTTCAGAATGTAGTAATCAACGATATGAGAGGAACGCATAGAGTTAAGACGGTTGAACTCGACCTCAAGGGAACTCATATTAAGGTTAAAATCGTTAATACTCTGAGAGAAGCCGAAAAGTGCATGAGAGAAATCAAAGAGGGTAAGGCTGATTATCAGTTACTCGAAGTTATGGCTTGCCCGGGCGGTTGTATAAACGGCGGCGGTCAGCCTCAAAGTTGCAACGATTCCAATATTAAGGAACTCAGAGCACAGGGACTTTATACCGACGATGCTACGGGCGAGTGGAGAAAGTCTCATGAAAATCCGGAAATCAAGGATTTGTATTCAAAACACCTTGAAAAACCGAATTCTCACAAGGCTCACGAACTCCTGCATACAACATACAACAATAAGAGAAACGACTGCTATATATCAGTTGGAGAGTAGCAGTTAATAAAAGATAACAAAATCGGGGTTGTGAAATAACAGCCCCGGTTTTTTTGTTGTAACAATTTGTAAAAATTAAATTTTTCACTTAGCAATTTTATTTTTGCCGGGATTTAATATCAATGCGTATTTTGGTGCAAACCCGGAGGCAAATTTAATGATTGAAAAAGTGAATTTACAGGCGGCAAAGGCACTTCGTCCCATAGATAAAGTAAAATGCTCTAATCTTGTAAAGGATTTTGAAAAAAAAGCCGGCTCGCGGGATACATCTGTCCTGAATATTTATAAGCAGTTATCTGCGGTCAAAACAATAATATTGTGCCACGAAATTTATCTTGAAAAAAATTTAAATGATTTGGCGGTGAGGGAAAGTTTGGCCAAATACAGGAGTATTGCAGAATCATTGGAGAAAAATTTGAAAAATAACCGATATACGTTTTCGTGTTAATATCGGATTTTCTAAAAATATGAGAATAAACACAACAGATACAACATTTCAGTCAAGGAACAGTACAATCCGTTTTGCGGACGACATAGCAAGGCGGGTTAATCAGTGCTATCCGAGAAAATCCGCATCATTAATTACAAGTATGAAAAATATTGACCGTTTCAGGAGTTTAGAGACGAGATTGAGCGAAGGTATTGCCCAAATGCGCCAAACCAAGAGAGACAGACTTTTTGCGGCAAAAACGTTTCCTGATATGCTGCGAGCAATAGTTGATACAATAAAGGAATTTAAAGCCGGAAATTGCGGTGAGAGTGCAGAATTGAGTGCAATCGTTGCCAAAGCAAACGGAATACAGAACTGTTATCTTGCGGAGGTGGAGGGAGAGTACGGGAATGATTTGGATCATACGGTTTTGTATGTCAATGACAAAATCCCTTATATCATTGATTCCTGGCTCGGGTTTGCTGATTACGTTCCAAATGCCGCAGCAAGATACAAGAATGAATATTTAAAATATTTTGATGAATATTATATGAATCAGAAAATCGTTTTCACCAAAAAAGACATGGGGGTTGATTATTTTTTAAATTATAAATTTTCTGATTTTGCCGTAAAATTTTTAAGAGAACAGTTCCCCGAAACGGTTATCCGAAAATCTTCTTAAATCTTTCCATCGCCTCTTTGGTGTTTTCCTTAGAGCCGAAGGAGGTCAGGCGAAAATATCCTTCCCCGTTTTTACCGAAGCCTGCTCCCGGAGTGCCGACAATTTGTGCGTTTTCTAAGAGGTAATCAAAGAATTCCCACGATTTCATGTCGTCAGGGCATTTCAGCCATATATAAGGCGAATGTTTCCCCCCGACGTGCCATATATTGCATTCTTTTAAGGTATCGGAAATCAGTTTTGCGTTTTCTTTGTAATATTTAATATTTACGGCAATTTCCTTTAAACCTTCCTCCGTAAATACGGCTTCTGCACCTCTTTGGACAATATAAGGAACACCGTTAAATTTTGTTGTCTGTCGTCTGAGCCACATTTTGTTGAGTTTTCCGAGTTCTTTGGGAACGATTGTGTAACCGCATCTTGTACCCGTAAATCCTGCGGTTTTGGAAAGCGAACAAAATTCTATTG
>DBYM01000063.1:45039-53541 GCA_002309875.1 Cyanobacteria bacterium UBA1186
TGAGCGGGCATAATCAACCCATTCTTTTAACTGTTTTCTGTCATAAGCCGCACCTGTCGGGTTGTTTGGCGAACAAATGTAGATAATATCGGGACGAACATTTTTATCAATATCATTTACCCCGGGCAGAAATCCGTTTTCTTCCTTTGCATCAACAAAAATTACATCTCTTCCCGCCATCTTGTTTGTATCAACATAAACGGGATAAACAGGGTCGGGAACAAGGACTTTGTTGTCTTTGTCAAACAAATCCAAGATGTTTCCCAAATCGCTCTTTGCTCCGTCTGAAATAAAAATTTCGTCAGGTTCTAATTGAACATTATGTGAGGCATAATATTTACGGACGGCTTCACGCAGAAAATCGTAACCCTGCTCAGGTCCGTATCCTCTGAAGGTTTCCTGAACACCCATTTCGTCAACAGCCTTGTGCATGGCATCTGTAACGGCTTTGCAGAGCGGTTTTGTAACATCGCCTATTCCCAATCGTATAATTTTTTTATCGGGATTTTTTGCCGTATATTCACTTACCCTTTTCGCTATTGTGGAAAAGAGGTAACTCTGTTCAAGGTTGTCGTAGTTCAGGTTTCTTTTCATATAAAATTCTCCTCCCTCTCCCGCAGGACGGGGGAATAAGTTTTTACTGATCGCTTTCTTCGTGTCTGCCCTTCATTAATTTTTCAAAGTCAGACGGTTTTATATTTTGTATAAAGTCTTTAAATTCCTGCGCCTCTTCTTCGTCTTTTGCGGAATCGGTCGAAACAGAGCCATTCATCAGCACGTTTGCAGTAACGTAAATAGGCGCATCTGCTCTCATTGCGATTGCTATTGCGTCTGACGGGCGGGAATCCACTTCGAGAGTTTCACCGTCTTTTGTCAGGAAGAGTGTCGCATAATATGTTTCTTTTTCAACGTCGTTGATTTCAATTTTTTCGAGTTTATAACCCGTTTGTTCAATAAGGTTGGTGATTAAATCGTGAGTCATCGGGCGGGCAACCACAAGACCTTCGATACATCTGATTATTGCACTTGCCTCAGCAGAGCCTATCCATATAGGAAGTGCTTTTCTGTTATCCAAATCGTGGAGTACAACGATTGGCGAATTAGTTCTCACGTCAAGCGCAATACCCATAACTTTCATTTCAATCATATTAAAATCCTCATCTCCGTTATCTATATTAACACAAATCGTGTTTATATGATATAATCACCTGTATGAAAATAAATGTAATCTACAATAAAAATATTCCCGACTATGATGAATCATTGGGAATGCTTGAAAAAGCCCTGAAGAAACGCAAACTTGAGTACAGGTCGTACAACCTTGACGATATGTCAAACTTCGGCGATTTTACGATAGTCCTCGGCGGTGACGGCACAATATTAAGAGCCGCAAGGTATTATTCCGAGTTTGCCACTCCGATAATGGGTGTTAATATCGGACGTTTAGGATTTCTTTCTCAGGTGCAGTATCAGGATATAGAGCCGCTTTTGGACGCCGTTATGGCAGGTGATTACAAGACCGAAGAAAGAATGATGCTTTCTTCGGGCGATAAACTTGCCCTGAATGACTTTGTAATAAGAGGGTGTAATTCAACAAGAGCCTCAAAATTTTATCTTGAAGTTGACGGAGAAGACGTTTGTGACTATATTGCTGACGGTCTGATTATTGCAACTCCCACAGGCTCGACGGCTTACGGACTTTCTGCGGGCGGGCCGGTGCTTTACCCGACCATCGAATCCATAAGCGTAGTTCCGATTTGTCCGCATACTTTGAATGCAAGACCTCTTGTCGTTCCGGCATGCGAGAAAATTGCGGTTAAGACAATGGACGGAACTCTTTCCGTTGCCATTGACGGGTATAACAAGTTTGACTGCGTAGATAAAATCAGTATCCAAAAGGCAGACAATAAGGCTGTTTTGGCATTTTTAAACATCTCAAACTATTATTCGATTTTGAGAGATAAACTTCATTGGGGTATGTCTGCGGGAGAATACTAAATTCCCCAAACAAAAAAGAAGGAATTCTATATAAAATACAGAATTCCGATGGTTGTTTGTTTTTGTGGATTTTTCTTTTTTACTCTAATCCTAATTTTTCCTCGTGTTTTTCCTTTTCTCCGCTTTTTGCGTACTTTCCTCGTGTTTTCTCGCTTTTCTCGTGTTTTCTCCTCGCCTTATACCGGCGCACTCAGTTGTGCGTTGGTATTAGTCCAGCAGCGCTTCTAAGATTCTAGCATTTTTGTCTGCCAAGCCGGATTTTCTGACCTGACTTCTTGTAATGTAACTTCTCAATGCTTCACGAATCAATTCAGAACGTGATCTGCTTTCCAAATCTGCTACTTCGTCAATTTTGCCTAAGAAACTTTCAGGCATTGAAATCAAAACTCTTGCCATAATGGTACTCCTTTTTATACTCTATAAATATTTTTTGTGAATGGTATATATATAAAGTATTTACTCTTAAAAAAATTGCCTTTTTAAGTTTGCAAAGTTTACAAAACTTTACAATAACTCTTAAATGGCCGATAATATTGGCTTACAGATATCCTTTCTGTAACTTACTCCCCTGAATTTAATATTTGATGCTTCTTCGTATGCTCTTTCCGAGGCGGAAGCAACAGTCCTTCCAAATGCCGTTACGACTGCAACAGAGCCGTATTCGGCCTCATATTCCAAATATTTATTTATTCTTGTATTGCGTGCAAAAGATATTTTGCAACTTTCGTCCGTATCTTCAATTCCCGATATTACGTTTTGCTCGTTGTCTTTGTTTCTGCAGTTCAGGACGATTGAAACGGCAGAAAGGTCTTTTTGTCCGATAAACGAAACTTCGTCGCTGAATGTTCCCATAGCGCAGGATTCAAACAAGTCGTAGAGTTCGGCTTCAATCAGTTCGATAATACCGGCACAATCGGCGTCCTGCATAAAGTTTTGGAAGCCCAAAATCTGAATTGTATTGTCTTCGGTGAGGATTCCGTTTACGCCCAAAATCCCCGTATATGGCGTACCCTGCTTTTCAAGATATTCGATTGCAGGGTATATGACACGTTCGGTCAGGAAACATTCGTTCTCAAAAGAGAGTTTGTAGTTCGGAGAGCAGGCTCCCATACCTTCCGTAAGTTGTCCGCCTTCTCCTTCAAGCGAGTGTTTGTAAAGGATTGATGAGCAGACGGGAAGCGCCTTGTATCCGTCTGTAATGCAGTAAAAAGCAAAAGGTGTTCCGAAAATATAGTCTTCTATAATAATTTTATTGGGACTTTCCGCATAGAGCGAATCAAGTATAACTTTTGCCGATTTTGGCGAAGTTAGAACAACAGCGCTGTTAGAACGGTTTGTTTTAATTACGAAAGGCCCTTTTATGTTCTTTATATAATCATTAACCATGGACTGTTTTTCGAAGATTCCGAATTTCGGAGTCGGGATTTTTAATTTGTACATTAACTTTTTCGCGGAAGATTTTTCGGCAAGTGCTGAAATTGAAGCCCTGCTTGGAGCAAAGATTTGCTGATTATTCTTTTCAAAGAGTTCGACAATGTTTGTATCGAGTGCCGTTTTATCGACAGGAATGGTCAGGCTGATATCGTTTTCCATAACAAATTCCAAAATTTCTTTTGAAGAATTCGGCCTGATATCAACGATTTCGGCAAAATCTTTCATTGTTTGACTGCCCGGTGCAACATAGACCTTGCAGGTTTCGGACATCTTTTTTGCAAGCGCATATTCTTTTGCGGAATTCCCGATAATTAAAACTTTTTTCATAGTAATAGTATATCATAAAACTGATGTTTCTTTTGTTTACATTTTTGTGTAATTGAGGTAGCATGAGACTATATAGGGAGAACTCAGATGAAGGCACAACTTGAAAGTATTTATAATTCCGCTAAAGCAGATATTGAAGGCGCAAAATCAATAAGCGACCTTGATGAAGTCAGATTGAAATATCTGAGCCGCAAGGGCGAATTTAATTCAATAAAAAAAGGTTTAAAGGATTTGACCGACGAGGAAAAGCGCACTGTTGGCGCATTTGCAAATCAGATAACCGAAGAACTCGAAAACCTTATTCAGGACAAGCATAATCTTTTTTACGAAAAAGAACTGAGCGAAAAACTTGAAAAGGACAGAATTGATATCACTTTAGACGGCAAATTTACACCGCTCGGGAAAGTTCACCCGCTTACGCAGACAACTAACGAAATAGTTTCGATATTCAGGAACCTCGGATTTTCGGTTGCTTCAAGCGAATTATCTCCCGAGGTGGAAACGGAATATTACAACTTTGATATGTTAAATGTACCGAAAGACCACCCTGCACGTGACGTACAGGATACTTTCTATGCAAATATTGCCAAAAATGTTGTGTTAAGAAGTCAGACTTCGGGTGCTCAGATACACATAATGGAGAATCAGAAGCCTCCGATAAAGATTATCGCTCCCGGCAGAGTTTACAGAAACGAAAATATTAACGCACGCAAAAACAATTTCTTCCATCAGATAGAAGGTTTGTATGTGGATAAAGATATTACGTTCGGCGATTTAAAAGGGGTGCTGAATGAATTTATCCGTTTGTATTTTGGTGCATCAAGACCGACAAGATTCAGAAGCAGTTTCTTCCCGTTCACTGAGCCGTCTGCGGAAGTTGATGTTCAATGCATAATGTGTCAGGGCAAAGGCTGCCGTATATGCAGCGGAACGGGCTGGCTTGAAGTCCTTGGCTGCGGAATGGTCGATGTGAATGTCCTCAGAGGAGTAGGAATTGACCCTGACGTTTATTCGGGATTTGCCTTCGGTATGGGCGTGGAAAGACTTGCCATGCTTAAATATGCCGTTGATGACATCAGATTGTTCTTCAACAACGACAAGAGATTTTTGGAGCAGTTCTAAGGTTTAAAATTCTTCCTTCGGTGTATCGGCTTTGATATATTCTTCAAGAGCGGTCGTAAGTCTGTTCTGCCAATCGTTGTTCTTTTCAAGGAAGAAATCCGCACCTCTTGCCATACATTGTGCTTCGATTTCTTTTCTCGGAGATGCAGTAATGACGCCGATTACGATTTTCTTACCCGCAGCGGCCGCCATTTTCTTCAATTCCGTAAGCAGAATAAACCCTTCTCTTTCGGTCGGGATAAACAAATCCATTACAACATAAGCGTATTTTCTTGCTTTATATTTATTTACCGCATCATAGATTTCCTGAGAGCAGTCAATATCCATATCAAAGCGGGATAACAGAACTTTTAACTGATAAGTAATAACACCCAAATCGTCAACTACGAGTATTGCAGGAGAATTCAAATCTCCCTCAGTCTGCTCTTCCATACCCAAAGCCTTGCTGAAGAACGGCTTTTTGGTGTTTTTATTCAGTTCTTTGAGGGTATCAACAATATCAATAAGTTGATTTTTCAATGCCAGCGGAGTTATTTCCTTGGGGCGTTCAGCATTTGTAATATTGAAAAACAAATCAAGAAACTCATCATCAAGTTCGTATAAAGCCATATTTTCTCCTATTCGTAAACATTTGTAAATAAATTATACCATATTAGTCAAAAAAAAGTAAGACGGGTTGTTTATATATATGTAAGGTATTGTAAGCAATAAGGTAACGGACAGGGATTTATGTTAAGCAAAAGTTTTGTAACTTATCTGACAACAAAAGAAAACTCTAACGCAAAAGAGAAGGAAAAGAAGGTGTCTCAGAGCCTTGTAAACCCTTTTGTATATGTGCTTTTGAAAACAAACAATGCTAAAAATGTTTGATTTTACATTGTTAAACTTATTTCAGTTTGATTTCTTTTAGAGTATAATCTTCTTATGAAAAGATTATTACTCGTATTTATTATATCTCTGTTTTTTATTCAGCCTTCTTATTCTCAAAGGTTTGACTTCAGCACTCTGAAGAATAATTCCGAGGTAAGACAGGTCAGAAGACTTTTAAATTCTCAGGTGCGCTGGGCAAACAAGGCTAACTTCGAGAAGTTTATTTCAACGTACGATTCCGAATATATGAATTCCGACGGATTTGATATTGAAACGTATTCAAACCTCGTCAAAGACATTTGGGCAACTTATGACAAAATCAGATACAGTATCAAAATCAAGAGTATATCCGTAAACGGTGACGAGGCACGTGCGGAACTTACGGAAACTTCAAACGCAATGATTCCTCTGCCCGAAACCTCATATAACGGGGAATTATCAAGTGTCTCCGACAGCATTTATTACTTCAGAAAAACGGACGGGAAATGGAAGGTTATATCCGATTCCGTAACCGACGAAACGACTTCAATGATGTACGGTGAGGCAAAGGACCTTGATATAAAACTTACGGTTCCGACAACGATTGACCCGGATACGGAATATACCGCATCTCTCGAATTTGTTCCTCCGAAGGACACAATGGCTATTGCATCAATCGCTTCGGACATAATCGAATACCCGCAGAAGCCTACGGAAGAAATTTTCAGGGTTATGCCCGAGGATAATATTCTTGAAAGACTGTTCACTTCAAATACAAAGAATGCGAATGAATATATTGTTGCATCTATCGGGATAACAAAAACTTCGGTATGCGATTTGAGCGTAAAACTGAGCCTGACGGGATTTGGGTATAAAATCAGAAGAGTAAACGTTAACGGAGCAGGGGAGAAAGAAGAATAGAGATGTCAAAGGTTAACAAAATAATATATTTAATAACTTCTTTTGTTTTTTTTGTTATATTTGATGTCTATTTTTCAGACCTGATTGTTAAATCGCTGAGGTTTAAAATTCAGGGAAATCCTGTTTTCAGCCTGACTTATGCGCTGAATTCGGGTGCGGCTTTCAGCATACTTGAAAATTCAAAGATGTTTCTGATTGTGTTTGCGGTTGCTGCTTTTCTGCTTATATTTATATATGCGGTCAGAAATATTGAAAAATTCTCCACATTCTCGGGCTTTTGGACGGCAATGCTTCTTGCGGGAATAGGGTGCAATCTGTACGAACGTCTTATGTTCGGGTATGTAAGAGATTTCTTCAAACTTAATTTCATTGATTTTCCCGTATTCAATATTTCTGATATATTCATAAACATTGGCGTTTTGGCAATTATAATAATTATTATCAAGAACAAATATTTGAAGAAGTAATATGAAATATATTATCGATGAAGATTCAGCAGGGATAAGGCTCGATTTGTTTCTCTCGGAAATGATTCGGGATTTTTCACGTTCAAAAATTCAGAAATTGGTAAACGAAGGGAATATCTCGGTAAATTCAAAAACCGTTAAACCCTCATATCTGCTTAAAGAGGCAGATGTTATAGAAATTGCGGAAGAAGATTTTGAAAACAGCGGTGCGAAAATCCTCCCCGAAGATATTCCGCTTGAGGTTGTATGGGAAGATGAGGATATGGCGGTTATAAACAAGCCTTCGGGAATGCTTACTCACCCGACCGTAAACGAAAGAAGCGGAACTCTTGTGAATGCGCTTATGTATAAATACGGGGAAAATTTGTCCGACATTAACGGCGAATACAGGGCGGGGATTGTTCACAGGCTCGACAGAAATACCTCCGGGCTGATTATGATTGCGAAAAACAATCAGGCACACGAATATCTTGTTAATGAGATGAAAGAGAAAAGGTTTTGCAAGAAATATGCCGCCATAGTTAAGGGAGTTATTGAAAAAGACGAGTTTGAAATTAACGCTCCCATCGGCAGACATTTTACAAAGCCTTATAAGCAGGCAGTTAACGGAAAAGACGCAAAGGAGAGCCTGACAAAAGTTAAGGTTTTAAAGCGGTTTAAAGATGCAACACTTGTGGAACTCACCCTCGTAACGGGAAGAACTCATCAGATACGTGTTCACCTTTCGTCAATCGGCCACCCCGTCTATAACGACACACTGTACGGTTTCGGGAAAATGAAGATTAATACGGACGAGCAGGTTTTGCAGTCTTATAAACTCGAATTTACTCCGCCGAATTCAAAAGAGCGGATTAAACTTGAAATCCCTTATGATGAAAAAATTACAAAAGTTTTGAGGGCGCTCGGTTAGTATTTTTTAATGATTTCTCCGATACCTTTTTTCGCAATATCAAAGATTTCGAGCATTCTTTCGTATTCATAAGGCTCGCCTTCTGATGTGGTTTGAAAATCCACGATTTTCCCGCTTTCGGTCAGGATTATATTCGAATCAACCTGAGCATTGGAATCTTCTTCGTAACACAAATCAAGAAGAATGTTTCCGTCAACGATTCCCGCCGAGATTGCCGCAATCGGCTCAATAATCGGATTTTCTGCCAAAGTGCCGTTCTCGAGCAGTTTTTCTACGGCATCTTTCAGGGCAAGAAAACCGCCGCAAATACTTGCGGTACGTGTTCCGCCGTCAGCCTGAATAACGTCTGCGTCAATGGTGATTGTCATTTTGGGCATTTTGTTTAAATCCACGCAGGCTCTCAGGCTTCTTCCTATAAGCCTTTGGATTTCGTGAGTTCTTCCCGAAACCTTTTCACGTTCACGTTTAACCCTT
>DBYM01000063.1:53597-66126 GCA_002309875.1 Cyanobacteria bacterium UBA1186
TTTTTCAGGTCAACGCTTGCCGTCGTGATTACTTTTGTATCCCCAAATTCAACCAACACCGAGCCTAATGCGTTTTTTGTAAAATTGTGGGTGAATGTTATTTTTCTCAGTTCGTTATTTTTTCTTCCGTCAGTTCTCATTAAATATTCCCTTCGAGTTTGGCAATTCTTTTCTCCAAATCGTTCTTTCTCTTTTCAAGTTCATCAATCTTACTTTGTTTCTTTGCAATCATATTATCAAGAATATCAACCCTGCTGCTGAGTTCCTTAATTGCATTGATTGCAGAATAGAATACGTCTTCGAGCCTTATATAAAGGAAACCGTCATCACCTCTTGAAACGGCATTCGGGAATACCTTCTGCAAATCCTGAGCGATTAAGCCGACGTGCGGAGTGTTGGTTTTATCCTTCTTAAACGTAAAGTTGTAAGGAACGAGTTTTCTGATTTCCGCAATCCCGCCCGTGAACGGTTTTCCGATATTTTTAAGCCTCTTATCGGAACTGACGCTTGCCGCATAGAATGAGCCGGGAACGGTGGTTGTCGTATTAACAAGATGTATTGTATTGTTTCCGGAAGAGAAACCTCCGATACCGACGGAATTTGTGTTAGGAACAAGGTTCAGAGTACCTCCTATGGCGATTGCATTATTAGCGCTCGGGGAAAGCCCTACTGCTGCGGTATCTCCTATGGCAATACCTCCGTCATTGAGGAATAATACGTCTTTTCCGATTGCAACAACTTCCTTGACTTTTCTCGCCGCACCGGGATATTCGGAACTTCCTATAACAACCGAGGAGTTGAAAGTTTCATCGGCTCTGACGTTTGTATCTCCGACTATTACGAGTTTACTGCTTTTTTGAGAAGTTACGTTGTTTCCGAGTACTACGTTATCAGTACCTATGCTTACTGCGCCGACACCTACTGCGGTGGATTTTTCACCTGCACCTGCTCCGTAACCGACTGCGGTTGAATCGTTACCGAGTGAATATGCGCTGAAACCTACTGAGGTTGCCTGAACAAAGTTCTGTGAGTTTGCTCCCGCACCGACTGCGGTTGAATAAGTTCCTGCTGCTGCGGCACCTTTACCGAATACGGTTGAGGCAATGCCTGATATGGTCGTACTTCCGACTGCGGTTGAATGGCCGTCCGACGCCTGTGCTTTATAACCTACTGCGGAAGAGCCTTCGCCCGTTGCTATTGTTTCGTTCCCGAGCGCAACGGATTTAGACCCGACACTTGACGGACTTCCCAATACTATTGAGCCTTCCTGCGAAACCGCTATCTGAGAGCCGATTGCGATTGAATTTTCTCCGGAAGCGGCAGCCGAATTACCGATTGCGATTGAATTTTTGCCCGTAGCAGATGCAAGATAGCCGAGTGCGGTACCCAAACCGTTCGAGCCGATTCTTGTACCGTAACCTATTGCAACGGATTTGTCAGCCATGCTTTGGGTATATAAACCTATAACTACGGATTGGTCTTCGCAAATGCTTTTGTTTCCGAGAGCGGTTGCTATATTACCGATTGCGATACCCGTTGCCTTTGACATAATGTAGGTCATCAATGCACCGGTATTTGTATTATACGCAAGTTTGATTTGCGGGCAATCGCTTGATGCGCTGGCTTCATTTGCTATTGATTCCACGTAAAGTCTCGGATTGTCAGTCTGATTAATTCCTCCGATGTTTACGGTCTTTTGTTTGCCGTCCATATTGAAAGCGAGCGACTGATTTAAACCTGTCCACAGCCACGGAGAATCCGATGTCGTGTTAGTGATGACTTTTTTATTAATCATCGGTGCGGTAGCGGCGGCAATAACCGATGCTATCAGCATAACGACAAGCATTTCCATCAGTGAAAATCCGCTTTTTATATTCAGTTTTTTAGCCTTAAATATCATTTAACTCTAACCTTTTCCAGTTTTTGTGTTCTGGCTTCCAATTTGCTTAATTTCTTTTCCATACTCTCAAGTTCACCGAAACTCTTTTCAATTGCTGTAATTCTGCTGTCAAGTTCTTTGACTGCGTTAATCAGCGAGCAGAACATATCTTCCGTTCTGATATTGAGGAAGCCTTTACTGTCTTTAATTACCGCATTCGGGAAGATTTTCTGCAGTTCCTGAGCAATTATACCCACTCTAGGAGTCTTTTGTTTGTCGTTTTTGAATGTGAAATTATAGACCGTAAGTTTCTTTAATTCGTTAAGTCCGCCCGTAAAGGCCTTTCCGATATTCTTCAGCCTGCTGTCTGAAGTGTATTGCAGCGAGCCGACGAGAGTACCTCTTATTAAAACTCTGCAGTTTGAATTTCCGAGGACATTTGTGTTATTTGTGCTTGCTGCGGCTCCACGTCCTATTGCGATTGCTTTTGTGCCTGTTGCCGAAGCCTGATAGCCTATTGCGATAGGATAATTTGTGTTGTTTGCGCTCGCACCGTAACCTATTGCAACAGGTTTGAGTGAGGAATCATTCGTCGTGGCAGATGCCCCTATTGCAACGGGAATCGATGAAGCCGACCTTGTCGTTGCTTTATATCCGATTGAAACACTGCCCGAGGTCGTTGCGGAAGCACTTTCTTTTCCGATTGCTACTGCGTATGAACTTGCGTTTGCGGTAGCACTTGCGCCCGCACCGACAATCGTTGAGTTAGGTCTGATGATAACATTTTTGACGGCGGTTTGTGATGCTTCGGTAGCAGAAGTTCCTACTGCGGTTGTGTTTGCGGCAGATGCTGCTATTCCTTTGCCTATTGCAACACCGTTTGTTACGGCAGATGATGCGCCCTGACCGAATACGGTTGCAGATGCACCCGTGGCAGATGCGCCATGACCGAAGGCTGAAGCATTGTCTGCGGTTGCAGATGCGCCATGTCCTATTGCAACCGAATCGCTTCCCTTTGCGCTTGCGTTATAGCCCGTTGCAATTGAATTTGTCGCACTTTCTGCGTTATATCCCAATGAAGCGGAGTTTGCGGCGGTGGTTTTTGCTCCCGAGCCGAGAGAAATTGTATTATTTCCCTTTGCTTCCGCTTTTCCGATTGCAATTGCATTTTCTCCGTCTGCCTCAGCAGTATTGCCTATCGCAACAGGAGCGCCGTTTCCTTTGGCCGAACTCTTGTATCCGACCGCAGTACCGTTATCGACAAGGTTTTGAATATCAATACCGATTCCGACTGCGTTGTCTTTAATAATATTTTTGTTGCTTAATGCAATACCCGATTCCGAAACAACGAGGTTTGAAACCGTCGTGTTTCCGCCTGAAGTGTATCCGAATGAGATAAGCGGGTTACTGCTGCCCTCTGTCTGGATATAAAGGCGGGGTTTGTTTACCAAATCCTTTGAAAGTCCGCCTATGTTTGCAGTTCTGATTTGATTTCTGTAGTTATACATAATCGAATGATTCAGTCCTGTCCACATCCATGGCGATTCATTTCCCTTATCGGACACGATTTTTTTGCTCAAAATCGGAGCCGCAGCGGCAGCAATAACCGATGTTATCAGCAATACAACCATCATCTCCATTAAGGAGAAGCCTTGATATTTATTATTATTTTTGTTAAAACCTTTCATCATTTCGTTTTAGCCTTTTCAAGGTTGTCCAGCCTTTGCTCCAGAGCGATAAGGCTTTGCCTGATTTCATTAATTTTTTTCTGTTTCTGTTCAAGGACCGAAATCTTTTTGTCGAGTTCTTTCACCGCATTAATTGCAGCGTAGAACATATCTTCAAATCTGATACTGAGGAAGCCGTTTCCTCCCTGCTTTACGGCATTCGGGAATACGACCTGCAAATCCTGTGCAAAAACGCCTACTCTCGGAGTTTTTGACTTGTCGTCCTTAAACGTATAATTATATACCTGAAGCATTTTAATCTGTTTCAGTCCGCCCGTAAACCTGCTTATAATATTTTTCAGCCTGCTGTCCGAAGGTGCGGAAGCCGCCCGTGCTGCTCTTACCGTGCCCAGTTGAACGGTATGGCCTGATGATCCGAGTACAATATCATTGTCCGCATCAGAAGCCGCACCTGCACCGATTACGGTGGAATATTTGTGTGTAGCGCTTGCGCCTCTCCCTATTGCGGTTGCTCCTTCTGCCGAAGCAACTGCGCCTGAGCCGATTGCCGTAGCGGCACTGCCCGTAGCACGTGCGCTATTTCCCACTGCGGTTGAGTTTGCGCCCGAAGCCTCAGCACTGTATCCGACTGCCGTACCCGTACTGCTTGCAGCATTACCTGAAGCACCTACCGTAACTCCGCCCGTAGTTGTGTTACCTGTTACGGCAGCATTATATCCTATTGCCGAGGAGTTTGAGGCAGATTCGACGTTGGCACCCGAGCCGATTGCCGCAGATGCTTTATGTGCAATTGCACCCTGTCCGATTGCGGCAGAGTTTTCATTGGTGGTCGATGCGCCGTATCCGACTGCCACAGAGGAGTTTGCCGTATTACTTGAGGCTGCTCCTATGGCTACGGAACTTTCCGCAAGTGCCTTTGCCTCAGAGCCGAGTGCGGAAGAGTTTAAGTTTGCCAAAGAGCCGTAACCGACTGTCACGGCATTATTTCCTGTCGGTTTGGATTCAAAGCCGTAAGCAACGGAATTTTCGCCCGAAGCGTGGGCATCATACCCGAATGCTACCGATTTCTTGCCGCTTCCTGATTTTACACCGAAAGCAACAGAGCCTTCTCCGCCCGTGAGTGCCTCAGCGCCGACTGCCATTGAGTCTTTCTGCTGAGCCTTTGCGTTTCCTATTGCAAGAGCGTTTTCGCCCGAAGCCTCAGCGCCGAAGCCGAGTGCGGTTGCGAATTGGCTTGATGCCGAAGCCTGATAGCCTATTGCGGTTGCTTTTTCCGCAAGTGACTTAAGCCCGATACCGATACCGACGGACTGAAGGCTCGGAACAATGTTTACGTTATCCGTAAAAGTTATTGCCGTATTCGTAAGCATCAGGTTTGCAATAGTGGTTTTTACATTATTTGAGGCATCTTTATATTGGTAACCCAAAGCAAGTTGAGGGTATGCCGAATTGTTTGATTCGATATACAGTCTCGGGTGGCCTGTTGACAGAGCGCCGATATTAACCGTTCTGTCGAGTCCGTTAATGTTAAATACTATGGACTTATTAAGCCCCGTCCAAACCCACGGAATATCTCCTCCGACCGTTGAAATCGTTCTCCTGCTGAGCATTGGGGCGGTGGCTGCGGCAACAACTGCCGTAATCAGCAATATGATCATGACTTCCATCAGTGAAAATCCGCTGTATTTTTTATTATATGTCTTTCTCTCCATAAAATTTAACCCGACTGTCTTAAGTGTATTCTAGCACAACAAATAGCCATATACAAATTGTTATGGTTTATTAAGTTAATCCTGTTCCTTGATTTTTGCGGCAATTACGGAAGCCAAAACGAGGCAGACCGCGCCTATCAGGAACGTGTATTCCCAGTGATAATTAATTCCTGCACCCGTTTCGAATACGCATTTGTTAATAATCCACGAAACGAGAGTGCATACAAATACCTGCGGGCCCGCAATAAATATATTAAATATACCCATAACAGAGCCTTCCGTTCCGGGTTTGATATATTTTGAAAGCATTGCAAAAGGCAGAGCGCAGATGCTTGCCCAGCCTATACCCGACAATCCCATTAATATTGCAACTGCCGTCTTGTCAAAAGCAAAAGCCATTCCGACAAAAGCAAGTGCCATTGATAACATTGATATTATGTGAACTTTTTTGTTCCCGTATTTGCCTGCCAAAATTCCTATCGGGATTGCAACAATAAAGCATACAAAGTTGAATATTGCAAAGCAGACCGACGAGAAGTTCGTTCCGGCAAGCACAAGTGAATCGTATGCTGCTTTTGCGGTTTCAGCCATTCCCGACAAATCAGGCACCTGAAATACCGTATGTACCGCATACTGCGTGAAATATATCATCATGCACATATTCCCGATCCAGGTGAAAAACTGCATCAGACAAATTTTTCCGACCTCGGGTGAAAGTGCAAAAAAGTCTTTTAAAGACCTGAAGAAATCGAATTTTTCCTCAGTCTGTCCTTCGTTTTCCTGAGTGTATTTACGCTCTTTTATAAATATACATGTCCAGGCCATACCGAGTGTGAAGGCAAGCGCCGCCATAATGAACTGTGCGGGAATGGACATTTGGTAGTTGAAAGCCCATTTTAAAAACGGAGCGGTTGCTGCCGCAATAACCGAGCCGAGCCCGATTGCAAGGCTTATGTAAGAATTTGCGATAGAGTGCTGCTCCTGCGGAACGACGTCGGGAACAAGCGCTCTGTAAGGTCCCTGAGCAATATTCACGCAGGCATCAAGTATCCATATCATTACTGCGGCAAAGAATAAAGCCGCAAGAGCGGGAAGGGTTACGTGAAGATGAGCACCGAGCCAATTCGTTATTATTTCGGAATTCGGAAGTGCGATAAGAGCCAAAGCCGAAAGCAGTGCTCCGCCCAAAAGATAAGGTCTTCTTCTTCCGAAGGCGCATTTTGTTTTGTCGCTCAATGCTCCGATTAAAGGCTGAACGACCATTCCCGTGAACGGGCCGGCAAGCCAGATTAATCCGAAAATAAACGGTGACGCTCCGAGATTTTCCGTAACGGGGCCCGACAGAATTATTCTCATCTGCCACGCAAACTGAAGTCCGAAAAATCCGACTGCAAAACTTATAAGTTTGGCTGTATTAAATTTTTTTAATTCTTCCATATAATCTCCCTCAAATCGCTCTATAACAAGTTTACAAGCAACACGGGGTACAGTCAAGTAAACCTCCTGAAAAACAATAAGGACGTTTCATCAGAAACGTCCTTATCATAACTCTCATTGGAAAATTACTTTTCCAATTTCTTAATAGCTAATACAAGTCTTGATTTCTTTCTTGCAGCGGTATTTTTGTGCAAAATACCTTTTGAAACAGCCTTGTCGCATAACTTGTAAACATTTGATATCGCTGCTGCCAAAGCATCTTTATCGGCTTCCGTTGCCAATGATAATGCTTTTTTGATTGCAGTTTTGATAGATGTCTTGAAAGCCACGTTTCTTTGTCTGTTAACTTCTGCAGTAAGAACTCTTTTCTTTGCTGACTTAATGTTTGCCATTTTATATTTCCTTTCGATTGCGGCCGGATTAAAGGTTTAATGACTTCCTTCTCTCACGGTCATTCACCTGAGGATAGTGAGTACTGTTATTCTATATCCAACAAACCCGTTTGTAAAGGAGGGGGGGTAAATATATATATGGTGGGGGATATTAATTAGTGAGTAGTGAATAGTGAATAGTGAATAGTGAGTAGTGAATAGTGAGTAGTGAGTGAGGTGAGTGAGTGATTACTCCCTCCCTTATGAGGGAGGGCGGGGGTGGGTGCTTACAGAAACTAAAAAGCAAGCACCCCTCTGTGTCTCCCCTCATAAGGGGAGATTGTAGGTTTGTGAGGGGTGTGAACTTGCGTTCTATGCCTTTTTAAGTTCGGTCAAAGTCGGGTCGAGCAGGCGTCTGCCGACATTATCAAAGTTTATTGAATACAAATCTTTTGTTCCGTACTTAATCATTTTTTCGACCACGCCCGTCCCGTATTTTGCGTGGACAACCGTATCTCCCTGCTCAATCGGGTCGGACTGCACCAAATCTTCCTGAGGAATATCGGCATCATATACGGGAACAATCGGGGTTGTTGAGGATTTTGTTTCAAGAATTTCTTTATCCTTTGTTTCAACCTCGGTCGGAATTTCGTCGTTTATTTCTTCAAGAGGCTCAAGGAAACCTTCCTCCGTATTATCGTCTTCCAACTCAATCAGTTCTTCCATTCCGTCGCCGAGAGGAATTTCCTCTTCGGGGGTTTCTTCGCCGAGTTCGTTTTCTTCGTTCAGCACGTCAATAAAGTCCAAATCTTCGTCCGAAATAGTATCGTCTTTGATTGTCGTAAATACTTTATCGACGTCCTCGTTAATTTCTCTGTCTAATTCTTCTTCTTTTGTAATTTCTTCTTTTTCACTCTCGTCGGTAATATCTATGACGGGGGTGTCGTCCGTAATTTCGCTTTCGTCAAGTTCAACTATTTCGTCAAACTCGGAATCGTCGTCAAGGTCAAGTTCCTGAAACTCATCATTTTCCGTTTCGGGAATTATTTCTTCTTCGCTCTGCGGAATCACGTTATCATATTCGGGAATCTCCTCAGGCTCAGTCTCAATAAGTGTTTCATCGGGCATCAGGATATCCTGAATTTCTTCTTCGGGCTCAGTTTTGGGTTCAATTACGGTTTCGGTAACTTCCGTCTCCCGAATTTCTTCGGGTTCCGCAAATGTTTCTTCAGAAACGGGCAATTCTTCGTCAATGAGAGCGTCTTCCGTCAGAACAACGGTTTCGTCATCATTGCTTTCTTCCTGCTCCAAATTCTCTTCTTCTTCTTCTTCCATATCAATTATTTCGTCGGGAACTTCAAGAGTTCTTGTGTCGTCAATATTTGTATGGAAGTCGGTTTCCTGAGCAAAAGACTCCGTATCTTCGTCATCAAACAGGTTTGTTTCCCTGTCGATTGAAGGTGTCTCAAGGTCCTCTGCGTAACCTTCGATTAACTTTTCTTCTTTTTCGTTTATTGCCTTTTGTTCTTCCGTCAGTTCCGTTTCAGGCTGAGATTCTTCCTGTTCAATGGAAATCTCTGTTTCCGCCTCAAGGTTTTCTGCGGTTTCTTCGGTTTCTTCCTCCGCTGTTTCGGTCTGTTCAATATCCAATTCTCTTATACTGCATACCAAAGGCAGACGGTTAGAGGTTTCTCCGATAAACAGGGCGTTTTCTCCCGTCAGTGAGGACAATAGCGACTTGTAAATTTTAAAGGTTTCATAGTTCGCAAATGACGGCTCAATGAGGAAATTTTTAAACATTGTTTTGATATCATTCAGGAATTGGAATTTGGAATGTACCGCCAAAACAGGTCTGATTGCGGTATCCTGAACGATGGTTTTGAGGTTTTTCTTATTAAGTGTGTTTGACGCATTGACTATCAAAACGGGTTTGTTTTCAGATTTGGCAAGCGTTGAGAATATTATTTCAAAGTACCTGTTCTGAAAAGCGGAATCAAGTTTGGATAAATCAATCACATAATTCTTTGAGACGAGAATTTCGTCTAACTTTTTGACTTCGCTCTCGTTTGCGGCAAAATATCCGAGTTTTTCAAATTTTGCGAGTTTGTTTTTAAGCACAAGAAGTTTGAAAATGTGGGACTTGTCAACCATATCGTCAACAATGGTTTTTAATGCACCAAAGGGTACGAACGGTACGGTTTTTGAGTATTCGGCAAGGTCTTTGAAAATATCTTTGACGAGGTTTTTGCTGTCAGAAGTTGCGTCATTCAGGCAGTCTTCGTACATAAATTCAAGCGACGAAGAATTAAGCGGAAGTTTAAAATCCCTGCCCGCAACAAACTTATCCGAACCAATGTTTCCACGAAAATCAATAATTACGACATTCTGTACCTGTTTTGATATGTTATCGGCGAAGGTTTTTAACGTTTTCGGCTCATCAAAACTTATAAGCAGACTGTCGAGAAAATCTTTGTCGAGCCTGATTTTATTCCCGTCGGGGGTTTCAAAAGGTATTAAAGGCATTTTAACTTCAAAAGACGAAACAACTTTGTTAAAATCAAACAAATCAATTTCCGCATCTTTTGAAGGCATTGTTCTGTCGTATGCCGTAACGCTTCCGTTATAAAGTCCGATTAGTTTTGCGTAGATATTATAGGTGCTTCCCGCATTATTTACCTGTATTACCTGGGCAATATAACTTTTTTCAAAATCATTTATGCGTACAAAATCAGACAGAGAAATTTTCTCGTTTGATTCAAACTTTATAAACCCGTCTCTTACTTCTAAAATTCTCATTAAAAACCTCTGATATGAATTCTATCATGAACATAATTCTGAATTAACATACTTATTATAATATTTTACATTTTTTAATTTTGTGATTAAATCAAAGTATTATGAGAGAAATAAAACTTATTAACGGAATAAAGACAGGGATAAAGCAGAACAAAAATACGCCGAGAACGGCACTGTGTCTGAACTTTTCGATAGTAAACGGAGAAATAACTCCGGGCGAATATCTGCTTATGAACAGACTTCTGATGAAGGGAACTCAAAAGTATTCTTCTGAGGAACTTTCTGCCATACTTGACGAAAACGCAATAGAACTCTGTACCGAAATGAAGTACGATTATCTGAGATTTCGTTTTGTTTCCCTGAACGAGGATTTTGAGTTTGCACTTTCAATTCTTTCGGACATAATTTTAAATTCCACTTTTGAAGAATTTGAGAAGGAAAGAGTTAAACTTAAAGGCGAACTGCTTGCGGAACTTGATTCGGCAAAGGTAAAAGTGGCGGATTTGTTTACCAAAACCATATACAAAGACCATTTTTACGGCCACAGTTACACAACCGTTCTTGAGTCGGTGGATAAAGTTACTCCCGAGGGAGTTAAAGAGGCTTATTCAAACATTCTGAATAACTCTTTCAAGGTGCTGACTCTTGTCGGTGATATTGATTACGAAAGAGCGGAAGAACTTCTGAACAGATATATCGGCATTGTACCGGAATCAAAAGACGTAACTTCTCTGATTCCCGCTCCTGCGCCCGTATCCCACGAGTATGCGGAATTAATAAAAGAGGACGCTCAGCAGGCACAGATTATACAGGGCTGGCATGCGGCTTCGCTTGACAGTGAAGACTACCCGAAACTTATGCTTCTGAACGTAATCCTCGGTGCGAGCGGACTTTCTTCAAGACTGTTTCTTGAACTCAGGGAAAAGAAAGGGCTTGCTTATACCGTCAGAACTTCTTATGAATTTCACGCAAAAGCATCTGTTTTCAGTATTTATATAGGAACTGAGCCTTCAAATATACAGACTTCCATTGGAGGATTTAAGGAAGAAATAGATAAGATTAAGAATATTCCTGTTTCCGAGGAGGAACTCAGGAACGCAAAGAATAATATAATCGGGAAACAGCAGTTTATAACCGAAACAAATTCACAGCAGGCAAACTTAATGGCACATTATGCCGTCTGCGGAAAGCCTTTTGAGTACCAGAGTGCGGTCATTGACGCAATACACAGGGTTACTTCGGAGGAACTTAAAGACTGCGCAAATCGTTATTTTACGGATAAATTCGTTTTAGCCGTACTTAAACCATAGGAGTTTATTATGGTAATTGAAATTCTCGGGAATAAAACAAATCCTTCAGTGCTTGTAATCGGTGTATTTCACGGCGATGAGCCTCAGGGTGATTATCTTGTAAGAAAATATTTTGCAAAATTTCCCGATACAAAACTCCTTATGGTTCCCTGCCTGAATAAAGCGGGAATGGAAGCGGGAACACGTGTTAACGGTAACGGTGTCGATATTAACAGAAATTTTCCGACAAAAAATTGGGGTGAATTGCAGATAAATGCTTTCTTTGGCGGAGAAGCCCCCGCAAGCGAGGAGGAAACCCGCTTTGTAATTGACCTTGTGGAAAAATATAACCCGAGGGTTATCCTGACACTTCATTCGCCATACAAAGTCGTAAACTATGACGGTCCGGGAGAAGAAGTCGCAAAAAAGATTGCGGATATAATAGGTTATCCCGTCGAAGCCTCAATCGGCTACGCAACTCCGGGAAGTTTCGGAACATGGGCGGGCGTCGAGAGAAATATCCCGATTATCACTCTTGAATTGGACGAAAACGTCAGCCTCAAGGCTCTCGAACGTCCTATGGATAAGATTTTCAATATGTTGGAAGAATACTAAAGAAAAATGGAAGATATTAAAGATATTGTAACCAAAAACGAGTTAAAACACATAGCCATAATTATGGACGGCAACCGCCGATGGGCAAAGAGCAAACACCTTCCTTCCGCCGCAGGGCATAAAAAAGGAGTTGAGGCTCTTAAAAAAACTCTTAAAGCCTGCCATGAATTCGGGGTGAAATACCTTACGGTTTATGCGTTTTCGACGGAAAATTGGAACAGAAACCCCGAAGAAGTCAGTTTTCTTATGGATTTGCTTGCCCATACGATTGAAAACGAACTTGACGAACTCCACGAAAATCAGGTCGTTATCAAATTTATCGGCGATACGACAAAACTGAGCGATAAACTTCAGAAAATTCTGAATAATGCCGAAACCGTTACAAAAAACAATACGGGAGTAAATCTTCAGATTGCTTTTAATTACGGCTCAAGAGCGGAAATCGTCAAAGCGGTTAAAGAAATTGCCGAGAGCGGTGAAAAAGAAATTACCGAAGAACTCGTTTCAAAACACTTATATACATCAAATATTCCAGACCCCGATTTGTTGATTAGGACAGGCGGCGAGATGAGGATTTCAAACTATCTTCTCTGGCAGATTGCTTATTCCGAAATCATTGTGACGGAAACCTTCTGGCCCGAGTTTGACAAAGATGTGCTTGCAGATTGTATTAAAGAATTCAACAACAGAAACCGCCGCTGGGGCAAGTGATAATGGCTAGTGAATAGTGAATAGTGAATAG
>DBYM01000062.1:0-951 GCA_002309875.1 Cyanobacteria bacterium UBA1186
AAAACGAATTACTGCGGAAAATTATCTCAAGTACTATTACGATATTCCTTATGAAGGTACCACTTCGGCAGGAAAACCGCTCAGAAAACTGAGAGATATTACATGCCCCTATCGAGGAATAAAAATTATTCCGAGCGACATGATTAAGGGGTTTGAAAAGAATTTGGCAAAATGCAAAACTGCATCTGATGCGGTTAAACTGCTTTCGGCATATCAAAAAAACATGCTTCCCGTCGAAAAAGCAATCTATGCAATCTTCAAAGACTTTGTTCTTTTAAACCCTGATGACAACCTTCAAAACTGTCTTGAAATGATACGCAGAAACTGTCTGATGAAACTTAAACTTGAGGAATTTGAAGTTTTGGACGATGTTGATAGGCTTACAAAAAAACTTTCTCCGCAGACTGCCCTGAAAATAAGAGCAAAAACCACAAAATGCCGTCAGATAATTTTGAGCAACAAAACGACGGATACTTTTAAACGTAAAACGTTTTTGTCTTCTCTCGAGGAAATTATTCCGAAAGAAAACGAGCGGGAGATTTTTAACGATATTAAAAACAAAGCGCTTTTTCTGCCGACTTCCGAAAGCAGCAGGAATGCTTTTGTAGTTAAGTATTCCAAACGTTCACAGACGGAAATTGTGCGCCGTTTGTTTATTGCATCGACAGGCTCGATTGAACACGTTACTCCTGCATCTTTAGGCGGAATAAATACAATCGGGAACTTTTTGCTGACATCTGCAAGCGGAAACCGTTACAGAGAGAATATGAGGCTTGCCGAATACATTAAACGTTACCCAAAAATTCCGCAGTATATGCAGAAATATATTGACGATATTATACGTGAAATCCACGCAGGGAACATGGAAGGGCATGAAACATATCCTTATAAAATCAAGAAAAAACTGATGGAGGAATCCGAAGGCAGGATTATGATAAGTCTCGGCAGATA
>DBYM01000062.1:1030-6499 GCA_002309875.1 Cyanobacteria bacterium UBA1186
TAGTAGGTCATTTCCCCGCCCCTTGAGGGAACGACATGCGAGCAGAAGGCTGAAGGCGGAGCCGTGCCTGTTTAATGCGAGCAGGTTAAGACAGGGTTAGGGGTGGGGTAAGTCATATTTATGCTGCTTTTTTCAGTGCTTCAAAAATCTCCTGAGAAACGTTGTCGGAATTAAGTTCGCTTTGTATTGTAGCAAGCGTGTCTTCCTTATCCAAAGCACCTTTGTAACTTCTTTCTTCTCTCAGAGCATTGTATTTATCTGCCATTTGTAAAATCTGCAGTTCCAATCCGTATTCGTAATCGGCACCTGCCGCAGGATACCCTGTTCCTGTTTGATTTTGATGGTGGTATTTTACCAAATTCAGAGTTTTCTCGCTGTACCCTTTGTTCTTTAAAAGTTCATATCCCAATTCAGAGTGTAATTTCATTATTTCTTTCTCTTCTTCTGTCAGAGCGCCTTTTTTATTCAAAATTTCGTCAGGAATTAATATTTTCCCGTAATCGTGGAGCATAGCGGCTTCCTGAAGCGAAGGTAAATCAACCTGTTCTTTTAATTCTTTGGGAAGGGAAGAATATATTTTTGCCGCAATAACACGGGTTTCCCGTAAGTGTCCTCTTTGCAGTTTTTCAAGTTCACCGGCATTAACTTTAATCGGCAGGTTATACTCCTTCATAACAGCCTGTATATGCGGGTTTTGTTTTGCTTCGGCCTCGATTTGTGCGGGGTTTGCAAAATTATCCGTTAAAGGATTTGAAACAAAACCGTCTTTTATTCCTCCAAATGACGTTCTTGGGAATGCCGGAGCGGAAACGCCTTGGAAGCAAAGTTTTGGGATATTAAAGTTAATAGGGTAATTGTTGATTTGTGTCATTAATTCGGTTGCTCTGAAAACTACACTTATACTTTAATAAAGTATTTTTTTAAGTCAAAATTGCCATGAAAAAAGCATTGTATTAACAAATGTTAACAATCTGGTGACTAGTGAATAGTGAGTAGTGTTTCTGAGTTGCTAAATATTATAGGCAATAAATCTGCAGATTTCGATTAATTTTTCCGGATAAATTCCGATTAACATTGTTACTGCGGTGCAAATGAAAAGCACGAATTTCTGCGAGTATGCGGCTTTTAATATTTTTACGGCAAAATTTTTATCGCATTCGTCAAACAGGGGCAGGATAATTTTGAGGTAATAATAAAGCGCAATAACCGTCAGAAGCATTAATACCAAAAGAATGGGAATAAATATCAATCCCGAATTTGCAATTGCCGAGAAAAGGTATATTTTAGCGACAAATCCCGACATAATCGGAAACCCTGCGAGCCCCAAAATACCTATTACATAAGAGATTACGGTTCCGTGATTTTTTCTGAAAAGGCCTTTGAAATCTTCCACCTGATTTCCTATGCCGTTTCCTTCCGTAATATTCAAAAATGCAAAGACAACGAGGTTCATAATTACATAACAAATCAGATAAAATATCACGGCAGACAGGTTATAAACAGAAACCAAACATGCCGTAAGCAGGGCATAAGATGCATTTGCAGCCGATGAGCAGGCAAGAATACATTTAACATTTTTTTCTTTAATAGCATAAGTATTTGCCCAAAGAGCAGTAATGACAGTTAAAACTGCTATTGTGCATACAAGTTCAAAACTGTTCGAAAGCGGGAACACAAGGAGCCTGCATATAATTCCGAACATTGCAAGTTTTGGTATTGTTGATAAAAAGGCCAAAACAGAGGTTTCCGTCCCCTTAAATACGTCTATAATCCAATTTGCAAAAGGAAATACCGAGAGTTTGGAAATCAGACCGAGAATTATCATTATTCCCGCAAATGAGCAAAGCAGTGAAGGCTCATGCTGAGCCACGAATTCGTATATCTCGGTAAGATTTATACTTGAAGTCAGTCCGTAAAGGTATGAGACACCGAAAAGGAATACTCCCGTTGAAACTGCGCTGGTAATAAGATATTTAAAAGAGGCTTCCTTTGAATAATACCCTTTATTTGAGGCAATTAAGAAGTATGTCGGGAAACTCAGAAGTTCTATTGAGATAAACAAAGTCAGAAAATCATTTGCGGAAACCGTGTTTATTGCACCAAAAATTGCCGTAAGCAGGAGGGCATTAAACGTATATGCGTTTTGACGTCGTTGTGTTATCAGGTTTTTTGTGAGTAAAACAACAAAAAATCCGCAAAGCAGGATTATGAAATCAAACAATAACGTATAACTGTCCGACATAACCGCATTTCTTAGTCCGAAATACTGAGGCTCAATCTGTACGGTTGATAAAAGCACTATACTTGCCGAAATTCCGATTGCGGAAATCAGCCTTGAATATTTATATGCTCTCGGTGAAACAAACATTCCCAACAGGAGTTGTATCAGTATAAATACTGCCAGACAACCCTGCGGTAACAATATATTAAAAAAGTCGTTTATCATTTTTTATCCTATAAGGTTAAGTATTACTGCCGGAAATACTCCGAAAATTATCAGCCCTGCTGTTATTGAGCCTAGAACAACAAATTCGTGCATGGAAATATCGTTGATTTTATCACTGAGTTCAAGTTTTCCCATAAATGATTTATGCAGGAATTTAAGCATATAACAGGAACTTACAATCAGGAGAGGAAGTGCGCAGACGGAACAGATTTTGAGCAGAATTCCCATATCCGAGAACATTGCGCTTACTATTGTCAGAATTTCGCTTATAAATGGTGCAAAAGCAGGAATTCCGATTGAAGCCAAAACAATCAGTGTTCCGAATCCGAATAACCTCGGCATTGTTACCGCTATTCCGCCAAGAGCATTGATATCACGGGTTTTGTATCTCAGATAAACTACTCCGCAAATCATAAACAGCCCTGCGGTTACGAGTCCGTGTGCAACCATGTGAAATACCGATGCGCTCAGGCCTAATTTTGTCAGTGTGCAGAGTCCGAGGAGGATTAAGCCCATATTTGATATGCTTGAATATGCGACAATCCTTTTTATATCAGTCTGCGCATAGGCTACAAATGCCGTATATATTATATTTACTATTGCAAATACTGCCAAAATCGGTGCTATTACAAGGAAAATATCTTTTAAGATTTCGTAATTAAACCTGTAGATACCATAAGCACCCGTTTTAAGCAAGATCCCCGCAAGCACCATACTGACAGGCGTCGGTGCATTCGTATGAGCATCGGGAAGCCAGCCGTGCAAAGGAATTATCGGGAGTTTTACTCCAAAACCGATAAGCAGAAGGGCACTTATTATTGCCTGTATAATTTTTGGAGCGGAATTTATAAAAATATCTCCGAACGAAGCGGAAAGAATACCCGTTGACATATAACTGTAATAGTACATTAAGAGAATTCCGAGGAGCATAAACATACTCCCGCCAAAAGTGAAAAGTACAAATTTTACCGCTGATTTTTTTGCCTCGGGAACGGTTTCGCTTGTAAAATCTCCGCCAATCAGAAAATATGCCGGAATGAGTTCAAGTTCCCAAAACAGGAAAAATACAAAGATATCGTTCGCCGTAAAGATACCGAGGATTGCTGACATTAAAAGCAAAAGCATTGAATAATAAAATTTTGCATTTTTTCTTATATTAATTTTGCTTGAAATTGCGGCCATAAAGAAAATAAAAGAGGTTAAAAGCACCAAGATCATTCCTATGCCGTCAATTCTGAACGAAAAACTTATTCCTAAAGACTGCACCCAATCAAGCCCGAAGAAACTGAGTTTTGAAGTATATGGGTTTGCTCCGTCAAAAAGCATAAGCATAAAAAGTGCATAGAGAAAATGAAATCCGCAGACGGTTTTTGTAAAACGTCTTATGGCGATTTCATTACCCGTAAACAAAGGTGACATCACGAAAAATGATGCTGCCATCGGTAAAAATATTAAAAACGGTATCGATAAAAATAAATCCATCAAATCCCTCCTAAAAAACTGACAATAGTCAAATACAACATAATCAGACAAGTTATTATCAAAGTAATTATTATAAACGCATAAGCATTATATCTCTGTATATTTCCGTTTTGCGCCCGCAAATCGAGTTTTGAAAGCCCTCTCGCCAATTTCGTTACGAGATTTACCCCGCCGTTTACGATTTTTGTTTCAATAAAGTTAAAAGTATTAACACCTGTTTTTGCAAGCCAAATGAGCGGTCTGTATTCTCCAAATACCCTTCTGTCAATTATATCCGACAATTTTGCAAGTCCCGAATAAACTTTTGCACAGAAGTTCATATAAAATTTGTCGAGGTAAAATCCGTTATAACAAAGGGGATAAATCACGGGAATTTGTTTAAATCCTTTATTAATATATAAAAGATAGACACAAATCCACCCGAAAAGTGCCGCCCAGAATGGCTCTGCAATTTTGTAATCAAATTGTCTGAGGTAGATATAGAAAACGATATTCAACCCCAAAAGTGCAATTACCATAAGAGTTTCGGCAAAATTCGGAATTCTTTTTTCAAGTTCGTTATGGTCTGCCGTAATAACCGCAATCCGCATTATATAAAAGGCTGTCAGGAACGAAATAAGTGCAAATACTAACGTGCCGTTATTTCCGAGATTAAGCGCAATCATTTCTTTGGAAAGCATTCCCGCAAAGAGCAGTCCTGACAACGAAAGTCCGCCGATTACAAAAAGGATAAAATTGGTATAATCCCATTTTTTGTCATCTCTCGGTAATGCAAGGAAAAGCATTGATTTAATAAAGGCGTGTGCGGCAAAATATGCGACACAGGCTTTGATATTCCATATTCCGAGAGCAAAAAACATAAGCCCGAATTGTGCTGAAGTCGAATAAGCAAGAGTTTTTTTCGGATTTTTCTGTGCGCAGGCGCAGAGAGAGCAAACAAGTGCGGTCAAAATTCCCGTAACAGCAATCAGTTTTAAAATTATCGGCGCGAGAGAATAGAAATCAAACATTCTCAAGGTCAGGAACAAACCTGCCGCAACAAGTGTTGCGGAATGGAGAAGTGCGCTTACGGGAAGTTTTGCCTCCATTGCGTCCTGAAGCCATGGGTAGAATAAAAACTGAGCGGATTTTACCAAACCTGCAAGTATAAACAGTCCGCAAATCCCGCAGAACAAAACTTTTGAAGAATACACATAAACGAGAGTTGAAATGGTATTCATATCGACAAAACTCAGAGTTGCAAGGCTTTTTGCGGGCGCATAGGTGTACATGTAATATGAACACAGGATTATTCCGCCAAGGAGTGCCGTATCCCCGATTCTGTTCATCAAAAAGACCTTCTTTGATGCAAGAGATTTTTCCGGTTTTTCGTATTCAAAACCTATAAGAAGATAAGATGCGATTCCTGCAAATTCCCAAAAAACGTATGTCTGATAAAGGTTTGGACTAAAGAACAGGCCTGCCATCGCAAAATTAAACATATTTAATAAGGCGAAAAATCTGTAAGATTTATTTTCGTCTTTCATATAGGAAAGCGCAAA
>DBYM01000062.1:6562-14634 GCA_002309875.1 Cyanobacteria bacterium UBA1186
GATATTATAAAATCGTTTATTTTCAGAAACGGATAAGAGGTTTCACATATAATCCCGGCAGGCAGTTTTAACAGTCCGACCGCACATAAAATTGCGCCAAATGCGGAAGAAAGCAGAGTTAACAATCCGATAATCTTTGAATTTACATATACGGAAACGAACCTTCCGAGCATAATTATCAGGAAAATCCAGAGCGGTAATAATAAAGCCAAATATATGTTATCCGAAATTATTTCTGCCAAATTTACAATTCTCCGTATTTATCAATGTTTTCCGTTTTTTTGCTCCTGTACATCAGATAAAAAATGTAAAGAGCAAGCGCAAATTCCACCGCTCCGATTGCGGTATAAAACAATGTGAAAATATATCCGTTAAAATTAACATTGTCGCAAAACGACGCAAAGGTTACAAAATTAATATTTACGCCTGTCAGTATAAATTCGATGGATATAAGCATTTTAATGACGTGTTTGGACATTATTGAGCCTGCAATTCCCAAAACGAAAACCGCAAGTCCGAGTGCCAAATAATGATAAATCGTTATTTCCATTATCTGCCCTCCTCTGTATTTGCGTGTTTGAACAGGGTTAAGCCTGCTGCGACCATCGTGAGAATGAGTGAAACAAGTTCAAATGCCCAAACGTATTTTATGAAAATTCCTCTTGAAAATGCCTGAATTACTTCGTAATGACTTGCAGTCGTTTTACCCGCAATGCTGAAACCTTCCGGAGTGATAAGCAGAGAAGCCATCACTACATAGACCATTGCGAGAATAAACAATCCGCAGGTCAGGAACATTACGGATTTCATTCTGCCGGAAGTTTTTTCCTTAACTTCGTTTTTGGTGTTTGTAAACATTATTGCAACTCCGAGAATAATCGGAACCGCAAGCCCGTAAATTGCAACCTGAATTATTGCGTTATATTCGGAGCCTAAAAGATAAAATAAAACTCCGACGAGCAAAAATGCGGTCATTGCAGATAAAAGGGAATAGAATATATTTCTGAATTTTATTGTAAGTCCCGTAAATATAATAATCAGGGCAGAAAGTGTGTAAAAAATTACGGCATTTTCCATTTTTACTCACCCCCCTTATAAAATTCATAAACCAATTTTAAACTATCCTGATTGTCCGTTGCAAGTTCGTATTCGTCCCCGAGTTTAATTGCTTTATGCGGACAGTAGAATTGACAGTTTCCGCAGAAAATACATTTCTTGAGATCTATAATAAATTCATTTTCGGTAATTTCTATTGCTCCCGAAGGACAGACTTTTCTGCACGTACCGCACGAAACACAACCGCTCACGGAAATTTTACCTCTGAATTTTTCCGGAGGAGTTATGCGTTTTTCAGGGTATTCAAGTGTAACGGGGTTTTTAAATAGGTGCTTAAATACCGTGAACATACTGAGAAGTGTATATTTTATTTTATTAAGCATAAACACCTCCCAAATATTTTATTATTACCATGAGCATAAAATTCAAAATCGATAGAGGCAAAAGTTTTGACCACGAAAATCTGAGCAGGTCGAAAGATGCCATTCTCGGTAGGGTTGCCCGAATCCAGATAATTACAAATATAATTAAAAATGCTTTTGCAAAAAGCCAAAACGCCTGTTCAAAATATATCAAAATTCCGCTTACGGATCCGGGGAAGAACACAACTGATACGTATTTCCCGAACGGAGAAAGATATCCTCCGAGGAAAAGCACCGAGAGGATAAGGGCGTTTGCAAAAAGCATTCCGTATTCGCTTAAGTAAAACATTGCAAATCTCATTCCCGAATACTCCGTATTATATCCGCAAATCAGTTCGCTTTCAGCCTCAGGTAGGTCAAATGGGCATCTGTTGAGTTCTGCGAGAATGCTGATAAACATTATTCCGAAACCTAAAATACAAGGAAGCCAAAACCACCCGAAAATTCCGTGGATACTGCTTTGGGAAATGGTTATCTGTCTTAAATTCATTGAGGAGGACAAGACCATAACTGACAATACCGTGAAGGCAATCGGAAGTTCATAGGCCAAAACCTGTGCTACGTTTCGCATTGAGCCAATCAGGGAGTATTTATTATTGCTTGCCCAACCCCCGAGCAGAATACAAAGCACGGGAAAGGTTGCCAAAACAATATAAATCAGGAGGTTTGTACTGAAGTTCATAAAAGAAAATTCGGCACTGTAAGGAATTAAACCAAGGGCAATCATTACAGGTACAAAAATCAGTATCGGAGCAAGGTTGAACAAAAATCTGTCCACTCCTGAAGGAGTAATATTTTCTTTGCATAAAAGTTTAAAAGCATCTGCAACCGTTTGCAAAATACCCCATAAGCCGACTCTGTTCGGGCCTTTTCTCTGCGTAAAAAATCCCAAAAGTTTTCTTTCAAAAAGCACGAGGGCTAAAATTATTACGAGAAGCACCGCAAAGATTATTAAAAGCGGAAGAACATAAAAAGTTATATCCCCGAAAATTTGGGAAATATTATGTCTTGCGAGAAATTCTATGTAGAGATGATAAAGATAATTCATTANNTTATCCACCTCCGGTAAAATTATGTCGAGAGAGCCTGCTATTGCGATAGCATCGTTTAAGTATGCACCTTTCAGAAGATTTCTCAAAAGGTTTACCGCATAATAGGAGCCTGTTCTCCATTTTAGACGATACGGCTCTTTTCCTCCGTCAGATTTGATATAACACCTTGATAAACCTCTCGGGGCTTCAATTTCCGATATATATTCACCTTCGGGAAGTTTTAACGTCAAAGGATTTACCAAAGACTGTTTTAAAGGCTCGTCTTTGCGCAGATATTCCAAAGCCTGACGAACAAGGCACCCGCTCCTTCTTATTTCCGTAACACGGGCTTTATAACGGGTCCAGGCATCTTTGCCCTCAAGAACAACAGGCTCGTAGTAAAATCCGCAATAGAGAGGGTCATTTTTTCTGAAATCCAAATTTACTCCGCTTGAACGCAGATTTACGCCCGTAATTGAATCATTTATTGCCGATTCGGGCTCTAAAATTCCCTTGTTTATTGTTCTTTGCCTGAAAATCGGGTTTTCGGTAATTAGCCGTTCATAATCATCAACTTTAGGAGTCAGTATTTTCAGGAAATTATCAACATCATCAAGGTCAAAAACGTCATGCCTTACTCCTCCAAAGACGAAGTAATTGTTCATCATTCTCTGACCTGTTATTTTTTCAAAGTATTTCAGGATTAATTCTCTTTCTCTGAAGGCATAGAAGAATGGTGAAACTGCCCCCAAATCCATTAAGAATGCTCCAACCCACAGAAGGTGCGAAGCAATTCTGTTTAATTCAAGCATCATAACCCTGATTGCCCGAACCCTGTCCGTAAGTTCTATTTCAAGCGCTTTTTCAACGTTTCTGCACAAAAGTTCGGAATAGAAAAATCCTGCAAGGTAGTCGATTCTGTCAACTGTCGGTAAATATTGGATATAACTCAACTTTTCAGCCATCTTCTCCATTCCTCTGTGAAGATAGCCGACATCAGGCTCGCAGGAAAGTATTTTTTCCCCCTCAAGTTCGAGTATAAGCCTTAAAACACCGTGTGTTGACGGGTGCTGAGGCCCTAAGTTCAGTTTGAGTTTAGTCATTCCAATTCAGTCTTTCGTCGTTTTCCTTATAGTCTTTTTTTAACGGATTGCCTTCCCAGGTTTCAGGCATGTAAAGCCTTTTTAATTCATCGTTTCCGGTAAATCTGATACCGAACATATCGTAGATTTCCTTTTCTTCCGCAACTGCTGAATCATAAATCTTTGAAATTGATTCGGCCTCGTCCTTGACGTTTATTGAAATCATCAAATCCTCATTATCTTCAATCGAATACAGATGATAAGTGAGTTCAATTCCGTTCTCTTGGTTATCAACTGCAATGATTTCTTTGAGAAAATTGAAGCCGTAATTATTTTTTACAAAATCTATGGTTTTGGCCAAATCTTTTGTTATAAGAATTTTATCTCCGCATAACAGGGAATTTCCAAAGATTTTTTCCAATTCATCAATAATCATTTTTATCTCCTGTTTTACCCGACACCGAGTTTTGTTACGGAAAAATCATCTTCAACAAGTATTCCGCAGTTTTCTTTGAGCGGAGAAGTGTGTTTTTCCGTAAATTCTTTTCTTGTCACAATTGATTCTTTTCTGATATTTTTCTGTAATTTTCTTATTGCATCTATAAGTGCTTCCGGTTTTGGAGGACACATCGGGAGGTAGATATCAACGGGAATGATTTTGTCTATCCCCCTGACTACGGAATAAGAAGTTTCGGCAAACATTCCTCCTCCGCAGGTGCAGGCTCCCATTGCAATAACGTACTTGGGCTCAGCCATTTGTTCGTATAATCTTAAAAGAGCGGGTGCCATTTTATGCGTAATCGTTCCTGCGCAAATAAGCAAATCCGCCTGCCTTGGCGAGCCTCTGAAAACTTCCGACCCGAATCTTGCGATGTCGTTGTTTGATGCAACGGTCTGCATCATTTCAATTCCGCAGCAAGATGTTGCAAAAGTCAGCGGCCAAAGCGAATTTGCCCTGCTCCAGTTCAAGATAAAATCTATTGAGGTTACAATTACGTTCATTATATCCACCTCAACATTTTTCTTCTGATTACAAAAAACAATCCCAAAAGCAGAATTGAAACGAAAAGAAAAGTTTCTATGAGGGCAAAAAGCCCCAAAGCATTGATTGTTACGGCAAACGGATATAAGAAAATTGTTTCGACATCAAAAATCAAAAACAAAACCGCATAATTAAAATATTTTATGTCAAACCTGATTTTTGCATCTCCGTAAGGAACAATTCCGCACTCATAAGCGGATTCTTTGACGGGATTTTTTTTCTTATACTGACACAGAAACCCGCATAATACCATCACCACTGCAAGCAGCGCCGATACCGATACAAAAATTGCCAAACATACAAGCTCTTTCAAACTATACTCCTTAATAATATTCTCTACGAAAAGATTTTTTGATACAATAGATTATTATATAATATTAAGAAGAATTTATGCGACAACTTTACACAATATTTTTGCTGATATTATTGATTTTTTTAACCGCATCTTCGCAGGCTTTTTGTGCGATAAAAGGCGGAATAGAATATTCTATCCCTGTTTATTATGACAATATTTCCGAAACCGAACTTGCCGAAAAGGGCAAAGTTCCGTATTTTAATGCTCTGAAACTCAAAGACGGTGAAGTGAACGAGGATATGACACTTGCTCTCAATATTTATTCGATTTTGCAGAATAAAAATCCCGAAAACGTGGATTATCCCGTAAGATTAGGCATTTTGTATGACAAAATCGGCAAAGACAGATATGCAAAAGGCGAACTTTCCCGTGCAATCGGTATTGATTCAAAAAGACCGGAGCCGTATTTTTATTTTGGTGAATACTATTACAAACGCCAAATGTACAGAAAAGCGCTTAAATATTACCAAAGAGCATTTGAAAGCGGCTATGGTTTAAACTACGACACGCTTTTCAAGATTGGTGATATTTACGAAAAACTTGGTGACTCACGTACGGCACTGCAATATTTAAAAGATGCTTCCGCACAAAGTCCGAATTCCGAACTTGACTCCAAAATACAACGCATTGAGGCATTTAATTCTGCCAATAACGAGTATTACAGAGGGAGAGAGTAATGACATATACCCACGAACAATGTATGCGTATGTGTTTTAGTCTTGCGAAAAAGGGGAAAGGCAGAGTATCACCTAATCCTATGGTCGGTTGTGTTGTTCTCGACAAAAACGGAAATATAGTATCAAAAGGATACCACAAAAAATACGGTGAAAACCACGCAGAGCGTGACGCTTTGCTAAAACTGCAAAAAAATGAAGCAGAAGGGGGAACGCTCTATGTAAATTTGGAGCCATGTTCGCACTACGGCAGGACTTCGCCCTGTACTGACATTATTATTGAGAAAAAAATCAAAAAAGTTGTATTTGCAATGCGTGACCCGAATAAAAAAGCGGGCGGAACAGATGTTCTGAAAAAAGCGGGAATTGAGGTCATTGAAGGAGTTTTGGAAGACGAGGCTAAGTTTTTAAACCGGGTTTTCATAAAAAATATGACAAAAAAACTCCCTTATGTTGTTCTTAAAACCGCAACCACAATGGACGGCAAAATCGCTTCGGGTACGGGAGATTCAAAGTGGATTACCTCCGAAAAAGCAAGAGAAGAAGTTTATAAGATGCGAAAAGAATTTGATTGTATTCTTACAAGTTCAAATACGGTTATTGCGGACAATCCTGTTATGAAACACAGGTTTAAATGCATATTGGATAAAAATTCAAAAGTTCCTGCAGATGCCGAAATCCTGAAACAGGGAGAAATTTATATTGCAACAAAAGAAAATACTCCGCTTAAAGATGGCGAATTGGATTTGAAAGCGGTATTAAAGGAACTTTATAAACAGGGGATTTGCTCGGTATTTGTTGAATGCGGCGGTAAATTGGGAGGGGCTTTATTAAAAGAAGGTCTGATTGACGAAGTTTATCAGTTTATTGCACCGAAAATTCTGAACGATAACAGCGGAATGAGCCCTTTTGACGGGGGTGTGGTAAATAAAATAAATGAGTGTAAAAAACTAAAAATATATGAAATAAAATCTTTTGCTCCCGATGTTCTGATTAAGGCGGCGATCCTCTAACTTGCAAAATTTCTTCAGGCACGTTATAATAACTCACATAAGTACAGACCAAAAAGGGAATAGGTATCGTTATGGCAGAATTGTCTATAGCAGATCAGGTTAGAATGAGTAACCTTGAGTTAAAATCAACACTGATGCAGAACATGTTTGATACAAGTTCATCGATTTCTGCCATCCAAAAAGCGGTTAATTCCAAAAACAACATGGTTTATGCCGAAGAAGGAGACAGCAAATACAAAGAAGAAATTGATACCGATTCCGACGGCAAGATTACATACAACGAATACGTTAAATATATTTCTCAGCAGAATCTGAAGAAGTACGAAATCCCAACAAATCAGACAACTTTCAAAAGCCTTTATGATAATGAACTCGGATTCAAAAAGACTCAGATTTTGAGTATGGGAAAGGCTCTTGCGGCATATATGAAAAATTCCGCACTTTTACCTCAGGGAATTATCAGCAGAGAAGCGTAGGGGGGAAATTTTAAGTGACTAGTGAGTAGTGACTAGTGAATAGTCACTTGTGGTTTATTGTATTTCTATTTCGCCCTGTCTGTAAACAACAACATTGCCCTCATTGAAACCGATTACGGTTGAGGCTCTCCCCTGTGCTTCAAATCCGCCTGACGGAACAACGAAATCAACCTTATCTCCGATGTATTTGACCGCTTCTTCATAAGTCAGTGCAGGCTGTTCGCCCGAAATATTTGCACTTGTTGTGGCAAGAACTCCGCCTTCAATATTTCTGCAGATTTCTGCAAAAGTCAGGTTATCGGGAACACGAATACCTACGGTCGGCATGTTTGAAGTTAAGTAATCAGGAGTATTTTCGGATTTTTCCAAAACGACCGTCAGTGCTCCGGGAAAATGTTTTTTTATCAGACGCTGAGCCTCTTTCTCTATCGGATTTTTTACATAATCTAAAAGCGGATAAATGTCGTGGCTCATCAAAATCAGAGGTTTTTTCGCCTCTCTGTGTTTAATTTCGTAAATTTTTTTAACGGCATTTTCACTTGAAGGCAGACAGCCCAAACCCCATACCGTATCTGTTACAAAGGCAATTACACCGTCATTTTTTAAAATGTCGTTTATTTTATTAACCACTATTCACTACTCACTATTCACTATTGACTTTTTATATTATAATATAACAGTTAAATAAAAAAGGAGAGCATAATAATGGTTCAGAATTTTAACACACCTCAGAAAACGAGAATGGCAGTAATTTTGTTTTTAAAAGGCTCTGCAACACCGGTTGTAATGTATTTTGACAATCCGCAGGCAGTTTATGCGGAATTAAAACAACTGATGAAAAGTCCGACCCCTGTTTTGGTTGAAAAAGAGCCGATAGGCCCGATTAAGAAACTGTGCTTTGTTTCAACACAAATTTCAGGA
>DBYM01000062.1:14672-34402 GCA_002309875.1 Cyanobacteria bacterium UBA1186
TAGTGACTTATTTTCAATTTCCTGCTCACGATTCACGGAGAAAACATGCACAAAGTTTTAATTGAAGACATAGAGTTTGAACCGAATAAAACCCTTCATTACGTTTTTGATGATTGTATTGAGGAGTTGAATTGCAATCTGCATTCCGAACTTGATTTAAAATCACTCGGCGAATTTGTTGAGGTTTCCGGTTTTGCGGAAGGAAAAATAAAACTTACATGCGACAGATGTCTGAACGAGTTTGAATACAATCTCGATATTGATATTGAAGAAACTTATGCAAAGCATGCTCTTCAGGACGAATACGGACAAGAGTTGGAACTCTCACGCGGACAGTTTATTACCGACCTCAACGGTGAAAAAGAAATTGACATTTATGACTTATTGTATCAATCTGTAATATTATCTTTACCAAATAAAAAGGTTTGTGGTATAAATTGTAAAGAGGGAATGTTTGTATCTGATGAAGATATAGAAGTTCACGATGACAGAATGGATATTTTTAAGACCATCAAGATTGAACGAAAGGACTAAAACCCTTTTATTTCCCGATTTTTACAACACGGAAAAAATATAATTAGCAGAAAGAAAGGTATAGAAAAATGGCAGTACCAAAGAAAAGAACAGGGCATAGCGCTCAGGGTAAAAGAAGAAGCAATTGGAAGGCAACCAAGCCGGTTTTGACAACATGTCCTAATTGCGGTCAGAAAATGCTTGCACATACCGTTTGCACGGCATGCGGACAGTACAAGGGAAAAGTTGTTTCAAGAAAGGCTGAAGGTTTTGTTGACGGAGCAGAAAAGAAAGAAGAAGCAGTAAAACAAGAAGTTAAAACTGCAAAGAAGGCTCCTGCAAAGAAAACCGCGACAGCAAAGAAGACTACCAAGAAAACTTCAAAGCCTGCTGAAAAAACAACTAAAGCAAAAGCAGAAGAAAAAGCAGAAGAAGTTAAAGAAGAAAAAACAGAAGAATAAAAGTGGCGGATAGTGAGTAAAATTGTGAACTATTCACTAATCGCCGGTTACTAATCACTAAAAGGGGATAGAGTTAATGACCAGAATAGCAGTTGATGCAATGGGAGGAGACCACGCACCGTTCGAAATAGTTGCGGGTGCGGTTTGGGCTGCTCATGAATACGGTGTCGGTATCGAATTGGTTGGTAAACAGGACAGAATTGAAGAATGTCTTGAAAGAATCCAACAGGAGGGATTTTTATCGGATTGCGGCAAAGCGGGAAAACGTTACAGAATCCGCATCGATGTTAAATCTTTGGACATAAAAGTTACCCATGCCTCAGAAATCATTGAAATGGGCGAGGCTCCGGGACAGGCAATCCGTAAGAAGAAAAATTCTTCTATTGTTTTGACCGTAAATTCTGTTGCTACGGGAAGTTCTGATGCACTTGTTGCGGCAGGCTCTACGGGTGCGGCTATGGCATCAAGCCTGTTCGGATTGGGCAGAATTCAGGGCATAGACAGACCTGCAATTGCGGTTACTCTTCCTACGATGAGAAAACCGATTGTTATTATTGACGGCGGTGCAAACAGTAATTGTACTCCTCAAATGCTTAAACAGTTTGCAAGTATGGGTATGATTTTCTCTAAAAATATTTTGGGAATTGAAAAGCCCCGTGTAGGTGTTTTGAATATCGGAGAAGAAGCAGGCAAAGGAAACGAACTTGCTCAGCAGACATACAATTTGCTTGAAGAAGAAAAAGAAAAATTCAACTTTATGGGTAATGTTGAAGGAAGAGAATTATTCCTTAATGTCTGTGACGTAATTGTCTGCGACGGTTTTGTCGGAAACGTTGTACTGAAGGTTACCGAAGGTACTGCATCACTTCTTCTCAAAATGATTAAGAGTGAATTTAAATCCGACATTCTCGGTTTGATAATCGGATCTCTTGCTAAACCATTCTTAAAGAGAATCCATGAAAAGATTAACTATGAAGAATTCGGCGGAATGCTCCTTCTCGGTGTAAAAGGCATTACGGTAATTTCACACGGCAGAAGCAGAGCGTATGCGATTAAAAATGCAGTAAGAGTTGCAAAAGAGGCCGTAGAAAAAGGCGTTAATAATAAAATCGCCGAGAGTATTGCGTAAGTCGGGAGAGATGAAAATGATACAGGGTGCTATACCGTTAAAAATTGCAGGTGTCGGGTATAGTGTACCTGAAACTGTCATTACGAATGATGATTTAACCAAACTTTATGATACCTCGGACGAATGGATTTACTCAAGAACGGGAATTAAAGAACGCAGAATGGTTTCAGGCAATCAGGACGCGGTTGATTTGGGTTATGAGGCTGCAAAAAAAGCGATTGCAAATTCGGGAATTGATGTTCAGGATATAGATTTAATTATTGCCGCATCTTCCGCACCGCCAAGATTATACCCGACAATCGGCTGTCTTATGCAGGCAAAACTCGGGATAAAAAGACAAATTCCCGCTTTTGATATTACTGCTGCGTGTACGGGTTTGATTTATGCTCTGAGTATTGCAAAAGCGTATATTGCATGCGGTTTGTATAAGAACATTCTGCTTGTTGCAACGGATAACAATTCAAGGCTTTTGGACTGGAAAGACCGTTCAATTTCAATACTTTTCGGTGATGCTGCGGGTGCAATGGTTGTAACCGCATCTGATGACGGAGTTGATGACGTCATTGCTCTTGATATCCGTTCGGACGGGTATATCGGAGATATGATTGAATACCCGCTTCCCGGGCAGAATTGTCCGCTTGTTAAGCCTTGTGATGAGCGTGAATCAAAAATCACCATGAACGGCAAAGAGGTTTACAAATTTGCGGCAAGAACAGTCCCGCAGTTTGTGTCGGAAATGGTTGAAAAAGCAGGCCTGAAGGCTGAGGATATTGATTATCTTGTGCCTCATCAGGCAAACCTGAGGATAATTCAGGCCATACAGGAAAGATTGGGTTATACTGACGAACAGGTTGTTGTAAATATTGAAAAATACGGCAACACATCTGCCGCATCAATACCTTTGGCATTGGCTGAGAGTGTTGAACAGGGCAAACTGAAACTCGGCTCAACCGCCATACTTTGCGGGTTTGGTGCAGGTATGACTTATGGTGGCGCAATTGTGCGTTTAAGAAAAGGAATTTGCTGAGAATAAATATTTAGGGAGCAGAGATATGAATAAAATAGCATTTCTTTTTCCGGGGCAGGGAGCCCAAACTGTCGGAATGGGAAAAGATTTATATGATAATTACGAAACCGCAAGGCGGATTTTTGACAAAGCCGATGAAGTTTTGGGAAGAAGCATTACCAAACTGTGTTTTGAAGGCCCTGAGGAGGATTTAAAACAGACAATAAATACTCAGCCTGCCATTGTAACGACATCAATTGCAGCATTAGAAGTTTTAAAAGAAAGTCTTAACAGTTATCCCTCAATTTATTCTCCAAATTATGCCGCAGGACATTCGCTCGGAGAATATTGCGCAATGTATTGCGCAGGTGTTATGGATTTGGAAACCACTCTTAAGGCTATTCAAAAACGTGCGGAATTAATGGGCGAAGTTAAAGGCGGAGCAATGTCTGCCGTTCTTAATGCAGCGGACGAAGTAATCAAGGCGGGTATAAAAGAAGGTCTGAAATACGGGTATGTTGATGTTGCAAATTACAATTCGCCCGTACAGACTGTTATAACAGGCGACAAAGAAGCGGTTGACAGGGCAGGAGAATACATACTTGCTAACGGTGCAAGAAGGGTTGTTCCGCTTCCCGTTTCGGGTGCTTTCCATTCAAAATATATGGAACAGGCGGGGAGTAAATTTAAAGAATTTGTGACGGATTTACCGTTAAATGATGCAAAATTCCCTGTTATTACAAATGTTGATGCCGATGAAACCGTAACAGCAGAGGCTTTCAGGGAGAAAATGCCAAGGCAGATTTATTCTTCGGTACTCTGGACACAAACTATACAAAAAATGGCGGAAGAAGGAGTTGATACGTTTGTAGAAATCGGCCCGGGAACAATTTTAGCCGGTTTGAACAGAAAAATTGTACCTGATGCACGTACATATAACATATTTGACAAAGAATCTCTTAATAGTACAATAAACGAATTGAGAGGAAAATTAGTAAAGATATAAAATCTGACGGGGTATCTTACCCCGGCCTTCTCTTTAAGGAGAGGGGAGAATTCGAAAAGGAGAAAATTATGACAGAGAGAAAAATAGCTTTAATTACGGGTGCAACAAGAGGAATAGGTTTATGCACTGCCGTAACTCTTGCAAAAGCAGGCTGTGATATTATTATCAACGGTATTTGTTCGGAAGAAGAAGCAAAACCGGCTCTTGACGAAATCAGGGCTTGCGGTGCAAATGCGTATTATTATCAGTTCGATGTTTCAAAAAATGATGCTGTTGTTGAAGCAGTTGAAAAAATGATTGCGGAACACGGCAAAATCGATGTTCTTGTCAACAATGCAGGTATCACAAAAGACGGCTTGTTTGTAAGAATGGACGCTGCTCAGTGGGAAGCGGTTATAAACGTTAACCTTTCAAGTGCTTTTTATGTAACGCATGCCGTAATTAAACATATGATGAAGGCAAGAACAGGTTCAATCGTAAGTTTATCAAGTGTTGTAGGCTTGCACGGAAACCCCGGCCAGGCAAATTATTCCGCATCAAAAGCAGGCCTGGTAGGTTTGACAAAATCTCTTGCCAAAGAATTCGGCTCAAGAAATATTCGTGTAAATGCGGTTGCTCCGGGATTTATCATGACAGCGATGACAGAAAATCTTACAAATACCGAAGAATACATGAAAATGATTCCGTTAAGAAGAATGGGTACACCTGAAGATGTTGCCAAGGTTATCAAATTCCTCGCTCTGGACGCTGATTATGTAACAGGCCAGGTGCTTGAAGTTGCAGGCGGTTTGATAATCTAGACAAGGTTTTGTTTACGAACTGTAACAATTTTGTTACTTTATTGCAAAATAACATTGAAAGTGTATAATTTTGTATGAATAGTGTATTACACAATAAATAAGAGGAAAAAAGAATGAGTACATTAGAAAAAGTTGTAGTTGACCAATTAAGCTGCGATGAAGCTTTAGTTACTCCTGAAGCAAGTTTTACAGCTGATCTTGGTGCTGACTCATTAGATACAGTTGAATTGGTTATGGCTTTTGAAGAAGAATTCGGTTGCGAAATTCCTGATGAAGAAGCTGAAAAAATTCAAACAGTTCAAGATGCAGTTAACTACATTGAGTCTCACTCATAATTAGTTATGCAGAGTTAGATTTAAAAGAGGGTGGGTAAAATATTATAGATTTTGCCGCTCTCTTTTGTTTTAATCAGGGGAAATATAAATATGTTAAACAGAAGAGTAGTTATAACAGGTTTGGGCGCTATTACACCCTGCGGTGTAGGTGTTGATAAATTTTGGAAGAGCATGCTTGAAGGCAAAAGCGGTACTTCTCATATTGAAAATATACCGCTTGAAGGGCATACCGTAACGATAGCCGCAGAAATAAAAAATAAAGATTTTAATGCCGAGGAAGTTTTAGGACCGAAAGAGGCAAAAAGAATGGACAGATTTACACAATTTGCCATTGTTGCCGCTGATGAGGCTATTGCTGATGCAGGGATTGACGAAGCAAACATTGACCCTTATAAAATTGGTGTTATGGTTAGTGCTGCGGCAGGCGGTTTCAGCACATTTGAAAAAAACCACCTTGCAATAATCGAAAAAGGCCCGACGAAATGTTCTCCGTTTACGGTGCCAATGCTGATTGCGGATATGGCATCAGGCAGAATTTCCATGAAGCACGGATACAAAGGTGTTAATAAGGCGGTTGTTTCCGCTTGTGCCACCGGTACACATTCGATAGGTGATGCTTTCAGAAGCATTCAGTACGGTGATGCCGACGTAATTGTTGCAGGAGGCTGTGAAGCGGTTATTTCACATCTTGGTATGGGTGCATTTACGGCATGCAGGGCTTTGTCAAAGAGAAATGATGAGCCTGAAAAAGCCTCAAGACCTTATGACAGAGACAGAGACGGATTTGTTATGGGCGAAGGTGCAGGGGTTGTAGTTCTTGAAGAATATGAACACGCAAAAGCACGTGGTGCAAAGATTTATGCCGAAATGGCAGGTTACGGCCAGACGGCTGATGCTTACGATATGGTTGCACCGGATCCTGAAGGCAAAGGTGCTTTGAAGGCAATGGAATTTGCTCTTGCAGATGCGGGACTTAAACCTGAAGACATTGATTATATCAATCCTCACGGAACAAGCACGGGTTTGGGTGATATTGCGGAATCTCAGGCAATCGCACAGATTTTTGGCGATAAAGAGAAAAATCCTAATCTGCTCGTAAGTTCAACAAAGAGTATGCACGGTCACATGCTTGGTGCAACGGGTGCGGTTGAAGCAATAGTTTGTATTAAGACTATTACTGACGGAAAAGTTCCGCCGACGATTAATCTTGATAATCAGGACGAACACGTTGCAAATCTTGATTATGTTCCGCACAAAATGCGCGAGAAGAAAGTGCGTGCCGCACTTTCCAATTCGTTCGGATTTGGCGGACACAATGCAACATTGATTTTCAAAGAAGTTAAGTAAAATAAAAAAGGCGGGTTTCAAACCCGCCTTTTTATATTAATTTAATTCTTATTTTCTTGTCATCGAGAGCAAAATTTCCTGCGGAATATACGTATTCTTTACGCTTGAATCCGTATTTGCCAGGAAAAACTCTACCGTCTCACCGGGATTAATTCCTATTGTATCAAACGGTATGGACAGGTCTATCACGTCATTATAAACCATTCTGACCCCTTCAGGATTAGCAAGCGTCCACATATTCGGGTGCAGGCATGTGGTTAATCTCGGAGGATAAAGAGTATCCTTGACAAGTGTTAATGTTAATTCATTGTCAAATTTTTCCCTCAAAATCGGATAAGGATTATCAGTTTTGCTTATTAGTCTTATATATGCACGGCTTCTGATGTTTGTCGCATTTCTTAAATAAATATAGAACTGATTAATACGCTCGATAAAACTCATTTCACTGCTGCCTTTGTTGACATGAAGCCTGAAATACATATTTCTGTCATCGCAGCCAAAATGGATTTTATCGACATTTTTACTTTCTCTGAAAACAGGTCCGTCGATGAGGCTTATGTTCCCTGAAAAACACCAGTCAGGGTCACTTTCGGACAGTCCGTCCATGCGTGGTGAAATTAAGCCGGTCGGACGTTTGAAAGGAATATCAACTTTGGTTATAAAAGTATTGTCAAGGTCTTCCGGCGGAGTATAACCTATTTTTTGATATACATTTTTCAGTCTTTCTCTGAACATGTAGTCAAAAACGTAATCCTGTCCGGAATTATTCGGCTCGCCGTACCACCAGAACCAGTCGCTTCCCTGAGAAATCATTAATTCTCTGCGTGCTTCTTCAATATTCGGACTGCCGGGATTTTCTCTCGAAAATTTATCAAGGGCATCTTTTGCGTCTTTCAGATATTTCCATGCTTTATTTTTGGTGGTTTCTCCAATCCAATATACAAAAGTCTGATCAATCCAAGAGCCCGGGACAATCTTGTTAAGAGGCTTTTTATACTTATCCTCTCTTATATAATCAGAGATTAAAACTGTTTCGCAGGTTTCATCGTTTGTAATTGCCGAATAAACATTGTTAAGAAAATCATTACCGTCGTTTTGGTAATTTTCCCAACAGTTTTCTCCGTCAAGAGCGATGGTCAGCAAATGCGTGTCATCAGGCGAAACAAGGAGTTTACTCTGAATAATTTTGATTTTGTCGTACAGGTCATCTGCAACAATTCGGGAATCAATACCGGCGTACTCAAAGTTAATCAGGTTCGGAATATTTCTGTCACGGAAGATAACATTTATCGGCCGCTCTTTTGCCTGGTATTCATAAACTTTTAGCAGATGATAAGGATCTGCAAGATTTCCTTTAAAATCTCTTATAAATTCAGCATTGATAGAACTTGAAAGAATACCTTCGTCCGATATAGTCCACTCAATACCCTCTTTAGCGAGCAGATTGAGAGTTTTATTGCACAGGCAGATTTCCGGCGGCCAAAATCCCTTCGGACGGACACCGAAAACTTCTTCAATTCTGTTTAGTGCAGTTCTGACCTGATATTCCGCATCACCCTGCATATCAAGTGAAGGCGGTAAATTTTCGGTCGTGAAAGCGTTTTTCAGTACCGTTTTCATATCCGTCAAAATCGGCAGAATTGCGTGATAATAAGCACCTGTTGTAAGTTCCAATCGCCCTTCGCTGATAAAACGTTTGTATGTCGGTATAATCTCGCTCATTATCTGACGGTGAAAATTGATGATTTCGATTCTGTCATCGAGCGTGTAATTATACTGCTTATCCCAAAGTTCCTGCAATCTCGGGTAACGTGAAAAATGAACAGGGTCAATCCAGACGAGGTTAAACAATGCCATCAAATCGGAAAGTTCCTGATTTGAGAAATCATTTATTCCCAAATCGTCGTTTGAAAAACGTTTTTGAAACAGATTTTTATAATTTTCACTTCTGAAAATCATTGTTTCGTATTTCGAACTGAAGAAATTGTTTAGTATGAACGATTTTTCTTCGTCTGTCATCTTTTCAACATCTGAACAGGTAAGTTCGGAGTGTATATCGTTCACACCGTTTGTGTATTCTATAATTGCGTCAACAAGAGCGGGTACAATATCAACATTCAGTTTTAGTTTCGGAAATCTCTCCAAAAACAATACCATGTCGAGGTAATCTTTAACGGCGTGCAAACGTGACCATGGCATCAAATACGTGCCTTCAAGTTTATACACAGGCTGGTGCATGTGCCAATAAATAGCTATGGATAACTTCTTCAATATTCGCCCCTATTCTATATACAAGTATAGCATGGTTATAATCCCTCCCGCAATATTTTCGGGCAAAATATTATGCAAATCAGAATTAATAAACCCTGTTTATTGCCTTCTTTCTTGCTACAAAAATCTTTACATGATATAATTTCGGTATGGAAAAAGTCAGTGCTGAGAAAAAAGAGGAGAAAAAAAAGAAGGGTTTCAATGCTCAGACGAGGTTGATTATTGTCGGGCTTATTATAAGTACACTGTTTATCCTGACTACGGCCTGGTTTGCGACCTTGAGCATTGATAAAAGCCTTAATAATGCCTATAAAAATTTTGGGCAGATTCTCTCCAAAACACTTGCAATAGAAGGAGTTGAGGTTACAAAAGAAGTTCCTCAACTTGCAAAATATGATGCTTTGAGAACAAATGCAACCTCAGTACTCAAGAGCAATGATGACATTTCATACATAATATTCAAAGATAAAGATTCCAAAGAAATATATTCAAGCAAAGACGACTATTCCGAACAGGCTGAAAAGGCAAGAATTACGGTAAGTTCACCAATGGTTGTCAAAAACATGTCCGAATCAACAAATGTCGGCTCGGTAACCGTAGGACTTTCGGGAAGAATAATCGATAAAGTTTCTGCAACTTCAAAGGTTTCGATTGCGACAGTGTTCCTGCTTATATGGCTTGTGATTGTAGGCATTATTTATATGAACTCCTCAATCATAACGACGGAATTGAGGAAACTCTATCAGGGTGTTAAAAAGATTTCATCGGGCGAATTCGGGTATCTGATTGAAGATAAAAACGTTGATAACGAAATAAAAGAACTCTATACGGCATTTAACGATATGTCCGAAAAACTCAGCCGTTACAACGAACAGACAATTGAAAGCCTGACTTTTGAACGAAATAAACTCGAATCGGTGCTGATGAGTATTGTAAACGGCGTTGTCGTCTGTGATAACCATGACAAAGTTATTATGGTCAATAATCACGCAAAGAAACTTCTTGAGGTTTCGGAAGAAAATATTGTCGGAACTCAAATTCAGCAGTTCTGCGATTCTTCCGGTGAATTTTGTTTTGCGGATAAAATTGCTCAGTTTAAGGATACTCCTATTGAAGAGGAAGGAAATCCTGTTCCTTTCAATATCGAAATTGATAAGCGCATAATAAAATGCCTGATTTCTCCGATGTTTACCCGTTCAAATGCTTATGTCGGTTACATCATAGTTCTTATTGACGTCACAAAAGATGTTGAAATGGACGAATTGCGTTCACACTTTATTTCAAATGTTTCTCATGAACTCAGAACACCGGTAACAGTTCTCAGAAGTTATATTGATACACTTTATAATTTCGGAAACGATTTTGATTTCAACACTCAGAGAGAATTTATCGGAGTTATGAATCAGGAAATCATAAGACTTAACCGTATGGTAAACGATATACTTGATTTTTCACGTTACGAATCACAAAATGTACGTCTTGAAAAATCCAAACAGAACATTATGGAAATCATTGAAGATGCTGTTAATCAGGTACAGGTGCTTGCAAAAGAACACGATTTGACCATTTCTATAATGAAAGAGCCGGATTTGCCTGAAATTTACCTGAATGTTGAAAGTATTTCAAGAGCATTTATGAATATTCTTACAAATGCGATCAAGTATTCACCTGACGGAAAACGCATAAAAGTCCGTGCAGAACGCTCACGTGACGGAGATTTTGTTGAAGTCAGCGTTGAAGATCAGGGACCGGGAATTCCCGAAAAATATCAGAAGAAAATTTTTGACAGATTTTTCAGAGTTGAAAATGATGCTCATACCGTAAAGGGTACGGGTTTAGGTTTGCACCTTGTCAAAGTTACTGTTGAAAAACACCACAACGGTCAGGTATTTGTAAATTCTAAAGAGGGCGAGGGCTCAACCTTTGGTTTCAGACTTCCGATTAATATCCCCAAAGAGGAAGAAGAAGAAATTAATCAGAAAAATCTTCCTGCCGAATCCGAGGCATAATATACTTGACACTTATCGGTAATTAGTAGTATATTAATTTTCAAAGGAAATATATGAAATTATCACCGATAAATAGCAATCCGACACAAATCAGCAATAATTTTAAAGGCAGATTCATCTTTAATACTGCCATGCGTGAGATTGTTGAAAGTTCAGGCAAAACAGAACTTGCACGGTTTAAAAATGTTCTGAATGCAATGGAAAAGATTGACGATGGTCTTTATTTCGGGCTGCATAAGCGGATAAAATTTTACGAATTGAATAATCAAAAAATAGGTTATGTGGTAAATTATAAAATTTTCAAGCAAAACGGTAATGATGAAACCACGCAGGAATTTATTTCATCAATATCTTCCGGCTCAAACGATATTGCACATAATAAATTGAGCCTGATAAGCAAAGCAATTGAAGACTTTTACTTAAAAATTGCGGAAAAAGATTCCAAATCTGAACTAAAAGACTGTATCTACAATATTATGGCATAGATTAATACATTTACGGAGAAGGTATGAAAGTATCACCGGTTAACGGCAATACACAGCAGAATAAAAGTTTTAACGGTAAGTTTGTATATAATTCCGGGATAAGGGAATTGGTTGATTCTGCAAACGAAACGGAACTTGCACGTTTCAGGAATGCTTTGTATGCTATGTCAAGAGTTAAAGACGGTCTGCGCTTCAGTATTGACAGAACGGTAAAGTTCTATAAGCGGGACGATATTATCGGTTTTGTTGCAAAATACAGACTGATTACCCAAAAAGGCATAAAGGGAAGCGCCCGTGAATTGGTAACCGTAACTTCCGATTCATTCGGTTATACTCCGAATAAGTTAAGCGTAATAACAACTGCGCTTGAAGAGTTTTATCTCAGAACGGAGAAGAAATCGAGAACAGAATTACAAGATGATATTTTGAATATGATGGCATAAATTTATTACAGGAGAAGGTATGAAAATAGCACCAATCAACAATTACACACAACAAAACAACAATTTCAAAGGCAAATTCCTTATGAGCCCTGATATCAGGGAAATTGTAAACCTGGCCGACAGAATGGAAATGTTACGTTTTAAAAAAGCATTGAAGATGATGAACACTGTCGACGACAACCTGATTTTTTCCGTCACTTCACGCGTTAAACCATGCTGGGAACAGGGCGGTACAATTATAGGCTATTCAAACATTTACGAGTTTAATAAACAGGAAGGTTATAATTCCAAAACCAAACAACTTATCGGCTCATACATAACCAATTCGGACAATACAAACAGTGGAGTATTATCCTGTATAACCGATAAACTTGTGGAATTGTATAAAGGCTTCGTAAACAACAAAACAAGAGAAGAACTCAAAACCGATATCTATGGTCTGCTTGTATAAACATTGTTGACTTGAGGGTTTATTTACTCCTAAAATGTTTATATGGAATACTCTGAAGCAATCAAAGAACTGACTTCAAGCGGAATGTTTTACGTGGATTTGGGTTTGGAAAGAATTTCCGAAATCCTGAAAAGTCTCGGTAATCCGCAGGATAAACTCAAATATATTCACGTTGCGGGAACAAACGGGAAAGGCTCTGTTTGCGCAATGCTTGATGCTGTTTTGCGCGAGGCGGGATATAAAACAGGGCTTTATACAAGTCCGCATATTTTTGAATATACAGAAAGGATAAAGATTTCGGGAGCAGAAATCTCTGAAAAAGATTTTGTTAAATATTTTGAGATTATCAAAGAAAAAATCGAAGAACTACAAACACATCTTACGGAATTTGAAGTTTTAACCTGCATAATGTTTTTGTATTTTGCAGAAAACAATGTTGATGTGGTTATATTGGAAACAGGCATGGGCGGGCGGTTTGACGCAACAAACGTTATTAAGGAAAATCTATGCTCAATAATTACGCATATAGATTTGGACCATACGGACAGGCTCGGGGATACGAAAGAAAAAATCGCTTTTGAAAAGGCAGGAATAATTAAACCGAACTCTCCCGTAATAACTTCAATGGCTTATGAAGCAATAAAAGACAAGGCTGATGAATGTGATTCCATGCTTATTTTGACCTCTCCCAATGTTCGGGAAGATTTCCTTGAAGCACTTTCTTTAAAAGGTTTGCATCAGGCTGAAAACTTGGCTTTGGTTTTGGAAGCAATAAATTATATTTATCCCGAAATCAGTTATGATACAATAAAGGCAGGGCTTTCCAAGGTTAAAAACCCGTTCAGGTTTGAATATTTCCCCGGGGAAAATCTGATTATTGACGCTTCGCATAATACGAACGGAATTGAAGCATTAAGAAAAAATCTTGATTATTATTTCCCTGCTCTCCCAAGACGTTTTGTTTTCGGGTGTTTGAGAACAAAAGATTACAAAGATATGATGGAAATTCTTTTCAGGAAAGATGACGAAGTTTATCTGAACGGCTTCGATTATCCTAATGCCTGCACTTATGAAGAATTAAAAGAAAAATGCCCTGTTAAATCCCAAAAATATTCACCAAATATTCAGTTATCCAAAGATAAACTCAATATAATTTGCGGGTCGTTTTATATGCTGGGCGGGATTTTGAAAAAAGACCTGTTGATTGTATAATTGAATAGAAACAGGAGTTAAAAAAATGAGAAGAGAATTTATATTTTTAGGGCCTCCGGCATGCGGAAAAGGCACTCAGACCAATACTTTGTCGGAATATTTGGGTTTTCCCCATGTTGATACAGGATCACTTTTGAGAGCGGAAATTTCAAAAGGAACGGAAGAGGGAATGCTTGCAAAATCATTTATCGACAAGGGACAACTTGTTCCGATTGATGTTGTTGCAACGATTATAGGCAAAAAATTATCCGGTGAGGATTGCAGAAACGGCTATGTTCTCGACGGATATCCGAGAAGTCTTGAACAGGCTCTGAAACTTGAAGAAATAAACAAAAAAGTTGACGGAGATGACAAAGTTTCCTTCAAGGCAATATATTTCGACATTGATACACAAATTCTTCTGGACAGAATTATTCACCGTCAATCCTGTCCGAAATGCGGAGAAATTTATAACAAAAAATTCAAACCCTCAAAGGTGGAAAATATTTGCGACAAGTGTCAGGTTGAATTAAAAACAAGAGCAGATGACAACGCAGAAACCGCCAAGGCAAGATTTGATACATACTTTAAGGAAACGGCGCCGCTGATTGAGTTTTACGAGAAAAAAGGAGTTTTGTATAAAATTGATGCAAACGGCTCAATCGAAGAAGTCTGGGAAAGACTTCTGAAGGCGGTTAACGCTTAATTTTATCCTTTATATAGATGATGTCATGATTTAAAAATTCCCGTATCATATTATGGGGCGGGATAGAAATATGATGAATTCTATATTTTTTGACGAATTATATAAACAGTTTGGCTGGTACGATTCCGTATTCACGCCTGTTATCAAAAACTGCAGTTCAGAATTCTTTTTTGACGGCTTTGAGTATAAACTTGAAGCCATAAGCACCAATATGAACGTGCTTTCCCAAAATGATACTTTTTTTGTTACCAAGATTAAAATTAATTCCAAAAACGATGTCTATATAAGGATTTCTCAAGATGCGATAAACGTTATTCTGGATAAAATCTTAGGCAAAAATAATAAAAGATTTGATTTAACCGAAGTTTCCGAACTGGAAGCGAGAATTATCACGGCTTTTAACGATTATTTATATGAAGCCCTTGCCCCGAATTTTAATATCGAGCCAAACAGACGCTACAGCGAGATTCTTCACCTCACATATTTCGTAAAGAGCCCTATATCCGACAATGCTGCGAAATTCATTATTTCAGTTCCGAAGGACATTTTAATTCCCAAGGAAACTGAGCAGAAACCTCCGCAATTTACGGATAATAATTTCAAGCACTGTCTTGTTGATGTAAATCTGATTGTCGGAACAACGGCATTTCCGCTTGTTGATATCAAAAAACTTGATATCGGCGATATTGTTGTTTTTGAAAACAGCAGTCCTTCGGAAATGACGCTTGTTTGTGAAAATATTGTACAAAAATTTAAACTGAAACCAAATGTAAAAATCATAGTACCCTATGATACGTCGGGAGGAAATAATATGACTAATACAACAACTAATCTTTGGGACACTATACAGGTTGATATGTCTGCCGAGTTTGATAAGGTAAAACTTACTCTCGGAGAACTTAAGAGCATAGAAGAAGGTTTAATTGTCGATTTATGCTCGGTTTACGATAACAATGTAACTTTAAAAGTCGGCGGTAAAGACGTTGCCGGAGGCGAATTGGTAATAATAAACGACAGATTCGGTGTAAGAATAAACAAAATTACCGATATGGAAGTTCCTGTTGAGCAAAATACCGCGGGTGAAGGCGAAGGACAGGAAGGCAATGCTGAAGACGATTTCGATTACAGCGATTTCGAGGTAGGCGAGGGTAATTAGGATAAAAAATTCTTGACTTTTTAAAAAGGAGAATTAATAAAATATAAACTCACCTGATTAATGTCAAGAGAGGTAGCAAATGGGATATTTAACTAATTTTATTGTATATATGTTAGCAATGGCAGGCGTTTTGGCCGTAACCGTTCTTATCTTCAAACAGGCAACGAACGGAGGAAATAAGGTTAGCGGCGGCAAGTGCCTGAAAGTTCTCGACACATTGTCCATAGGGCCGAGAAAAACACTTTATATAGTTTCCGCAGGAGAGGAAAAATTCCTTATTGCGGGCGATACCGAAAGAACAACTCTTATTTCCAAACTCAATCCGAGAGGCGGTTATGAAGAAAGAATTCCGGCAATAATGTCTTCGGAAACCGAAGATTTTTCGACAAAAAGCGTAAGAGAACAGGCTGAGATTGTTACCAAAAACAAACTTTATACGGACAGAATGGGAATCAGAACTACTCAAAAAGCGCCATACAGTTCCGTTATGAGAAATCTTGCGGAAAAAATCAGTTTAAGTACGGCTGAAAATATCGGAGGGCAGGGAAATGAATAATGTCCTTCAGGATATGAATCCCGTATTGCAAATGCTGACGGTAATGTCGTTGTTTTCACTTTTACCGTTTGTATTTTGCTGTATGACTTCTTTTTTGAGATTTACAATAGTATTTTCTCTGCTTAAGACAGCAATGGGCGTTCAGGTTCCTCCGTCAATAGTTACAATCGGACTTTGTATGATTTTAACTTTTTATACAATGGGCGGAGTTTTTGAGCAGATGTATGAAAAAGGCTCAATTCCTTATCAAAAGAACGGAAATCTTGTTGTGGCAATAGACGAGGGCTCAAAACCTTTAAAAGAATTTATGCTTAAACAGACAAGGGAATCGGATTTGGCATTCTTTATCGAACTCAGAAAAAAGAATGCACCGAAATCACCTGACGAACTTTCTATTTGGGAAATCGCACCCGCATATATTTTGAGCGAACTCAAGGTTGCTTTTGAAATCGGTTTTGTAGTTTTTGTACCGTTTATTGTACTCGATTTGGTTGTTGCGAATATACTTTTGGCACTGGGTATGTTTATGCTTTCGCCGACAATTATTTCGCTTCCGTTCAAACTGCTGATATTTATTGCAGTTGACGGCTGGTCGCTCATTGTTCAGGGGCTTGTACAAAGTTATAACTAAAAGGTCTGAAAATAGGAACACATAAATTATGGAAATGTTAACTGAATACTTAGCAAAAGGCTTTATAACAATGCTTTCAATCTCAATGCCGTGTGTATTGACTGCGGCGGCAATCGGCCTTATTGTCGGTATTATTCAGGCTGTAACGCAGGTGCAGGAGCAAACTATTGCAGCGGCACCGAAAATTTTTGCCGTATTTTTGGTAATCATAATCGGCGGTTTGGGTTTTATAAAACTGCTTACGAATTTATTTAACGAAGGTGCGGCGATTGCTTTTAACGGAATTTCAAAAAGCGATACTTATGTGCTTCCGTCTGATTATTACAGATATACAAAACCTTTTGATGATGAAATGAAACGAGATATGAATATGCCCGGAGCAAAGGAAATTATGAGAAATCCGGGTAAAGTTCCATATATTGACAGACAGCATAAGATAAAATACGATACTGCTCCGAAAGCACCGATGCCGAAAGCAAATTTTGTTGAAACGAACAAGATTTTGGGACGGTAATAAAAAGGCGTTCAAGTGATTAAAAAAATACTGATATTTTCGATATTTCTGACTACACTGTCAGCCCATGCTTATGAGGACTGTATTATTACGTCCGACGGAAAACTTACGGATATAAAAATTCAGGATCCGTCCGTTGTTAATATTTATCCCGTTGTTACTGTTATGAACGAGAAAAATACGTTTATTATTCACCCCTTGAAAGAAGGTAAAACGAGTGTTTGCGTTCTTAAAGAGGGAAGTAATATTATAGATTTTGAAGTCAGTGTTAAGGGAGATGAAACCGTTGTGGAAGAAGTTGACGGTCTCGAGTTTCTGACTCTTGACGAGCCCGAAACCCCGTTTGAACTTGATACTCCGCCTTCGGTAAAACAGAAGGAGGTTTCAAACGGATAATTTAATTCAGCAAATCTCAATACTTTTTCCGGAATTCGAACGGTATTTTTCCGCAGGATTTCTCGTCTTTGCACGCCTTTTAGGGTTTATAAGATTTGCGCCCGTTCTTAACAGAAAAGAAATCAATTCCACGGTAAAACTTTCTCTGGCATTCATTTTAACGATTATTATTACTCCTTTGCTTCACCCCGGGCCTTCTCCTGCGGGTATTTCGCCTTTGCTCCTGATGGTTTTGAATTTTGCTGTCGGTGCTATTATCGGATATATTGCGCAGTTGATAATTATGGCGATTGAAGCGGGTGGAGATATGATAAATACGCAAATGGGTTTGTCTTCCGCAATGGTTATGGACCCTTCGACAAACAGTCAAACCTCTATTTTGAGCCGTATGATTACAATTATGGCACTCTGTATTTTTATGGAAATAGGCGGAATGTATTGGGTATTTAATGCTCTTGTAAGAAGTTTTACGATTTTTCCTTTGTTTGCCGTTCATATTCCTTTGGAGCAGATTATAAACCTTGATTATCTCGTAAGAACAACCTCGAACGTTTTATACATGGGGCTTCAGATAGCATCGCCGATTTTGCTTGCAACTCTCGGGCAAGATATTATCCTTGGTATAATTTCAAAAACGGCACCTCAGGTAAACGTGTTCCAATTGAGTTTCCTGTTTAAACCCGTACTCGGTGCTGCAATTATGATATGTATTTTACCGATGCTTGTTCAGGTAATTTCTGATTTCTTTTTGTCATTTTCTTCTATTTATTAATTTATTGTTTAACGGCCGAAAATATGGTACAATCGGGATAACAAAGAGAGAATTAAAGAGAGGAAAATAATAATGAAAAAGGGATTTACTTTGGCGGAAGTTTTGATAACGCTTGGTATTATAGGTGTTATTACCGCATTAACGATGCCTGTATTATCCACTGCAACACAGGATAAGGCAAATGCAAACAGGCTTTCTTCAACGGTTACGGATTTGGAAAATGCCTTCGGTATAATGCTGACATCGGAAGACGAAGACTCGCTTGATAATATTTTAACTTCAACAACACTTAATGCTGAATTGGTACCTTATATGAAAACGGCAGGTGCAGGGGGTACGATTGCCGCTGAGTATGGTGCGGCATCACCTTTTAAAGGTACTAACGGACAGGCATTTACCGTTACTGCAGACAGTGTTTTGAAGGTCAGAAACGGAGCATTGGTATTTTTACATAAAAATTCTACCGCAGCGAATGCTGATGCAAACGGTAATGTTGACAGATACTACGGAGATTTGGTTATTGACGTAAACGGAAGTACGGGTCCGAATAAGGTGAACAAAGATTTATATGTTTACCACCTCGGAACTGACGGTATGTTGTACAGAAGTTCGGTTACTACAGGAAATCCGTAGAAATCAATCGGTTTGATGAAAAAACTGTTTTCAAAATCTTTAATACACACTGTTTTGATAATAACCTCACTGTTATCAATATTTCCTTTTGTCTGGCTGCTTTCAACCTCTTTAAAAGGAATAAATGAGGATATTTTTGCATATCCGCCCGTAATAATTCCGCAGGATTTTACCTGGGCAAACTATGTTGATGTTTGGCACAGAGTAAATTTTATGGGCTATTTTTGGAACAGTATGATTGTTGCGGGCCTGACGGTTTTGCTGAACCTTATACTGTCCTCTTTGGCCGCTTACCCGCTTGCAAGAATGCAGTTCAGAGGCAAAAAATTCTTTTTCTTTTCAATTCTTGCAACGATTATGATACCGTTTCAGGCGATTATGCTTCCTGTTTATCTTATAACCCTTAAACTTCATCTGATTGACAGTGTTAATAATGTTATGGGCTATATCGGACTTGTAATGCCTTTTGCGGTCAGTGCATTCGGAATATTTCTTATGCGTCAGGCATTTCTTAAAGTTCCGAGAGAGGTTGAGGAAGCCGCTATTGTTGACGGGTGTAATATTTTTCAGATGTTTTGGCGGGTGGTTTTGCCGATGGTTAAACCTACACTTGCCGTTCTTGCGGTATTTACCTTTATAGGCTCGTGGGGGGAATTCCTGTGGCCGAGTATTATGCTCACAAAAGATTCTATGTACACGCTTCCTGTCGGGATAAATAATTTGCAGGGAATGTTCTCGTCAAACTGGCGATTTATTGCGGCGGGCTCAATTATCGCAACAATTCCTATCATTATATTTTTCCTTATGATGCAAAGATACTTTATCTCGGGTGAAAACGACGGAGCCGTCAAGGGCTAGGGGTAAATATTAAGAAATTAGTGAGTAGTGAATAGTATTAATTTCCCCGCCCCTTGAGGGA
>DBYM01000062.1:34442-38466 GCA_002309875.1 Cyanobacteria bacterium UBA1186
GGCTAGGGGGTGGGGTTATTTTTGTGAGACCCCGGGGAATTAGTGAATAATTTACCCCGCAAAAATATTTTTTATGCGGTTTTAAAATGGTATGCGTGTGAACAGTATTAATAATCAGCAATATACAAACCCTGCGTTCGGAAGTTTTTACAGAAATGTTTACCTTCCAACGGAAGGGGGTCTTACCCAAAAGGTTTTGCACAGAAACAATACCTGGTTATTCAGGCCTTCAACGGAATATTGGTCTGCTCTGACGTTTTTCCTTATTGATAAATACAAAAATGTTCCCAAAGTGAATATTTATGATTACGCCTGCTCAAGCGGGCATGAAGCATACAGTATTGTAATGCAGTTTATATCCAAACTCGGAGTTCAAAAAGCCGAAAAGTTTTTCCCTGTTATTGCAAAGGATTACGATGAATTTGTAATCAATATGGCCAAAACCGGAAAATTTGATCTTGACCCGAGTGAGCATAATCTTATTAACAGAGTTACCTGCGGGAATGCAGATGACTTTGTAAAACTTGACCACATGCACGAATATTGGAACGATGAAAACAGCCAATGTATCGGGAGCATCGGGGTATATAATGCAACCCCGCTATTGAAGGACAGAGTTAATTTTAGTGTAGCCAATATTTTAGACGATTATAAAAACATCAAACCTGATAATTCCGTTGTTTTTGCAAGAAATTTCTGGCCCTATCTTGAACTTGGGAAGCAAAGAGAACTTGCCGAAAACCTGTATAATCATTTGGGGGAAAATTCTGTTCTCATAATAGGGGATTATGAACGTCAGAGGGAAAAAAGAGGAGAAGATACCGCTTCAGAAATTGAAAGGGTCGGTTTCAGGACAATTCACATTCCGAACGTATATATGAAACCTGCTAAACAGCAGCCGGTTCAGGGTGCTCAAGTTCCTCTCGAATATCATCGACCGATAAATGGACAATTTCCGAAGTATCACTTTTTTTAAGGTAAACATCGACAATCCCTGACTGAACAATAAACCTTTTACAGAGAATACATATAAAATCATGTCCGTAAATATACATTGCAGCGCCCATGCATCTGTCCTGACCTGCCTGAATTATTGCATTTTGTTCGGCATGGATTGAACGGCATGTTTCATAGCACGTACCTGACGGAATATTGTTATCAATTCTGTAGCATGAGCCTCTTTCGTAGCAGGATTCAACACCTGACGGTGTTCCGTTATAGCCCGTGGCTTTAATTTTTTTGTCCTGTCCAACAATTACCGCTCCAACCTGCGCACGCAGACAGTTTGAACGTGTCGAGCACGTTTTTGCCATATCCAAAAAATAGTCTGTCCAGGATTTTATTGCCATAATTACTCCTAACAATATTATACATAAAATAGCAAAAATTTTTATGTTTGTACATTATCATGAACATGCAAATCTCACCAATACAAAACAAATTTTGTTATAACAAACCGGTAAATACTAATTTTAAGGCATACGGAGAAGTACGGTATCTTTCTGCATCGGGCGGTGAAACGCTCGGAAATGTCAAACATTTTACAACAACATGGTTAAACAGAGACCGTTTGCCCGAGATTATGGTTTATTTTACCGAAAAATATAAAAATGTCCCAAAGGTAAATACTCACGTTTTCGGGTGTGCAAACGGGAGCGAGCCTTATAGTATTGTTATGCTCGTTCATTCGGGGTCAGGCATGGAGGGTTTGAAAAAATTCGCACCGATTAAAGCGGTAGATTGTGATGCAGGTGCGATTTACAGAGCGGAGTCGGGAATAATTACTCTTGAGCCTTTTGAGATAGGCGATGTTGAAAAATATACGAACGGACGTTTTAAGGAATATTTTTTCTCTGATTATGACCAAAATAAATATGATATCAGAAAGTGGTATGTAGAGCCGATTTTGAGAAATAATGTTCGATTTTCGGTGGGTGATGCACTTGAAGAGTATAAAAAGGTCGAGCCGGATAACAGTATTGTATTTGTGAGAAATATGTGGCCGTATCTGAATATTGAGGACAGATTTAAACTTGCAAGAGGGCTTTATTCGCAATTTGATAAAAACTGCCATTTGATAATCGGGAGTTTTGACCTTGAGGACTTATTGAGAGGACGGCCTGTTGAGGAGTTTTTATTTGATGCGGGATTTAAAAAGACTCCTGTTCAGTATGTTTATGAAAAATAATTTCGGTTTATGCTAGAATATAGTCATGCCAAGATATATTGCTATCACGGATATTCACGGCGAATTGGGAAAGCTGGAAAGTCTTCTTTCGAAACTTGAAACGAGAGAAGACGATATAACCGTGTTTATGGGCGATTATATTGACAGGGGGAGCAAGTCAAAAGAAGTAATCGATTGTGTTATTGATTACGGGAAAACACATAAATGCGTGTATTTAATAGGCTCTCACGAATATGCTTATCTCCATGCAAGAAAAAGAGAAGATTATTTTGAATACCTTTTCTGGAATTACGGCGGGCCGGCAACGGTAAAGAGTTACGGCAGTTTTGATAATATTTACAAAACCCATGGCGAATTTTTTGATAATCTGAAATTCTATTATCTGACCGACAAATACCTTTTTGTTCATGCCGGAATAAACCCGAATTACAGCCTTGAAAGTCAGGACGAAAAGGATTTGGTTTATATAAGACACAATTTTATTTACCCAAAACACAATCTGCCCCAAAAGATAATTTTCGGGCATACCGAGTTTGAAAAACCGTATATTGATACGGACAAAATCGGTATAGATTTAGGCTGCGGCAAGTTTAAGAATGCCAAACTCTGTGCACTTATTCTTGATGACGGTAAAGAAAAATTTGTTTATTCGGACTAAGCGGGGAATTTGCCCGAGAGAACCTGTACCGCTCTTGCTTCTGCTCTGTCAGCCCTGCGCAGCGCTGCTTCCAAGCCTGAATTGTCAAACGTTTTTCCGACATTACCGGGGAGTTGAGACGGAATATATTTATTAACCTGAGCCTGAGCAGGAGTTCTTAATACGTTGTCCTGAGACGGGATATAGGTGTAATTATCACGTTTTGTCCGTCCTGTTTGTTCTGCCTGATTTTGTTCGTAGTCAGCCTTGTTTGTGTTATCGGGTTTAAGTTGTTCGGCATAAATTTGTTCAGGCTGACCGTTTGCGGTTTGTCTGATTTGTTCTGCCGAATTTTGCTTGGCCTGTTCTGCCTGAGCCTGCTTTAATTGTTCTGCTGCGGCCTGCTTGTTTATATCCTGCACGGGAGGAAGCGGCTGAACTGCTTGTTCTGCACCCGTTTTACTCCCGAACTCGTTTGACGGGGCTTCGGATAAGCCCATTTTTCTTGCCTGAGCCTCGTACATTCTGTCCTGAAGATCTTTTCTTATAAAGTCTTCCTGTTTTGCCTTTTCCTGTTCATTTTCTTTTTCCATTATGCCGTCATAATGGTGTCCGAAAATTTTATCGGTGCATTTGGTTATAATCTTGTCAACTATAGGAATACCGACCATCATAAAGACCATAAATCTTCCTGCTGACCATATAAAGTTTTTTGCTCCTGCAGGGCCGTTTCTGAATAAGTTTTTGATACGGCTGCTGTCTTTGAACCTTTCGGGTTTTTTCAGGTCGGATTTGGCAAATGCGCTTATTTTTCTCAGAGTTCTTGTAATGAAGCCCTGACCTTCAACTTCATTCAGTTTTTTAATTTCTTTTCGGAGTTCTTTTAATTTTTCTTTCCAGCCTTTGAATGTATCATATCCGTCGGCTTTTTCTCTTACGTTTTTATTAAACTTTTCAAGTAATTCATCGATTTTCTTGAGGTTTTCTTCACTGACACCTGCATTTTTGATACCGCCTACTGCGTGAATTGCTTTAAGTATAAGCGGGAAGGTGAATACCCAACTGACTGCTTCTACCAAACCGTTTGCGAACGTTCCGACCTTTTCTTTCTTGTCGGCTTTATGCGTATTTATGAATGTTCTTACCAATAGCGGTGCAACAAAGAGCATAACGCCGGCTTTTGTACCGCCGAATGTAAA
>DBYM01000062.1:38557-54456 GCA_002309875.1 Cyanobacteria bacterium UBA1186
CCGAATTCGCTTGTGAGAACACGTTTATCGGTGAGCGGAACTTTCTTGCCCTGCTTGATTTTTAATCCGCTCCATTTTTTGCTTAAATCTAAAATTTCGTTACGGTATTGACCTGTTGTGTCATTTAAGATTTTTTGGAATTTTTCGACTCCGCCTGCCTGTTCAATAAGTTTTTCTTTTGCAAGTTTTACGGGATTAGCCTGTTCAAGAACGGAAGCAATCTCTGTTTCTGCGAAACCTGCCTGTTTCATAAGATGTCTTGCAACAACTTTTTCTTCTGCGACTTTGGAAAGGTCTGTTACTCCAAAATCAGCCTGTAAGCCTTCAATAACCTCTTTGCTTAATGAAAGATTGTTTAAACGGAGCGGGCTGAATTTAACCTCACCTGTCTGAGCGTTTACGGCCGGAACTAAACCGAATTCCCTTGCCGCTTCGGCAAATTTTTCCATTGATCTTATTTCCGTGCTTAAAATTTCGCTTTTAGGCATCGGGTTTTCAGGCATGGTCGGGTGTTTAACCATTGCACTTATTATCTTGCTTTTCATGGCAAATTCTTTTGTTTTCTGCCAGCCGTTTTTAATCCAACCCAAACCTGTTTTAACGGGTTTATTTTGGATTGCTTTTGAATTTTCGATATTGTCGCCGAGTTTTGCGGCCTTGCCCAAAATACTTTTTTCGTATTCCTTGTTGCAGGATTTGCTGAATTTGTCGATACCCCAATTTATGCCGAAACACGTTGCAAGCATCATAAGCGGGTGTTCAAACCATGGAGTTATTAAATCCATTATATCCGCTTTTTTAATTGCGTCCTTAACACTCTCTTTCTTCTTTTCCGCTTCGTAGGAATAGTAAATATCAGGTAATTCGACTGTCGGGACATCGTTAGGTACTTGTACATAAGGGGTTTGAGGTTCAGTATAATCCATATTAACAGCAGGCATGAAAGGCAGTGCCGAAGCAGCCTTAAATCCCGGATTGGCCTGATATATGTTGATTTTCGGATTAATATTATTCACTACAAATTACCTTTTACAAACCTAACTATTTATATAAAGTCATGTTTTTCATGAAAATTGCCATGGTTTACGGAAAGTTTCGGTATTTTGTAAAGTTTTGTAAAACATGCAGTAAATTTGTACCCTCATTAAGTCTAATATATTTACCCCCATTGACATACAACCATGTTCATCTTACTATTTACTTACACATAGTCGAAATTTTCGTGCTGATTTGACGGCATGTGTGAATTTACACAGAGTAAATTCAAAAGTAAAGGCAGGTCGTTGCCGGAATAAGTAAGGGTTCCAGGACAAACAATGAATTTGCCTATGTATTAGAAAAGATTAAAAGGAGAAAAAAATGCCTACAATTAACCAGTTAGTACGTTCAGAACGTAAAAAACTAACAGACAAAACAAAATCTCCTGCTTTGATGGAATGCCCTCAAAGACGTGGAGTATGCACAAGGGTTTACACAACAACCCCTAAAAAACCAAACTCAGCATTAAGAAAAGTTGCCAGAGTAAGATTAACCAACGGATTTGAAGTTACTTCATATATCCCGGGTATCGGACATAATCTTCAGGAACACAGTGTTGTTCTTATAAGAGGCGGTCGTGTTAAGGACCTTCCCGGTGTTAGATACCATATCGTTCGCGGCACTTTGGATACGGCAGGCGTTGCTAACAGAGCACAGAGCCGTTCTAAATACGGTGCTAAAAGAGCGAAAGGAGGTAAATAATGTCAAGAAGATCTAAACCGGAAAGAAGAATTCCTGCAGCAGACCCTGTTTATAACAGCGTAGATGTTTCAAAATTCATTAACAGAGTTTTAAGACGCGGTAAAAAGTCTTTGGCAGAAAGAATCTTCTATTCAACAATTACAAAGATTGAAGAAAGAACAAACGAAAAAGGTCTTGAAATCTTCCAAAAGGCTATCACCAATGCAACACCTTTATTGGAAGTTAAGGCTCGCCGTATCGGTGGTTCAACATATCAGGTGCCTATCGATGTTAAACCCGACAGAGGTTTTGCACTTGCTTCTTCATGGATTATTTCAGCAGCCAAGAACAGAAGCGGCAAATCTTTCGTAGAAAAATTAACAAACGAATTGATTGATGCTTCAAACGGTAACGGTGCTGCATGCAAGAAACGTGAAGATACCCACAGAATGGCAGAAGCAAACAAGGCATTTGCACACTATCGTTATTAATCCGAAAAATAACATATAAAAAGACCTGAGATTTTCTCAGGTCTTTTTTGTATTTATTAATACAAGATATTTGTAAATCCTGTTGTAATAACAACCATATTGTATTTGTCGGCTTTTGAGATAATATCTTTTTCTGCAAAAGGCAGGATAATAAGCCCGATTCTTCCCTGAGAAGCCACGTCAATATCGTGGATAGTCAAAGGCAGGTCTGAGGCAAGGATTGCATCTTTTGAACTGTCGCAGGAATAATCGAGTACAAATTCAATCGCTGCGGACTGAAGGCCCTGAGCGATTGCGTTTGTTTTCAGGTCTTTGGCGATTACTATTGCCTGAGAGTTGCAGTGCTTTGCGGTTTTCCATGCAAATACGGCATCTTCAATCTGTTCGGTTGTCGGTTTTGCTTTAGATACGATTTTAAAAGTATCTTTGTCAAGTTCGCTCAGGTTTGGAGTTTGTGTTAAAGTTCCGAGCGGTGTAACTTTTATATCGTTGGAAATATATTTTTTGTAATCCTTAAGCGGAGTTTTGACCGTAACATATCTGACATTTCTCGTATTCAGGATTTCAAGAGCATTTGCGGTAAACTTCGGAGCGGCAATGATGTTGGTATCTTTTAAAAATCTTGCGATTTCGCTGTCAACTTCTGTTGAAACAACGATTACTGATGTCATAAAATCAATCGGGTTTGAATCCATAACCTTTTGTACGGCATCTGCAAGTGCCTGTCCGAGTGCTACTGCGCAAATTCCCGATCCTTTTACCGAGCAGGCGCAGTTTACATCATAAAATTCGCTTACGAGGTTTAAACCTTTTACAACGGAAATTAACTCGGTGTATGTTAAGTTTCCGCTAATTTCGTAATCTATTGTTTTGTCGTTTTCTTCAATCTCGGCTTTCTGAAACGTATTTTCACCATACGTTAATTCGGGTATCATTAATCTGTTCCTCCTATCGGGGCTGTTGTCATGGGTATCGGCGCAAATTGGTCTGCAGCCGGCTCTTTTCTTTCTTCTTTAACCTCAATTTTCTTTGAAATTTCAGGTTTTTCTATTTTCTTTGGAGTTTCAATCTTTTTTGGAGCATCGGGTTTTTTAATAGGCAATATGGAAATCGGCTTGATTGAATCAGGTTTAACTACCGGAGGAGTATCGCTTATTTCTTCGTCCTGAATAGGCTCATCTCCCATAGCCTCCTGTTCATCAAAGGCTTTCTTTGCTTCGCTTTGAGTTATTACCGAAACCTTTGATGCCTTAAACGGCTGTAAAATAATTTCCGGATATTCAAAATCCGAATTTCCGTAAGGAGCGGTTGCAACAAGCATAACATCGTGCCAGATTCTTGCCGGAACACTGCCGCCTGTCAGTTCTCCCATTCTTGAGTTGTCGTCGTTACCAACCCATACACCCGTAACAACGTCAGGCGTGAAACCTATAAAATAAGCATCTTTGCAGTCGTCTGTCGTACCCGTTTTTCCTGCTGCGGGTTTTCCTATATCAGCGGCACGTCCTGTTCCGTTTTTGATAACTGTTTTCATAATTGCAGTCATTGTGGCGGCCGTATTTATATTTAAAACTTTGCTTGTGCGGGCTTTTTTAGCCTCGTACAAAACCGTTCCTCTTGAGGATTCGACTCTTTCGATTGCATAAGGTTCAACTCTGAAGCCGCCGTTTGCAAATACACCGTATGCTCTTGTCATTTCAAAAAGTTTTACACTGTTTGAGCCGAGTGAAATTGTGTAATCATAAGGTATCGGAGTTGTAATTCCCATTACTCTTGCGAGTTGTATAACAGGTCTTACGCCTATAGAATCCATAAGTCTTGCAGTACATACGTTTGATGAAATCATTAATGCGGTATATAGAGGAATCGGGCCTCTGTACTTGTTTCCGTAATTCTTCGGGGTCCAGTTTCCTATTCTTACCGGCAGGTCATCAATCATATCGTTCGGAGAATAACCTTTTTCTATGGCTGCGGTATATATAAACGGTTTAAATGCAGAGCCTGACGGCCTTATTGATTGCGTAACCCTGTCGTATTGGCTCTTTGAGTAATCTTTACCGCCCGCATATACAAGGATTCTTCCGTCAATCGGGCTGAATGAGAATACTGCCGCCTGATTTTTGTCGTTCTTTAATCCCCAGGAATTTAAGTTTGCGAGAATGGCTTCATTTGCTTTTACCTGTGCATCATAGTTCAGTGTGGTTATGATTTTAAACCCGCCGTTTGTGATTTCTTCTTCGGTAAATCCGAGTTTCATAAGTTCTTTCATAACGTAATCACAGAAATACGGAGCCTTGTTTGTGGCATACATCATAGGCATCGTAGAAAGTGTAATCGGCTCGGCCTTTGCCTGCTGATAAGTGGCTTTGTTTATGTAGCGCATTTTGTACATTCTCAGAAGCACCTGATTTCTGCGTTTTTGAGCCAATTCGATGCTGTGATAAGGCGAATAAACTGAAGGCGCCTGTGGAAGTCCTGCTATCAGAGCCATTTCGGAAAGAGTTAAGTCTTTCAAATCTTTGTTGAAATATATTTTTGCCGCACCTTTTACCCCGTATGCTCCGGAGCCTAAATAAACGTTATTCAGATACATTTCCAAAATTTTGTCTTTGGAAACTGTTTTTTCGATTTGAGCAGCAACCTGAAGTTCTTTTATTTTTCTTGTGAACGTCTTTTCGTTAGAGAGGAACAAAATTCTGGAAAGTTGCTGTGTTATTGTACTTGCACCCTGAACGACACGTCCTGCCAAAACATTTGCTACCATTGAACGGCATAAGCCCATTAAATCGTATCCCGGGTGGCGGTAGAAGTTTTTGTCTTCCGTCGCAATAAGTGCCTGAACGAGTTGTTTCGGGACTTCTTTTAATTCAACATTTGAGAATGTGTATGCGGCAAAAGTCTTTATAACCTGACCGTCACTTGAGCAGAAGGTTGTTACAATGTTCGGTTTTAATGTATTAAGATTTTTAATCGGCGGAAGGGATATTAAATACAATTTCAGAGCCATCATGCCCGCAAAAAACACGCCTATAACAAAAGCAAGAAGCATTGCAGTCAGTTTTAGAATCGGGCTTTCCAGAGAAATTCCGATTGAAGAATTCTTTTTTCTCCGTCCTCTCGGAACGTTGTATGGTCTCATTTGTATCCTCTTACAGAGTTTAAAACCTGCTCTTATTATATTTTATCAGAGAAATATGCAACTGAGGAAGTTAAGAAAAATTTGTGTAAACTTTTGTTAAATTTACAAAATATTTGAAAAAAATTTAATTTATGGGTTTTAACATGCTTGAAAAGAGGTTCTATGATTTTTCCGGTAATGAACTTTAATAATTCTTTTATTCCTGCATCTCAGGTGAATTTTGAAGGCAGAAAATTTATTCCCGCAAAGGAAATAAAGAATTTGCATATGCTCACTTGTCCAAGATGCGGAGGACCGATAATCGAGCCTCAACTTCCCGTAGAAGCATACAGAAGCATTTCCCGTCCTTTAAGGATTATGCTTAAGAAGGGTTTTCTTGATGAGTCAAAGAAAAGACCTGAGATTTGGGCGGTTTTAAATAAGTTTGCGGAAGAAACTCCCAATTCGTCTCTTGATAAAATACTTGAGAATGAGGAAAAGCATACGATATTAAGACGTGCCATAGAGAAAAGCATCGCACCTGATGCTGATTTGAACGATGCGGAAGTTTATAAAAGTTATAATTATATTTTTGACAAGATAGAAAACGGAATAAGAAAATCCTCAAGGCGTGAACTGCGTTCTTCGGGCGTAGTTATGAGGAAATTAAAACAGTTTTTGCCGTATTTAAAAGAAATCGAGCAGAAAGAGCCGTTTAAAAACCAAATCAGGGCTAAGATAGGTGCATTTGAGGAATTAATATATTATTCAAATAAATATCCTAACAAAACATTATCGGAAATTATCAACATGCCGGGGCATGTTAAATTTTTTACATCAATGAAAGAGGGTTTGGAAAAGGATTTCAGACATAAGAAAAGCCTTTATTTTACCGAAATTCAGGAACTTCTGAAAAATAATCTTGATTGTCCGGAAGAAGAACTTTCGAAATTCCGCAACAAACTTGTTTACGTTTTTCTCGGAAGCGATGAAGACCCCGGCTTCAGAAAGTATAATGCGTTAAATCTTGTCAGAGTTTTTCTTGAGAGAAAACACGGTGAAGAATTATATGAGCAGGTTGAGAAAATATTGGAAAAAGTTCCGGAAGCGAATTACAACAAATATACCGAATTGTGTCATTGTATCGGAGAAACCAATGACGCAAAAATCGTAGATTCAATTATAAAGCCTTATGTGGGAAGCAGCGAGCATTTGACTGCACTTTCCAGCGGGGGTGAAGACAAGCGGGACAATATAATGTCCATGCATAAAGACTGCAACGAAAGGCGCAGTAATAAACCTTATACCAAGTACATTCAGATTTATCCCGAAGTCCCGAATAACATATACAAACAGATAAGGGAAGTTTCCGAGCAGGTATATAAGGACAGAATGATTTCTTATGTCTATAACCTTTATCCTCTCTATGTTTCAAACGAATTAAGAAGAATAACGCACGGTTTAATTACTCCCAATGTTGAAGAATACCGACTGAAAGCCATGAAGAAAAGTTTGGCAAGAATCAGGGCAAATGAAGCAAAAATAAGACAAATAAGTATTCAGAGGGACAAAGCGTTGGTTGAAATAGTCAAAGGTAACGACACTCCCGAATTGAGAGAGCAGGCTGAAGTTTTGAGCAAAGAACTTCGTGAAACAATATACAAACAGGAGAATGAAAGAAGCGTCTATGCAAGGCTCAGAAAATTTTCAATGGAATGGAGCCCTACAGAATCATAAGGAGTTCTCTTATAACCTTTGTTGCAACGGCAGTTGATGCTCCCGATGTATCGTAATCCGGAGCGAGTTCCACAACGTCTGCGCCTATAATGTTGAAATCTTTCAGATATTTAAACCATTCGACGAGTTCGTTAAAACTTATCCCTCCGGCTTCCGGAGTGCCTGTTCCGGGCATAATTGATGTGTCAAGAATATCCAAATCCACGGTTACGAAGACATTTTTGTTTCTTAATACGTCAAGGTCGCTGAATTTTAAGGCCTTTGTATTATATTTTTTCATTAATTCAAATTCTTCTTTCATTCCGGAACGAATACCGATTTGCCTGATATTTTCAAACCCGACAATATCTGCAATATGTCGGATTACAGCAGAATGAGAGAGTTTTTCTCCGAGGTATTCTTCTCTTAGGTCGGTATGAGCATCAAAATGAATTACCGCCAAATCTTTGTAAAACTTGCTTATTGCCTTTATTTCGGGCAGAGTTACCAAATGTTCTCCGCCTATTCCGAAAACTTTTTTGTTGTCATTATAAATTTCACGGACATTTTTTTCTATCAAATCGAGAGATTTTTCGGTATTTCCGAGCGGGAATTCCAAATCGCCTGCATCGTGAAAATTGCAGTCCTGAATGTGTTTATCAAAATACGGAGAATATTCTTCGAGACCCCAACTTGCAAGCCTTATCTGTTCGGGTGCAAACCTTGAGCCCGGGCGGTATGAAACCGTTCCGTCAAAGGGAAGTCCGAGCATTACCACGTCTGAGGTTTTATAATCTTTGTTTTCGCCAATCCAATTTCTGTCCAAAAAAGGTCCTGTAAGCATTTTTAATCTCCGGTTTACTGATTTGAGAATAATTATACAACAAATCTCTTAACAAAAATATATATCTTTGAATTAACGGCATATTGATTGTACAATATAACTATAAGAAAGGGAGAGGTTTTGCACTGTTGCTGCAGGCCGAAGAATAAGAGGGAAATGAATTATCACAATATTACACAGGACGATATGTTAAACGGTGACGGTCTCAGGACTGTACTGTGGGTTGCGGGTTGCACTCACCATTGTCATAACTGCCAAAATCCGATTACGTGGGACGTAACGGGCGGAATACCTTTTGATGAAAAGGCAGAAGAAGAACTTATGGAGGATTTGCGCAAGCCTTATATTGAAGGAATTACCTTCTCGGGCGGAGATCCTTTACACCCGTTTAACAGGGAAGAAGTTTTCAGACTTTCCAAAAAAATAAGGGAAGAATTGCCGAATAAAAACCAATGGCTATATACCGGATTTCTTTGGGAAGAAATTAAAGATATTCCCGAGATTGCAAATTTAGATGTGGTATGTGAAGGCAAGTTTGTTGAAGAACTTCTTGATAACAGACTGCACTGGGTCGGAAGTTCAAATCAACGTGTTGTAGATGTTAAAAAGTCATTAGAGACCGATTCTGTTGTACTTCACAATTCTTAAAGGCTGATTGCAAACCCCCATGCTCTTATGTATAATACTCTGAGATAAGTCAGGTTCCGGAGAATAAATGAAGAAGGCTGATAAAAAAAGAATAAAACTCCTTGCCATAATAGATAAGATTTTGGCGGGAAGAGAAGGAAATATACTGTCACTTCTTGAGGACAGAACAAATATGTATGCCCGCAAAACTGCGTTGGGTATGAAAACAAGCCTTGGCTGGCGCGAACTTACTTATGACGGTTTGGGATTGCTTTCAAGAAGGGTTGCGTCATATTTAATCAATGATATCGGAGTTAAGCGTGATGAGAGAATGGCAATTCTTTCGGAATCAAAACCCGAATACGGAGCATGTGTATTTGCGTCAGTAATGGCCGGCATGACAACAGTTCCTCTTGATATAAAACTCACAATTTATGAATTGACTTCAATATTGTCAGACTGTCTGCCTTCCGTTTTGTTGGTTTCAAACAGTTATGTTGATATGGCATTAGAACTTCAGAAAGCCATTCCTTCCATAAAGCACATAATTATTATGGACGAAATCCCGATGACAAGCGGGCTTCAAAGCATTTATACAATTCCGAACAATTATCAGTGCAGATGGAGACACCGTTCAAGAAAATCAACAATGTTTATTATTTATACTTCGGGAACAACGGGTGCGCCTAAGGGTGTTGAAACCACTTTTGGTAATATTCTTGCACAACTCGCTGATTTGAAGGTCATTCTGAGAAAAATTTTCCCGAAACGCGGTGACGTAAAAATATTATCAATTCTGCCGATGAACCATCTTTTTGAAATGACGGTAGGTTTGGCAACTTTCCTTAATTTCGGATTTTCGGTTTATTATACAAAAAGTCTTAAACCTAAAGATGTTTTAAATATTATTCAGGACAGAAAAATCAATTTCATGATTCTTGTTCCCGCCTTTTTAAGACTTCTGAAAAGCGCAATGGAAGCGGAAATCAGAAATTCGTCAAAGTTTTATCAGAAAACTTTCCCGATAAAATATTTCTTGGCGCATTTTATCACGTTCAAATGGTTTAAAAAACTTATGTTTAAACGTTTGCACAAACTGTTTGGCGGAAGTTTCAAGGCTTGTCTTTCGGGCGGTGCTCCGTTTGATTTGGATACTGCAAGATTTTTCAGGAGAATCGGTATAGACGTTTATGAGGGTTATGGTTTGACGGAAACAAGCCCTGTTGCTACAATGAACCTTGAAAAACACAGAGATATGCGCTCTGTCGGTAAGGTTTTGCCGAGTTATGAGGCTAAGATTGATCCCGAAACGGGCGAACTGCTTCTTAAAGGCCCGTCTATTATGAAAGGGTATCATAATCAGCCCGAACTTACGGCTCAGGCTATTGATAAAGACGGATTTTTCCATACGGGCGATAAGGCAAGTATTGATAAAGAAGGCAGAGTTTATATTACGGGCAGACTCAAAAATATGATTGTACTCTCGGGCGGTAAAAAAGTGTTCCCTGAAGAAGTTGAAGCGGTGCTTGAAAAATCCGAAAAGATTGCGGAATTATGCGTTTTGGGTATTGAAAGAGAAGGCGGTGCAAAAGACGGAACGGAAGATATTGCGGTTGTTGTAGTGCCTACGGGTTATATGAGAGAGCATTTTCAGGGTGAGGAACTTATGAAGGAAATGCGCGAGGAAGTCAAAAAACTTTCTAAAAGCCTTGCTCCTTACAAACGTCCGATAAACGTAATTATTACCGAACAGGAACTTCCGAGAACTGCCACAAGAAAGATTAAACGCAGACAGGTCAAAGAACTTATTAAGGCGGGGTAAATCAGGATTAAGTATTTAGTTGCTGTTTTGGTGATTAGAGGGTCTGTTTATGTACGAAGATTTGGAAATAATCCATAATAAATGTTCCGTTTGTACAAAATGTCCTTTGCATAAGACAAAACATCATACCGTCTTTTCTGACGGGGTTCCCAATCCAAAACTTATGCTCATCGGCGAGGCTCCGGGGTATAACGAGGATATGCAGGGAAAACCTTTTGTCGGCAAAGCAGGTCAACTTTTGGATAAGATTTTTGCTTCGGTAGGTCTGACACGGAAAGAACATGTTTATATTTGTAATACCATAAAATGCCGTCCGCCCGAGAACAGAAATCCTTTGCCCGAAGAAAAAGAGGCTTGCTGGGAGTATCTTAAGGCACAGATTGATATAATTCAGCCGAAAATCATTCTGCTTTGCGGGAATGTTGCCGTGCAGTCTATTTTGGGAAATGTTGGCGGGATAACGAAGGTCAGAGGCAAGTGGTATGAAGGCGGCGAAATTGTACACGGTGCAAAACTTATGCCGATTTTCCACCCTTCTTATCTTTTAAGAAACGATTCCCGTGAAAAAGGAAGCCCAAAATGGCTTATGTGGCAGGATATTCAGGAAATCCGAAGGGTATATGACAGTCTTTGATTAGTCAACAACGGTGCTTCTGATTTTTTCAAGTTCATTTCTGTCAAGGAAAATTCCGCCACATAATTTGCAGGTATCCATAAGCACAGTATCATTTGCGACAAGGTTTTTGTCCATAGCCTTGTGGCAAACAGGACAGATGCGTGTTTGCGTATCATCTGTCAGAATAAAATCGGAATCCATATAATACTTTTCAAGATATTTTTTTACGTCCTGAATATTTTTCAAATCATTGTTAATTTTGAACATTTCACCTTTGTCAAAAAATATTCCGCCACAATTTGAGCAGACATCAATATCAATGCTCTCGGAAGGAATAAAAATCTTGTTCATAGCATTGTTGCACGCAGGACAATGGATTACGTTTTTGTTATCTGTCATTTTATTATCCTAAAATTAAATCGCCGTTTTTCTTAATGTGTTCAATAAGACCGCCGTCATTGAGCAACTGAATCATTACATCAGGCAGAGGCTCAATCATCGTTATCGTGCCTTTTGTAAGGTTTTTGAGAGTACCTGCTTTTATATCCAGATCCAATTCATCTCCGGCGTCAATTCCGTCCGTATCGCATTCGATTGCCAAAAGCCCGATATTTATTGCGTTTCTGTAAAAAATTCTTGCGAAGGATTTTGCAATAACGGCACCTACTCCCGCAATCTTAATAATCTGCGGAGCATGTTCTCTTGATGAGCCAAGCCCGAAGTTATTTCCCGCTACAACAAAATCACCCTTCTGCATTCTGCTTGCAAAAGTTTCGTCAGCATCTTCAAGCACGTGTTTTGCAAATTCCTGCAAATCGGAGCGCAGGTGGAACAACCTCCCCGGTGCTATGTGGTCTGTTGATATATTATCTCCGAATTTGAACGCTTTACCCTTCATTTTTAAACCTTTTTATTTTAGTAAAGAAAAAGCAACTAGTTTCTTAATTGTACCGGCATTACGAGGTACAAATAATCTTCGTCTGAGCAGGGTGCTAAAACCGTTGCGGAAAGAGGTGTATTTAACTGAATTTTTATTTCCTCGGATTCAACGATTTTCAGGAATTCAAGTACAAATTTGTAATTGAATGCAATAGCGAGTGATTCGCCCGTGTATTTAATGTCAATAATATCCTGCGAATTGCCTGCTTCCGGTGAATCTCCGGAAAGTTTAAGCGAGTCATCACCAAACTCAAATTTAACAATACTGTTCTTTTCATTTACCATAACCGCAACTCTTTCGAGCGCATTAATCAAATCAAACTTGTTGATTTTGGCTTCCTTCGGGAAAGTTTGCGGAATAAGTTGGTTGTATTTCGGGAACTGTCCCTGCATAAGTCTTGTAATAATCTTGGTCTTACCGATTGTGATAACGATTTTCTTTGCTTCTTTGCAGATTTTTATACTTTCGGACTCGTCAATGAGTGCGATTTTGGAAAGTTCTGCAAGAACTTTTGAAGAAATCAGCATTTCAAAAGTTTTTTCGCTGTCAGCGGAATTATTTTTAACAACTTCTCTTACTCTTGCAAGTCTGTTGCCGTCGGTTGCAGCCATTTCCAAGATATTTTTGTTAACCTCGCATACAACGCCTGAGAGAAGGTTGTTGGTTTCGTATGATGCGGCTGCGGAAACAACTTCTCTTATTGCTTTTGTAAATGGTCTTGCTTCGATTTCGATTGAATCGTCTTCGGAGATATTTTCTTCAACCTGCGGGAATTCGTTTGCGGAAATGCCTATGATATCGAATTTTGATTTTTTGCAGGTAATTGTTGCGGCTGCGCCGGTTAATTCTAATTTAACAAGTTCGTCCTGAAGTCTCGAAATAATATCGCCTAATTTTCTTGCAGGGAGAGTGTATTTGCCCTCTTCCTCGACCTGAGCATTAATTGAGGTTGTAATAGAAAGATCAAAGTCCGTTGCGGTCAGTTTAATCTGATTTGTCCCCACTGTTTCTATCAGAACATTTGCCAAAACAGGCTGTAAACCTTTAACAACGGTGGCCCTTTCGACAATTCTTATACCGTTTAATAAATCATCTTTTCCCGCAACAAACTTCATATAATTCACTCCTCTTTTCTAAATATCCCTAAAAAAAATTTTAGTACAAACTGCTAGTGAATACAAGAGGTTTGACTTATTTGAAACGGTCATTAAAAAAAATAAAGTGTAACAAATTGTAAATATTTATTTCAAAAACCTAAAGTTTTTCAAAAAAGTGCCGATATAGAGAATGTAAACATTAAGCAAGCAGAGAATGACAGGAAAGGATTAGAGTATGCGTATCGAAAACGAAATGTTATCAAGATTCAGTAACTTAGAGGGTTCAGAACAGATTGAAAGAAGCCTTTCCTCTGAATTAGATTTTTTCTTTAATAACGTAATGGACACAGTAGTTGAATATTTTAGCGAAAAAGAAGAATTGAAAATTTAAGCAAAACTCAGAAAGTTACAAATACCCCAAGAGGGCGGGACCGGTCTAAACAACCGTCCCGCCCTCTTTTATTGTTAAAAATATATTTACCCCATTTATCCCATTTACCCCTAGCGGAATTCGTTAGGCATATTTCTCGTTATTTGGTCGATATAACTTCCGACCTGAAGCATATTATCCGTAGGGTTTTGCATACCCGGGACCTGAGGTGTTGATTTGGCCTCAAGCCTTGCGTTATATTCGCTGTTTGCGGCATATTGCGTAACTTTGACTTTTTCATAGCAGCCGTATTTTTCATCAGGCTCCGTGAGTTCATCGCAGGCTGCGACGGCTTCATTAAATGATACTCTGCGGTCGTACCAGTATTTTGCGGTTACGTTCAGTCTGCCAAGACCTTTTGGTTGTTTAACATCGGCAAAAGCAGGCGGCGCAAAATCCTTCCATTCAAGAGTAGTCGGTGTTAAGAAATCGCTTGCGGAAGCAATTAAAGGAATTGTCAGCAAAGTTAAAACTAATAATTTTTTCATATTATTCCTCTTTGGTTTTAAGTTCGTTTTGGCGTCTGTACCAGTCTTCAATAAACCCTGTATTAAATTCGCCGCTTTTGAAAACTTCGTCTTCGACGATTTGCTGGTGGAACGGAATCGTGGTTTTAATTCCGCTTATAACATATTCTTTTAATGCCTGATACATTCTTCTTCTTGCCTGTTTCCTGTTTTCGCCCCAGCAGATAAGTTTTCCTATCATTGAATCATAATAAGGCGGGATAGTATATCCTGCATAAACGTGGGAATCAACTCTTATTCCGAATCCGCCCGGAGCAAGGTATCCGTCGATTTTACCCGGGCATGGCATAAAGTCATTGTCAGGATCTTCTGCATTAATTCTGCATTCTATTGCGTGACCTTTAAGACAGATATCATCTTGTGTATGGCTTAATTTTTCTCCCGAAGCAACGAGAATCTGTTCTCTTACAATATCCACCTGAGAAATCATTTCCGTAACACAATGTTCAACCTGTATTCGGGTATTCATTTCCATAAAATACCATTTGCCGTCGTGGTCGAGCAGGAATTCGCAGGTGCCGACCCCTTCGTAATTAATTGCTTTTGCGGCACGAACTGCGGCTGCACCCATTTCTTGTCTTGTTTTTTCGTCAATGGCAGGAGAAGGTGCTTCTTCAAGCAGTTTCTGATGACGTCTTTGGATTGAGCAATCTCTTTCACCGAGGTGGATTACGTTCCCGTAAGAATCCCCGATTATCTGAACTTCGATATGACGCGGGTTTTCAAGGAATTTTTCCGCATAAATGTTTGGATTTCCAAAGAATTTTTCTGCTTCCTGCTGACAAAGAGTCATGTTTGTTTCGAGTTCATCGTCGTTTCTGACAACTCTCATACCTTTGCCTCCGCCGCCTGCGGTGGCTTTAAGGATAATCGGGTAGCCGGCCTCGTGTGCGAAATTTTTCAGTTCATCAAGGCTTTTTATTATTCCTGTTCCCGGAGTTACTGGAACGTTGTTTTTAATCATTGTTTTGCGCGCAGTGGCTTTATCTCCCATTTTACGCATAGATTTTGCGCTCGGGCCGATAAATTTAATACCGTGCATATCGCATATTTCTGCAAATTCGGCTCTTTCGGACAAAAATCCGTAACCGGGGTGAATTGCGTCACAGCCTGCAGTCAGAGCAGTTGCTACGATTGTCGGAATATTCAGATAACTGTTTAGGCTTGGTGCAGGACCGATACAGAAAGCATCTGTTGCAAGTCTTACGTGCAAAGAGTTTGCGTCAGCCTCGGAATAGATTGCGACCGTAGGAATACCGAGTTCTCTGCATGCTCTGATAACCCTTACGGCTATTTCTCCTCTGTTTGCTATTAATACTCGTTTAAACATAACTACCTTTATTGTGATTAGTAATTAGTGAATAGTGAATAGATTTTCACTGATCACAGGTCACTATACTCACTTTACTCTACATACATCAATACCTGACCATATTCAATCGGGTCGCCGTTTTTAACGCAGATTTGCGTTATTTTGCCCGAATGTTCAGATTTGATTTCGTTCATAAGTTTCATTGCTTCAATTATACAAACAACGTCGCCTTCGTTAATCTCAGAGCCGACTTCAACAAACGGTTCCGCATCAGGTGAAGATGAAGCATAGAAAGTTCCTACCATAGGAGAAGTAATTGCTTTTCCTTTTTGCGCAGGCTCTGCCGGTTCCTCCGTTGTTTGTGCTGCAACAGGTGCAGGAATTGCCGCAGGGGTTGCAACATTTACAACGCCAACGTTATCTTTTCTTATGGTAATAGCCTGTTCCCCGTCTTCAAGCGAAATTTCGGTCAGTCCGTTTTCGTTTAATAATTTGGCGATTTTTTCTATATAATCAAGTTTAAAATTCATACTATCTCCTTTTTAAGTGAGTGATATGAGTGCTGTGGTTTTAAATTACCTTACTCACTTAATTATACACGGTCAAGGTATTCGTTTGTTCTTGTATCAACACGAATAAC
>DBYM01000062.1:54511-55419 GCA_002309875.1 Cyanobacteria bacterium UBA1186
CCGCCCTGAGCCGTATTTCCCTTTTCTGCGGGCGGAGTATCTGTTACGGTAAGTTCAACGTGCGCAGGAATGTCAACACCGATTATTCTTGAATCGTGAGTGAGCACCTGAACAATCATATTTTCTTTCAAGTATTTAACTCCGTCGCCGACCTGGTCTTCGGCAAGTTGCAATTGTTCGTATGTTTCCATATCCATCATAACGAACTCTTTACCTTCTTTATACAAGTACTGCATTTCTTTGCGGTTTAACATAGCCTTTGCTACTTTTTCACCTGCTCTGAAGGTTCTTTCTATAACGTTACCTGACTCAACATTTTTCAGTTTTGTTCTTACGAAAGCCGCACCTTTTCCCGGTTTTACGTGAAGAAATTCTACAACCGTCCACAAACCGTTATCCAAATCCAATGTCAAGCCGTTTTTCAAATCGTTTACTGAGATCATAAATACTCCTCATATTATCTGTTTTTCTGTCTTTTCCTAGATATTATCATAAACACTGTAAATGGGCAATTATGTAACAAAAGGCTCTTATAATACGTTTTCTTTCAGATATTTTATAACCTGATTAAGTGCATTTGAACGGTGGGAAATTTCATTTTTCTCTTTGTCGGAAAGTTCAGCCATTGTCCTCGTATCACCTTTTATGAGAAAAATCGGGTCATACCCGAAACCGTTCACTCCCCGTTGTTTTTCGACAATAGAGCCTTCGCATCTTCCTTCGCAGGAAAGTGCGACACTCCCGTCAGGTGAAATCAGTGTCATGTGGCAGGTGAAGTGCGCAGTTCTGTTTTCTGTACCGTTTAATTCTTTTAAAACTCTGTCTATTCTCTTTTGCGGTGTTTTTTCGTATCTTGCGGAATAAATACCGGGTTTTCCACCCAAAGCATCTATGCAGAGTCCGGAATC
>DBYM01000062.1:55497-57292 GCA_002309875.1 Cyanobacteria bacterium UBA1186
GGGTCAAACCCTTCGGGGGGTAAAATAAATTCTATACCCGAATTTGAGACAATTTCGTTAATCTCTTTGACTTTATGCGGATTTGATGAGCCTAAAACTATTTTCATAAGAGCATTTTAACACAAAAATGCCGCAAGAATTTCTCTTACGGCACTTCTGCAAAAAATCTGTAAAATTATACGGTTTCTTCCGTTTCTTCCGTTTTTTCTTCTTTCATTTCAGTATTACGAATTGAAGTTTTATCGGAATACAAAGCCTTGTTTTTAAACTTTTTAACCTGTCTGTCTAATTTGTCTGCGAGTAAATCGATGCTTTCATACATTGATTCTGCTGATTCTTCGCAGCGGACAACGTTTGTGGTAGTTTTGCATGAAACTTCGGCAATATGTTTTCCTGTTGCTGCAGGGTTTTTGATAACCGAAAGAATTACGTCCATTCCCGTAATCTGATCATAGTGATTTGCGACTTTGCCGAGTTTTTCTTTTACATAAGCCTTAATTGCTTCCGTAATCTCGATGTTTTTTCCGTTTACGTGTATGTACATTTACACCTCCTAATGCCTACTTATCTATTGTACAACATGTCAGCAAAATTTTAAAGGGTGCATCAAGAAAGCCCGCACCGTTACAGGCTAAAAAGGGTATGAGGCATGATATATGCGGCTATTCCAATATTTGAGGCAACTCTACGTTTGGAGTGCCGATAGTTCTTACCAATTCAAGAACGGCTGCTTTCATTTGGCATTTCTGCGCAGTAGCGCTAAAAAAGTCACTATAAAAACAACCTTCACAGTTGCAGCCTCTTTTATAACATTCTAATGCGGTAGGAGTCCATCTTTTAACGGCAATAGCTCTTCCCATATCACGACTTTTAAACACTTATATTCCTCCAAAAACACTTCAAAAAAGTGTTCCCAAAATTCCCCAAATCTCGAAAGTTTTTATAAAACTATGTTTTTATTATACGGATTAAGAATGGTTTTGCAACCCTCAAAACGGGCATTTTAAACACTTTTTAACATACATGTAAACACTGAAAACTATTGGGCAAGAGCATTGAGGGGACATGCTAAGTAACCATGCCTACATGGTTTCAGCCGTTTGAATTCATGCAAACATGCTCATGGCATGGTTTTTCATGCTCTCATCTTTTCGTTAAGTTTTGTAAAAAAGTTGGCATGGAGGGGAGTTTTCTACTTGGCATCTTTGTCAAGTTGAAGCACCGGTCTTTTGGGGTTGTTTACGGGTATAAATTCGGCATTTACCAACTCAAGATCTTTAACTTTTCCGTTTTCCTGCATCTTCGGTTTATAGTGAACTATGAGTGCATGCGGGTGTTTGCCGTCGGGTTTGAATTTTTGAAATGCTTCTTGTACCGTTTTTTTACCGTCTGCTACGTAATCACGATTCCCTATAGCCAATTCTGCGGTTTTATAACCTTCTGCATTTTTTTTGATTATCTTATATTTGTTTCTTATATTTTCAAGGTTGGCCAATGTGTCCCCGGTTACCAAATAGAAATATGAGGTTAATTCACCGCATTTGTATTGTCCGTCAACACAAGTGAAGGCACTTACAACACCGTTAAAATCCTTTACCCAGTTTTTGAAAAATCTGCGGAAGGCATCTGCCATTTTATCCCGTTCCGGATTCAGTCCGCGTTTTAAAGAATTATTTAAATAATGAACAGTTTTAATTCTGCATTTGGTATTATAATCTTCGCTAACAGCAAGTAATGGGTTATGTTCATTAACATGAATCTTTACAAATACGGGGACTGCCGCTTTAAAGCCTGT
>DBYM01000021.1:0-1704 GCA_002309875.1 Cyanobacteria bacterium UBA1186
TCGCTTAATAAACGATCCGCTTCAGAAGTGGTCTTTTGACTTTCGGCTTTGTTTATATAACCATATATTCCTGTTGAAATGACCGCAGGTTTATCAACATTTGTTTGAGTTTCATTGATAATATTTCTGAAGAAAACCGAAGATTTTCTTATAATATCCAATGCCCCGTTATGATATCCGCAGGATTGAAGCATGGCACGTATTTCGGGAGATAAGTTCTGTGTATTTTTTTCTTCATCTGTGATTTCCAATCCCATTAACTTATCCCTTTCGGTCCTGAAAGCAATATACCCTTCATAATTCATCGAGTCGGGATTATTTATAACCTCTTCAAATGTTTTGTAATTCGCATTCCAAAAGTCTTTTTTACCCTGCAAGATGTATATCTTCAGATATTCGTCTAATTTGTGCTGGGTCAGACCGGTGTCGAAAAAGTTTTTTAACCTGCCAAAGAAATCTTTTCCCAAAACTAACCTTTTACAAGAATTATTATCGGAAAAATCCAACATTCGGAATAATTTTTCTTTAAGGCCTAAATCTGACGAATCTCTTAATTCAGACAATTTAGCAACAGGCTTTGAAACATAGCGGTTGTTTATTCGCTGCTGTAAACCTTTCCCGTTATATCTGCCGAAAGATAACCTTCCGTAATCTGTGTTATTGTTTGAAATTGAATTTATCTTCACTTCTGTATCCCTTAATCTATTCCCACGAATCCGAAGATGTGTTCCCGGTTTCGTGTTTTTTATCAATTTTTTCTTTCAGTTTCATTAATTCCGCTTTCTTTGACTGTTCTTCCTCAGTAAGTTCGGTTGCCTTTTCTCTTTCAAGAAGACTTTTAAGTTCGGTTTCTATTCTGGTTATATGATACTGCAGAACATTTTTCTGCTTTTCTGACAACAGTCCGAGGTCTCGTTGTTTAAGGAGTTCTTCAAGCGATTCAATGTCAACAATGTCGTCTTTTATCATCTTGTCTATCATATTGAATTTCTTGAGTCTTGCCGGATTTATTCCTCTCTTGGTGCTTGCAAATATTTTGTAAAAAGATGTCTTGAAATCGTCCTCTGCAGGATTTTTTTCAAGGTAATCGTAAAACGCATTCTGGCAAATAACCCTTATATCATCATTGCTGTATGCCCCTTCCTCCATATTCGGATTCATTCTTTCCGCAAGAAGTTTATACGGCATATGATGATAGTCAATTTTTAAGTATTCAATATCTCCTGTTTTTATCAGATTTTTAAGGTTTTCTTTTCCCTTAGGTGTAACATCGGTAAGTCCGTTTATAAAATCCTCATAATCCGGCCTGTCTTTCAGTGCCCGTAATGCCTGAGCCGTTTCTTCCATTTTTTTGAAATAAAAACTCAGCACCTCTACCAAATCTTTGTTCTTTGGAACGCCTACCGAGATTTTGGTTGCCTTCCCTTCCCTCGAAAGTATATCAGGGTGAATAAGGTGAGGATAATTTGTCGTAATAAATACCGTCGTTGCACTTCTTGGATCAGTCGCATCAGTACCATTGTTTTTATCCTTAATCGGTTTTTTTGATATGGAATCCAAAAACTGTTTAAATTCTGAAATCAGATCGTAATTATTGCCGTATTTTTCAAGCATACTTCTGTCCATATTATCAAGCGTAATACCCAAAAGAGGAGCGTCCTGCTCATTGATTGCAAAAATCTTTTCCGCATCATCAATAAGCAT
>DBYM01000021.1:1803-11681 GCA_002309875.1 Cyanobacteria bacterium UBA1186
GCATAATCTTTTGACTGCTCGGCAATACCTCTCAGAATTGTGGTTTTCCCTGTTCCTGTCGGGCCGTAAAGAGTTACGCATGCCGGAACGCTGACATTTGGGTCAGTCTTAAATTTGGTAAGCGGTTGTACAAATTTGACATTTATTTCATTTTTAACACCTTCATAACCCGCTATTACGTCGTCTAATCCGCCCTGGGCAGAGAACATATTATTTACTTTATCCTGCAGACTTTGGAAATCTATAAGTTTTCCCGTCTTTTCTATAAGTTTATCAAGTTCCTTCAGGCGTGCTTCTTTTTGCGCTTCGGACTGATCACCTATGGCAACTATGTCTTCATACGTTTGTCTGCGTCTGATTAAATCGTCAATTATACGTTTCGGAGCATCGTAATGAATTTCCATTTCCTTGTAATAAGCCGTATTATATTGGCTTTCGCCGTTACCGTGAAAGAACTGCCAAAACCCGCCGTGATCCTGCACATGTGCTTTCATTGCCTTTGCTCCGGCATCTTTTGCAAGTCTTCTCGCATTCTCAAACATTTCACTGTCATTCCACGACGCAATTTTTGCCAAAGCCTCTTTCGCCTCCTGATATGCCTTTTTAACCGTGGTTTCACTCAGTATTTTTCTTTCTCTGATATACGAATCTAACTCTGCCAAAAGTTTTTCACTCGACATACCCGCCCTGAATACTATGGGAGCCGTGTTATAATAGTTCAAACCCGGAGATGTAACAGCATAATCAGACACCGATTTTGTTCCCGAATTTCTGCCGATACTGTTTCGTCTGTGTTTTTCAGACAATCCCTCCGCATTATAGCCGGTAATATGAGGATTAAATTGTACCTTCATTGTCCGCTCCTTTTATATCTTTCCCGTATAATATTTTTTCAATCTCATTCATTCTTTTAAGGCCTTTTTTTCCTAATTCTCCACACATTTGTTTGGCCTTTAAAATACCGAGTTCTTTTTCAAGATCATTTAACTTTTCTTTTAGTAATGCTGTTGTTTTGGGAGTCAGTAAATCCAACTCTCGTTGAAATAATAAATCCTCTAAAGATTCTTCATCTTCTTCCATAATACGATATCCGAAATTTTTAGCAAGTATATAAAATTTGTTACATTCTTTCGGCTCTATATCACGTTCTGCTTCGAGAAGATTTTTTATTATATTTAACTCGTCTTTCAGCGAATCGTTTGTTTTCTCTTTTCCTATCGACATGTAATAGTCCGATATAATTTTATTTATTTTCTTCTCACTCAATCCGCCTTTTCTTTTGTTGGGATTTATTTCTTTTAAAATTTTCAGCCAGTCTTCATCACTGAAAACATCTTGAAATCTGCTATCATGTTCATAAACAGAGTACAATATCAGGTTTTTCAGATTCTGTCCGTTTGGAATATCATAAAAAATATTCGTCATTTTACCTTCTCTTGTTATTAAATCCGGATCTATTAAATGCGGATTTTCAGAGATCAGTATAAATGTTGTTGCATAACCCTGATTGCAAAAATCATCTTTTTCGGGCAGTTTTGAAACATTATCAAAAAGTGATTTAAAATATGAAATATTTGTATTTGTATTAATTGTCCGTAATAAATCTCTATCATCTGAAGACAGGTCAATGCCGAGAATTTCCGCACTTCTTTCATCAATACCGAAATATCTTTCCGCCTGTTCTATGTATATAAGGCTTCGTTTGCCTGTTTTAAAATAATCTGCCCTGTTTTTTTCAAGAATTGCGGCAACCGTTTCCTTTACCCCTTTTACCCCGTCTTTAAAATCAGAAGGGGTCAGTTCTATCAGATTGTATAATCCGCAGGTTCTGTTAAAAAAGCCGTTTAATGCTTTTCCTGCAGAATAGGAATTTCCGCTGAACAGTATTGAAGGCGGAATTTTTACTGTTTCATCTGCCGCTGCTTTCACCATATTATCGGTAATTAGATCAAGTTTGCTCTTTTCCCGTTCAAAAACCATACCCGCATATTTATTCTTTCCCAATAATGAAGAATGAAACCTTCCTTTTGCATGATATCTGCCCGGGAAATTAACGGACTGCATAATTTGTTCCTGTTGTTTGTTTAACTTTACTATTGCCATCATATTATTCAATGCCGAGGTTATTAACTTTGCGTTATTATCGGCAGAATTTGTAACAGGCTTTGCATATCCGTTAAAAGATATGCTGTCGGTTGCCTTAAAATCTCCGTGCAAATATTTGTTACCGGTTTTTTTTGTTATCGGTAATTTATAAACTTGTATTGAATAATTTTCAAAACTGACTTTCATTTACCTATTTATCCCTGCCTTCAACCCCGTCATGGACATGATGATGTGCATGTTCCTGCCTGTGATAAGCCATATGTTCCTCTTCCGTCATGAAATGTGGGTGGTCGTGATGATGAACATGTTCCCCTTCCGCCGCATGAGTGTGGTATGAGAGTTTTATTCCTATGTCCATACCTGTTTTTGTCTCCTCGGCCTCTATTGTTTTGCCAAGTCTTGTGTTCTCGGTTTCAATAAGACGACTAAGCCTTTCTTCAAATTCCTGAGGTAATTTTAATTCCTCCGCTTTTGAATCAAATTCACTGATTAACGCAACGGAAGCCTTCTTTTGTTCCGTAGTAATATCACCTTCAATATTACTTAGCGCCATAATCCTTTCATAGGCGTTTCTGCCGTATATCCTTTCAACTGAAGCCTTTACAATATCCGATAACTCCGTTACCTCCCGTCTCGTATCGGGATTATCAATCATATTTACACGTGCCTTAATTTGCTGAAGCAAAAGTGTTACCGTATATAACTGCGTTCCTGATTTTGCTTTAACTAACTGTTCCTCCGTATAAACCTTACCCGTATTTTTATCAACACCTGCGTTCATTTTCATTTTTGTAACATCATTTATCGCTATCAGTGTTTTTACGGGGTCACGCATAACTTCCAAATCCGCTATACCGTCAAGAAGGGATTTATTCATTCTCAGTGCGTATGTAGGTATCATTTCCGCAACCGTATATTGCATATTGCAATACTGCGAGAACAACTGTGCCGTTTTTGAAGCAGTTGAATCAAGAAGAGAATATCTAGTATTTTTAATATTATTTTTTCTGCCTATTGATGATATCTCGGCTCTTTGTTCGGCAAGTGCTTTTTGCACCGCATTTTCAAACTTGCTGTTTAGTGTATCCATCGCTTTAATATGCGGGAAACACCACCCGAAATTTATGTTTTTCGTTTCTTTATTACGGTTAAAAGTGTAATTATTTGTACGTATAAAACTGTTGCTTACCGGCATTATATTCATCGTTTTACTCCCTTTAATATATTTTCTATTCCTAATGTTAAACTTTTGCTGCGGGCAAAATTTTCATAATAATTTCTCATTTTATTTGTAATATCCTTTGACAAATATTCAATAGGATTTTTGCCCAAAACATCTTTCTGATTAATATTTACATTTAAATCCAAAAATCTGCTGATAAGATAAAGTGATTCTAACTGACAAATTCTGTGCATTATATTCTGCCCGTTAGTGTCCGTAAGATTTACGTCTGCCTCACTTTCTATAATAGTGTTGATATTATCAATACAGCATTGTTTTTCAAAATCGTTCTTGGCAAATTCGTAACTGTCGATAGCGGTCATTAAAGGAGTTTCTTCCAAATCATTAAGCACATTAACAAGTCCGGGCTCATTTTGGAATAATTTGGCAAGACATTCCATCGCAAGAGGATTATGTGTTTTTGCAAGAAGATGAGTCCAATACGAACTCTTCCCTTTATAAAAACTTCTGTTTTTGCATGCCAGAGCCCTCAAAAATTCCTGAAATTCTTTGCTCTCCTCAGTTGTTTGCGGCATTTTGTAAATCCGGGAGTCATCGGAGATAATCCCGCTTTCCTTAATAAATTCCGAACGTGAATTATATTCTACGGCTTCTATTTCCTTATCCGCACCTGCTTTTGCAAGAATGTCATTCAATTCCTCCTGTGACATATTTACAAGTTTTTTCATATCCTCAGAGAGGTAATCATACGGGAGCATTCCGTTATTGTCCTTTATAAACGGATTAATATTTTGATCAAGAAGAATTCTTATGTATTCAAGATCCTCAATCTTGTCGCAATTGATACACGCATAATGTAGAGCATTTTGGCCGTTTGAATCCGTTAAATTTATGTTTGCTTTTTTATTAATTAAAAATTTAAAAAGATTGCGTTTTTTGGTTTCAATTGCGTTCATCAGGGCAGTGATACCGTTTTCGTCCTGCATGTTTACGCTCATTCCGAGTTCCGTCATATCGAAAATGTATTTTATTGCTTTTCTTTCGTCGGAATTTTTGCTGAAAATATGAATTGCGTTCTCTCCCGATTCATTTGTTACATACATCAGAGCGGGCAGTATCTTTATTAATTCTGTCGTTACCGATTGATTTTTGCCCGTTTCCAGAAGTTTTTTCAGCGGAGTATAGTTAAAATGATTTTTATTATTCGGATCAACCCCTATTGCAACGGCCTGTCTGAATATGGTAAGGGCATACAGTTCGTCCTCAAGTTCTGCAGCCACATTAATAATATTATTCCCTGATATATCGGTGTAGTCCTTAGGAACGTCCATATTCCGAAGAACATCATCAAGACAGTACATCTCCGTATTATTGGAATCATATCCCTTTACTCTGATTGTACGGTCAAACTCGGACAGATATTTTTTTGGAATAACAAGTTTTTGTTTTTCGGCATCATACTTCGGAATTTCCGGATATGTTTTATTCAGCAGATTTAGTAATTTTGAATAAGATTTTCTGTCCGCATATTTTGGCACATTTTCAGATAAATAATTTTTTACCTTCGGGTTTTCTGAAGCATACAAAACATACGCCGAAGCATCTTCGGGATATTCCTGCATTGTACGTAATACGTTTACGTCATCATATACACCGCAGTATTTGTCTATCTCAATGTCTTTTCTTTTAAGCATTTCCGCAAATATGTACGGTTTATTAATCCTTGATGCTATATATAAAGGCGTGCAGGCGGTTGCTTCTCCGTATGCATTGTATTTTCTGTTTACGGGAAGGTGCGGATTTTTTACCAAAGCAAGAATTATCTCGTCATAATCCTTACCGTCATAATTGTAACCCGTAAGTTTGTTTGTATATTCCGCAAATGTATCAAAAAGCCATGCGGAATTTTCAGAAGTTCTGATTTCTTTCAGTAAATCATCATTTTCGGCATAATGCTTTGGTTTGATTATCTGCATATCGAGATACATATTTTCGGACGGTTTATAACTTTGACTGCCGTTTTCAATTTCTCCGGTTTTTCTCGAAATATTTACGTCCCTTAAAAATATTTCCTGAGGTTTATACATATCAAGAGCCTGTCTTAACCTCGGGAGCCTTTTATCCTGACAAAACCAATGCTTGCTCAGATAAAAGTCACGGGAAACAGATAATAACGAATTAGGAGTAGTTTTGCAATCGAAAGTTTGCGGAGCAGCACCCGCACCGCAAATATCATATCCCATTGCAACCATTCTCGTAACGGAAGCCAAACCGTTATTCCCGACTCCTGCTCCGCACGGCAGACCCGATATTAATTTCCCCTCAACAACCGAATCCTCAATTATTGAAGGAGTCATTTTGCCTGTTGCACCAATTATCCCGCCAAGGTTCGTTTCGGCAGTTATCTTACCGTTAAAAAATGCTCCTTTTATGCTGCTCCCGTTATCAAGTCCCAATATTCCGCCTATATAACCTATTTTTTCGGCTTCACGACTGCTTTCCGAAAAAAGTCCCCCCTTGGAATCTCCCATAATATCTGCTATTTCACCGGAAAAGAATACGGTATCAAGAGTATTAAACTCACCCGTCCCGATAAAACCGCCTATTCCTGCAACACCTTTTATCAGGCCGTCAATCTCACAATTTGAAACATTCGTTTTGGCTGCGTTTCCTATAAGTCCGCCTACATTGTTGTTTCCCTCAATATTTATGTCTTTAATTTTTAAATTTGTGATTTTCGCATTCAGAGTTGAGCCGAACATACCTATATCGGATTTGTCCGAACGTATCGCAAGGTTTTTTATCGTGTGTCCGTTGCCGTTAAAAATTCCGCAAAAAGGTTTCTGATAAGTCCCTATCGGTGAAAAGTCATAACCCTGCATATCAAGGTCGTTATTTAATATATAATACCTGTTATGTGCCGAAGGAGTTTTGCCCAAAGCCGAAAACTGCTCTGCCGTATTTATAACAAGATATTTTGAATTGTTCTTTATCTTCCCTTCGGAATCAAGTTCAATATCCTCATACCCTTTTTCATACGGGTTATTTATTTCCATGTTTGCCGCAGATTTAAAAGCAATCCCATAATCTGAAACACCTGACAGCGGGTTTGACACAAAAGAAGGCTTTGCGTTACGGTTTGTACGGCTGAGCGATATTATTTGCGAAATATGGCTCGGAGTAATCGGGTTAATAATCATACTCACCTCTCATAGTCCCGACTTCCGAACGTTTTTCCTCTATTGCATTTTTAATATCCGAAATCTCAACCACAGGAGTGTTGTCGTCTTTTAATAATGACATATCACCCTGACTGACCGCCTTAATTGCCGCATCAACTATACCCGCCTGCGCCTTTATAACCGCATTCTCCACAATTGACTGTATGTCTGCATTCGAAAATCCGTCCGTCAGAGAAGCAAGTTCTTTTATGTTTTCCTCTTTCTCACAAAGTTTTTCCGTTATTGGACGTTTTTTCAAAAGATGTCTGATATATGCCGTCCTTGCCTCAATATCGGGATAGCCTATTTTTATGTGATCGTTAAATCTTCCCGACCTTATTACATTTTTATCAAGATTTTCGTACTCGTTAGTCGCCGCAATTACAACAATACCGTTATTTGGCGCCTCGGCAAGTTCCGCTTTCAGGGTATTCATAACCGCCATTCTGTCCTGAGATGCACTTGAGCCTTCGTTGTTTACCGAAGCCAGCAGTGAATCACATTCATCAAGAAACAGAATACTCGGCTCGCCCGTTTCTCTGTATTTCCGTTTTAACTGATTAAATACGTTTTGAATATTATTTGCGGTTTCGTTCATATATTTTGAGCCCATCTCGCTGATTTTCATCTCATAAAGAGGGATTTTGGATTCCGCCGCCGCTGCTTTCACTATAAAAGTTTTACCGACACCACCGGGACCATGAAGTATAATTCCGCTTGCTAACGGCAATTTTTGCTTCTTGTACATTTCTCTTATTATCGGATTTAACGGTCCTAAAACTTTTAATTTGAACTGCTCCTTAACTTTTTCCATGCCTATTACATCATTAAGATTTTTGGGGTCGTTTTCGGTATAATAAGTCCGCTCTTTATATTCGTCATAGATTGCAGTTCTGCCCTGCCATTCCATCATCGGATTTTTGCGTTGCTTTAAGTTTATTTTGTTAATTTCTTCTTTTTTGGCCTGAATGGAATTCTTTAAATCACTGTATTTAATCGGATTTTCTCTGATTAATTCGTCGAGTTTTTCTTTTGAAACGGCTTTTTCTGCCAAAGCAGCGCCTTTTTCATATTTAAGGGTTGAAAATATATTTGTTATTGTTGCGTTTGACAATCCGTTTGTTAAGGCAACCAATTCTTCAATATATTCTTCAAAGTTTGAGCCGGCAAACATCGGAACTGAAAGAGCCCTCTTTATCAGCCCCCGCCTTGCTTCCGCATCAGGATATCCGACTTCGATTTTTGTATCAAAACGGCCGTCACGAATAATTGCAGGATTTATATTATCTTTCTCGTTCGTCGCCGCAACTATATAAATTCCGTCGTCTCCCGCATTATTCATCTCCTCTTTAAGCGTGTTTAATATTTGCAAATTCAGTTCGCTCGGATTTTTTGCAAACAAAGAATCGCATTCGTCAAAGAATAAAATGCTCGCTTCGCCTGTTTCTTTATATTTTTTCCTCAGTTGATCAAAGACTTTTTTGATATTCTTTGTCGTCTGATTGTAAAGTGAGGAGCCGACTTCACTGATTTTAAGTTGATACATCGGAAGTTTTGTTTCTGCGGATAAGGCAGTCATAATATACGTTTTACCGCAACCCGGAGGTCCGTATAAAAGAATACCGTTCGGCTTTTTGATTTTATTTGCCCTGTAATAATCCGCAAGTAATTTTTCATTTTTTACGGGCCCGAATACCTTACGGAGTTTTTCTTTTACCTCTTTCATTCCTATTACGTCATCAAGATTTTTGGGGTCGTTTTCGGAAAATTCAACCCTTTTAAGGTATGAATCGTAATTCCCCGTTGTGCCTTCTTCGGTGAGTGAGGTTATTGAGTGTTCTTTTGCATATCTGACAATTTCACCCGAAATATTTCCGAATGTCGGCTCAAGCCCTTCATACTCAACTTTTTCAAGGATTTTTACTATATCGTTGTATGAAAAACCCGTCATTGATTTTGACAATCTTTCGAGTTCATCGGCACCGAGTTTACCCGTAAATTTTCTGTCTATAATTTCTCTTATCTCGGAACGCATTGGCGGTTTATTCTCTATAAGCCTTTCAAAACGCAGAGAATTAATCAGTGTCGGATCTATCGAATCCAATTCCCTTGTTGTTGCAAGCAAAACCATACCGTTTTTGGCACTGTTTTCGATTGCCTGTATTGCGCTGATATTGTTAATATATTGATTTTCGGCAGGGAAAAACTTCTGAATTTCATCAATAAACACAATTCCCTGTTTATGCGTGCTTTTGTTATTGGATTTTAATATGTTTGAGATACCCGCAATCTCTCTTATATCGTCAGGGTTAATTTTGATAATCACCGAGTCAATAAGTTCACTGATTTTTCCGTCTGCAGAGCCTTTTCCCGCCTTCTCAATTCTTTCAACGCTTCTGATAAATTCTCCCGAATCCATTATTTCCCGATTCAGTTCCTCCGCAAGTTTTTCAACGGAATACGTTTTGCCGTTCCCGCTGAAACCGTGGAGCAAAAACCCGTTTGTGAACACGTTTTTCCCGTTATTAAGCGGGTTAATAATTTCTTCCCCAAAAACTTCTTTAAGTCGGCTTAACCCTACAATACCTTCCATTCCACGGTCGGAATAAGTTTTGGTTTCGGTCTGAGCAGGCTCTGTACCAAAATCAAACCCGTCTAAATCTATCTCTTCGGTAATCTCATTCCCGACAAGTTCCTCTTTCTCCGCAGGTTTGGCAGACGTGGTTTCCGCAGATGCACTCTTTGCCGCCGCTCCCGCAGTTCCCGCACCCGTAAGGCCCGCAAGCGCATACACTTTGGTAATAAAATCGTTATCGGAAGTGTAATCAAGCGGTTTTTTGTTGTCTTTATTCAAAACCCCGATTATTTCAGCAATACGTGAAACATTCAGTTTCAAAAGTTTCAGCGCACGTGAGAAAAAGTCTTCAGAGCCTTCTTTGCAAACCACATGCAAAAAGTTATTTCCTGTTACGGCATCTCTCTCAAAAACGTCAAATTTAATATTATTAAGCAGTCTGAGCGAAGCATTTTTATCTCCTTTTCTCACCGCATCAAAAAATCTTACTTCCAATTCTCCTCTGAAATTTGGTACCCTGAGAGAACTGTCATGCCTTGTGTATTCGGGAATCCTCTGAATATTCATCAACACTCCTTAATAACCTACAATTATTTTAAAACCTCTGAAAATATTTTTTGCTAAACTCAGCATTTTTTGTAAAGAAATATAAAGGCCGGACAGAGTGCGGAAAAATCCCGTTTTTACTGATATGTGCTATAATATTTTCAACATAATCAAGGGAGAATAAAATGAAAAAAATATTTTTGATTTCGTTAATAATGTTTGGTTTTATACAAATTTCTTTTGCATC
>DBYM01000071.1:0-503 GCA_002309875.1 Cyanobacteria bacterium UBA1186
TGGAGATGAGGGGAGTTGAACCCCTGTCCATAGCGGATAAAAACTGACATCTACGAGTGTAGTAACTTATTATCTCGGGTTTACAAGGAAAGCCACTAAACCTAAGCAAACCCAAAGACTTTTTAACGGAAGCCTAACCTCCAATGGTAAACTTGATACGCATACCATCATTTGCGTACTGCGTCTTGCATACGTTCATTCATTCCCAACGGCAAGCTGGTCGGGAAGAATGGCTAATTGCTGCAATTAGGCAGCAAGTCTGCTTTCGCGACCAAAGTTAGCATATACTACATTGTCAGTAGCGTTTATTTTAGTTTGCCCGTTGATAACCGAGAACAGCTCTCGGACCCGCAGTCAGGATCTACCAATCACAATGTCGAAACCGGTACATCCCCATATTTCAATGTTCGTAAACACAGTATAAGCCATTAAGGTGTCAATTTCAACCCTTATATACGCTCGAAATCCTGTACTCCGTGTTTACACCATGGGCAAATGAAATC
>DBYM01000071.1:591-6165 GCA_002309875.1 Cyanobacteria bacterium UBA1186
TGATAAAAATCGTAAGTAACAGTAGGAATATCAGATAAGCATTCCGCCTCAACAAGTTGTCCCAAAAACATTGTATGAGTTCCCAAATCTATTTCCTTCTGCACATAAGCGGACATATACGAATTTGTATTTTGGGTAATATACAAAACTCCGTTTGGGGAACGTTTTACATCAGAAAATCCGTCGAATTTATCTGCATCACGCCCGCTCTGAAAACCGAATCTTTTAAACAAATCGAATTTTACACCTTCGGCAAGAGTTGAAACATTAAATTTTCTCGTTCTTGAAATCATCTCGTTTGTGTAATTCTGCTTATTTACTGCAATCGCAATCATACAGGGATCAGATGTGACCTGCATAACGGTATTAATAATACAGCCATTGTCCTTACCGTTTTCGTGTGCAGATAAAACATATAATCCGTAACCAATTTTAAACAATGCTTTTGTATCCATATAAACTCCTTATTTTAACGCTTCTGCCAATTTCCCGAATTGTTCTACCGAAAGTTTTTCTCCTCTTATATTTTCATCAAGACCGATTTTTGTTAATGCTTCTTCAGTTTTACTCCTGTCAAAACCTGCGTTTAAAAGACAATTCTTCAGCGTCTTTCTTCTTTGGGCAAAACCTGCTTTTATGACTTTTCTGAAAAATGAATAATCCGAAAGTTTTAGCAAAGGCTCTTTTCTGACCTTCATTGATACAAGCGCAGAATTAACCTTTGGCGCGGGATAGAAAGAACGTCTGCCGACAGGTCTGAGAATTGAACAATCTGCCCAAAATTGAGAAAGTATTGTCAGAAGCCCGTATTGTTTACCCGAACTCTTTTCGGTCGCAACAATTCTTCTTGCGACTTCCTCCTGTACCATAAGAATTATATCCTCAATATTTGCCCTGTTTTTATTCTCCAAATCGTCAATCTCACCGAGCAAATGTGCAATAATAGGCGAAGTTATATAGTAAGGGATATTTGCCACGACCTTTAATTTACCCCCCGATTTACCCCCCGATTTACCCCCCGATNNGATATGTTGCTTAAATCCGTTTTTAAAATATCCGCATGAATAATTTCAAGATTGTCCGCTTCAAGTTTTTCTAATTCTTTTATTGCTTCTTCATCAAGTTCTATCGCAATAACCTTTTTTGCATATTTAACAAGTTGTTCCGTCACAAACCCGACACCCGGACCAATTTCCAAAATAGTGTCATCGGGTTTTATATCGGCAAACTTAATAATATCCGAAATGACTTCAGGATTAATTAAAAAATTCTGCCCTAATCTTTTCTTCGTTCTGAAATACTTTGCTCTTTGTAAATAATCCACCATGACATTTATTTTAATACAAATAGCTAAATGTTAAAACTGCAGTTTCGTTGTAGAACATTATTATGTTTAAGTTATAATTTTAGTAAGGAGTTTATCGTGAACTATTGCGAAGTAAAAGCAGAAGAACGTTTAGAGTACAACCAATTATTAGACGAATTTATTTTAGGGTGTAAAACGGAACAAAAAATCGGTATGGAATATGAGCGCATTCCGGTTAATAAGTACGGCAAAGAGGTTGTTCCCTATGAAGGCGAATTCGGAATCTGCGAACTTTTGAGAGAATTTGCAAAAGCCGATAACTGGGATTACATACTCGATAACAACGAAATAATCGGGTTAAAAAAACTCCATAATACAATAACTCTTGAGCCCGGCTGTCAGTTTGAATTAAGTCTTGAGCCACAGGATACGATTGCCGAATTAAAATTAAAAATTGAAGAAATCGACGCCGCCCTTAAACCTCTGCTTGAAGATTTTGAAATTGAACTTTTAAACATTGGCGTTTCACCAAAAACAACTTACAAAAATATAAAACTTATTCCCAAACAGAGATATCATATTATGGCAAACTACCTCTGGGGAATACTTTCGGACGTAATGATGAGAGAAACCGCAGGCATTCAGGTCGGAATTGATTTCAAATCCGAAGAAGATGCGATGAGAAAATTTAAACTCGCAAATCTTATGATGCCTTTCGGAACGGCAATGTTTGCAAATTCAGGCATAAGAGGAGGAGTAAATACGGGCTATAAATCCTTCCGTGCCTTAGCCTGGCTAAATACCGACAACGAACGCTGCGGATTTGCCACAAAATTTAATACAAATATGTGTTTCAAAGACTATGTAAACACCCTGCTTGATACCCCTATGATTTTTATTAACAGAGAAAATATTCCTGTTGCAATAAACGGCAGAGTTACCTTCAAACAGTTTATGGAAAAGGGTTATGAAGGCTTCTTCCCTTCAATAGAAGATTGGAAACTTCATTCCAACCTTTATTTCCCTGAAGTCCGCCTGCGCAACTTTATAGAAATCCGAAACCACGACTGCGTCGGAGGAGGGCTTGAATATTCGGTTCCCGCTCTTTACAAAGGAATAATGTATTCTGAAAGTGCATTGGAAGAAGTTGAAAAAATCCTGAACAGATTTACGACAAACGAAATAAAAGAATTGAGATACAACGTTGCCCGCTCCGCAATTCATTCAAAAATCGGGAAAACCCCGATTTTGGATATTTGCAGAGAACTTGCGGATATTTCATTCTGTGCGTTGAAACTCGAAGGCGCACAGGAAGAAAACTTCCTCACTCCTCTGATTGAAATGCTCAAAAAGGGTAAATGCCCGTCTGATAAATAAATCAAACGTTTTAAAAGTTCTTGCTAACCCCAAAATTTTATAGTATAATCACAACAGAAGAAGAGAGAAAAAGCGATTTAACGCTATAAATATGAGGGAGATATATGCAAACTTTAAACAAGAATGAGGGTTTGATTACCCAGATTATCGGGCCGGTTATTGACGTAGAATTTCAGCAGGGCGAACTTCCTGAAATATACAACGCTCTTAAAATTACCTGCGAAGACGGACACGTCGTTATTGCAGAAGTTCAGCAAATGCTTGGTTCAAACAGAGTCAGAACTGTTGCAATGTCATCTACTGACGGACTTAAACGCGGTATGAAAGTCGAGAATACCGGCGAACCTATAAAAATTCCCGTAGGCAAACCTATCCTGGGAAGGATTTTGAACGTAATAGGCGAACCTGTTGATAAAATGGGCGATATACAAACAGACACATATCTTCCTATCCACAGAGAATCTCCGAAATTGGTTGACCAAAATACTAATATCGAAATTCTTGAAACCGGTATTAAAGCAATCGATTTGATTCAGCCTTACCAAAAAGGTGGTAAAATCGGGTTGTTCGGAGGTGCCGGTGTAGGTAAAACCGTTCTTATTATGGAATTAATCCACAACATCGCATCTGAGCACTCCGGTGTATCAGTATTTGGCGGTGTTGGTGAAAGAACACGTGAAGGTAACGACCTTTGGAACGAAATGAAAGAATCAGGCGTTATCGATAAGGTTGCTCTTATTTACGGTCAGATGAACGAGCCGCCGGGAGCAAGAATGAGAGTCGGTCTTTCCGCACTTACTGCTGCGGAATATTTCCGTGATTTCTCTAAACAAGACGTATTATTGTTTATCGACAACATCTTCAGATTTACGCAGGCAGGCTCTGAAGTATCAGCACTCTTAGGCCGTATGCCTTCTGCCGTTGGTTATCAGCCGACGTTGGCAACAGAAATGGGCGAACTTCAGGAGCGTATTACTTCAACCAAAGACGGCTCAATCACTTCCGTTCAGGCAATCTACGTTCCTGCAGACGACCTGACTGACCCTGCTCCTGCAACAACGTTCTCACACTTAGATGCGTCAACGGTATTGTCAAGACAAATCGCATCTCTCGGTATCTATCCTGCAGTTGATCCTTTGGCATCTAACTCAAGAGTTTTAGACCCGAATATTATCGGTGAAGAACACTACAATGTAACAAAACGCGTTCTTGAAATTCTCCAGAAATACAAAGAACTTCAGGATATTATCGCAATCTTGGGTATGGACGAACTTTCCGATGAAGATAAATTAACGGTTAACAGAGCAAGAAAAATCCAAAGATTCCTCTCTCAGCCATTCTTCGTTGCAGAACAATTCTCAGGTATTTCAGGTAAATATGTAAAACTTGAAGACACAATCAGAGGCTTCAAAGAAATCATTGAAGGTAAGCATGATGACTTGCCTGAACAAGCCTTCTATATGGTCGGTACAATCGAAGAGGCTATTGAAAAGGCAAAAACATTGGGTTAAGCAATAGGGCAATGTTGATATGAAATTAAAAATAATAACACACGAAAGAATTGTTTTTGAAGGCGATGCCGACGAAATAATTATACAGACCAAAACAGGACAACTTGGTATCTTAAAAGACCACGTTCCTATTACAACAACGCTTGATATCGGGGTTACAAAAATGAGAACGGGCGAGTCTTATAAATACTTTGCGACTATGGGCGGAATCTTCCAACTTAAAGACAATATTGCAACTATTTTAACGGACGTTTGCGAAGACGGCTGTAATATTGACATAACCCGTGCAAATGAGGCAAAAGCCCGTGCGGAAGCAAGACTTGCAGATTCAAGCGCAAATATTGATACCCAAAGAGCGCAGGCTGCACTTGCGAGAGCATTGGCAAGACTGAAAGCTGCCCTGAGTAAATAGGAGTTTAGCATATGAAAAAGTTTGTAGTATGCCTTATTATGTTTTCTGTTATACCTGCAATTTGTGCCGATGACACTGCATTCTACGAAGCATTAAAAACATGCTCTCCGTATTCTTCATACGGAGATGTAAGCGCGGAAGGAATGGACGTCCAGGTTAAAAGTTCAATCAAAGGCTGGGAAGACGGGAAATGTGTATTTCAGGAAAAATCGGCAATGAAAGGAATTGATTCGGTCGTTACCTGCAGATTTACAAAACCGCAGACAGAAGAATTGGTAAACGTTATGCGTGCATATTCAATACTGAATGCCTACGACGGCAACTCGGTTGATACCTCAAGCCTTGATGCGGTAAAAAATAACCCTATTGTTAAAGTCTGGAATAAATATCTCCAAGACTCTTCCGTTTGCCAAATCGAAATCAAGCAATAACAGATATTGACCGAAATCCTTTTTTGTTCTACGATTCAGGTATAATCTGTACAAAAGAAGGAGATTTATCATGTCAAGAAAACCTATTATTGCAGGAAACTGGAAAATGAACTTACTTCAGGCTGATGCAAAAGCATTATTTGAAGGAATTTGTTCTTATGTTTCAAACTATACCGCTGTTCAACTCCCCACAGTTGTAATTGCACCGGTGTTTACATCACTAAATCAGGTACATTCGGTTGCTTGTAACTGCGGCTGCGGAGGAAACAAGATTTCTGTTGCGGGACAGAATTGCCACTGGGAAGCATCAGGAGCATACACAGGCGAAATCTCGGTTGAAATGCTTAAAGATGCAGGCTGCGATTATGTAATCATCGGACACTCCGAAAGAAGACAATATTTTTCCGAAACCGATGAAATGATTAACAAGAAGGCAAAAGCAATTTTGGCAGGCGGTTTAATTCCTATTATCTGCTGCGGTGAAACCCTTGAACAAAGAGAAGCAGGCTCAACCGATGTTCATATTTCTTCTCAGAT
>DBYM01000071.1:6205-19705 GCA_002309875.1 Cyanobacteria bacterium UBA1186
CCGATTTGGGCAATCGGAACAGGCAAAACCTGTGACAGCGTTGAAGCAAACAGAGTTATCAAAATGATAAGAAATGTTGTTGCTGAAATTGCAGGCTCCTCTGCTGCTGATTCAATCAGAATCCTTTACGGCGGATCCGTTAAACCTTCAACAATCGAAGAACAAATGTCTCAGTCTGATATTGACGGAGCATTGGTAGGCGGAGCAAGCCTTAAGGCTGACAGTTTCAATGAAATCATTGCAAACACAATGAAAGTAAGCGTATAATTTTGGCAAAATTTATACCAAAAATAAAAAAGGGGGATTAATTCTCCCCTTTTTTATTTTTATTTTTTATCTCTCGGAACAACAAGCCAAGAAATGTCCCCTTTTTCTTCTATTTTTGTCGGATCAACCCAGGAGCAGTGAACTGAATTTACATACACTCTTTCTTCCGATAAACTTCCGATGAAACTGATTGTTTTCTGAACATTCTCCAAATCATTGCTCGGAACATGAATATCGCCCGAATAAAAATATACCTGTGAATCTTTAGTCCCCGTAACTGCTTCCGCATATTGATTCATATATTTAAAGAAATTATCTCTTATTAATATTTTCTCCTCATCAGACATACCTTTAACATAGGTTTTATTGAGTTCGATATTATCCATTATTATTGAAGGTTTGTCTTTGACCATTGCCATAAATACTCTGGACATACCTATCATTCTGCCGGATTCGTCAAACAATTCAACAACATTGTATGAAGTATTAGTCAGATAAATAGGTGTAGCGGCGCCATTCCCGCCTGTTCTTATTGCAGTACAGCATGTTGTTTTATTCCCCATAAACAAATCCTCCTGAGGGTATCTGCCCCAAAGTCTGACCGTCATTTTTCTGCCTTTGAGTTGATATTCAACTTCAGGAATTTCAGGATTAAGCCACCTGTCATAATTCAGCCCTGCCTCTTCAAAAGCGGCTTTTGTACGGGCATTTGCCTGACCATATTTATTATCAGGGTTATTAATATAGGTTTTGAAATCTCCGATGGCAGCCTCACGTATTATTGTATATACGTCTTCGCTTTTCATAACATGGCCAAGAGCAGCTTTTATAGTATCCATCCAGCCTTCAAATATTTCCTCATCAGTATATTCATCAAAATGTTCTACCATATAAATATATTTGTTCATTTTTTCTATATCTGATTCTGAGAGAAATCCCTTAATCTGTGGATCTTCCAACAAACCTCTCGTACTTTCTATTGCATCCTCTCTTGCAGATGCATCAAAACGTAATTGGAAAATTTGGATTCTCATGGTTGATTTCATTTGTACAACTTCAGGGAGACTTATTATATCTTCATTTCCAAGAACAAGATATCCAAAATCCTGATTTAATTTATTTACTGCTGTTACCGCTTTCTCATCTGACAACGATACCCCTGCTGATTTTAATATTTCGAGATAAATTAAATCTTTCAAATACTGAACATTTACAGCCCCGTCATTAACAGCCTGAGTTAATAACGCTGTATCAATTTGTGCACTTTGGAAGATTTCAACTATCAATATTAAATCCATCTTTTCGCGCGGAGACAAGATTTTGCCGCTCTTTTGAGACTTACATTTAAGTAAATCCGACAGAATCTGTGCATTCTCATCTGTTAATCTGCTGAATTTAAGCAAACTCTCTTCAAATAATCCCGTTCTTCTGTCCATTAAGTGATTAATCGTATCAGAATCAACATATTTTGCCATTCTTGCCATCTCGCCAAAATGTTCATTGAAAAATTTAAGCATCATAGATTGAAATTCCGCCAACTTATCCCCCGGGATTTCAGGCATTTTACCATTAACAGGAGTTGTGTATTGAATATCAATATCACTCAAATACTGATGAGGGGTTTCCATTGCAAGTTTAAACGTTGATTTGGAGAGTTTTCTTAATGATTCCAGAAACTCCTGCTCTGTTAATCCGGCATTTTCAACCTGTGCTCTAAGGCTAAAACTTATTCTATCCGGATCAAACATTTCTAACATTGATTTCTGATATTTACCCTGCGAATTCTTTCTTATTTTTTCAATATAACCGGCATCGTCAAAAAATCCTTCAATCTTACTTGTTTTAGCAAACTGTGCAAGCGCATATTCAAACAGAGCCGCATCTGCCAGTACATCATTCTGCATTGGGCCGAGGTTGATTCCCCTGCGCATAAGTTTAATGTATCTTGAGTACTGCTCATCATCTAATTTCAATGCTTGCACCACATTATACTCCTCAACCCCGTGTTTAACAAGATAAATTGCTCTTTCTGCCCTCTCAGGGTTTGAATCAATAAGTTTTACCATCTCCTCTATATAAAAACTTTTGACATTTGAGTTATATAAACATTCAAAGACTTCAGTATTGCCCAATGCTGCCATTTTATTTTGGGCTTCCAAAAATCTTATCAAGTCATATTGGTCTCCCCATTTGTGCTCGCTAAGTATTCGGTCAAATACTTCTTTATTTTTTGCTCTTAATTCCATTAATTCATTAATGTCGTATACTGAATCAGCAAGCGGTACAACAAGATTATATCGTGTTGTTTTTGTATTGTATATTAGGTCAAAACTCTCCGGATCATCTTCGTACAGAGATATCAGACGGTTTATATCATACGTTCCATTGTACCTATATATGCTGTATCCGTTACCAAAAGTAATTTTTTCATTATAAAATCTTTCAAACAACTCGGGGTTTTCTTTACTCATTCTAACAAGAGTAGGGATTTCTTCCATTGACCAGCGCATAACCTGTTTGCCATATTTGGTTATCTTTTTGTCAGCAATAATCCGTTCAATTAATTCTGAATTCTCATTATACATGTCGCATATCTTGTATATGTTATGTGCGTTACAAATATAAACTACCGTACCATTTTCGCCCACTTCTGACATTGAATACAGTCTTTCCGCTAATTCAGGAGATCTTTTATAGCAAGAACATAAATTCTTAATATCGTATGTGCGGTTTCTGTATTTCTGTTGACCTGTACTTAAATCCGTATATGTATCAGTTAAAAATCTCTCAAACATTTCAGGAGTTTCTTCATATGTCTCCATCAATATCTCTATATCACGTTTGTCAAAACGCTCTTCACCGCTGCCGTCAGCGTTTTCCGTAAATTTTAATAACATATCATATATTTTTGGATTCTTAGAACGCAGTTTTATTGCTTCGTCTATCCAATGACTGGTATATTTATGTACTGTTTTACCGGAATCCTCTGTTTCAAACATATTAAAGAGTACGTCAAAAGATTCTTTATCGGAATCTCTCAGATCCATTAATTTTTCCAATATATGCAAATTCCCGGCATAATAATTTCCGTTACCATCTTGCGTTTCATGCGCATTTATTATCATATCAAAGGATTCCTGATCTTTTGCACGCAAATCCAAAAGGTATTCTATCTGATAACTCTGGAATCTGCTCGCATACCCGTTGTAAGATGGGACTTTCTGCAGAGCAAGATCTTTGATAAACTCTATGTCCCCCGAAGATTTAATATAGCCATCTTCAATAAGTTGATCAACCTGAACCTGCGTAAATATCGTGTTTCCGTTAACATCTTTTAACGGCACCAATTCTTCATAAGCAGTCTCCGGTTTGATTTGTATCTCCTGAATTTCTTCAATGTGATTGGGGCTGATATCCTCAACCGGTTTGGGTGTTTCTTCTGCGCTTACAATTCTTTTCGCAGGAACTTTTTCCGCTTCAGAATTAGAAGTTGTATATGATAAACCATTTTGAGTTATATATGGCTTAATGGAATTTAATGCGTTGTTTATCTGCGCCATATTAGTATTTACAAGTTTTATGGTATAACTTTTACCGTTTGATGTTTCAAAAGATATAACCTTCGTATCAAATTCAGGGACCTGTCCTTCAGGGTATTTGTCAGGGTGAAACTCAACAGATGCGGCCTTTCTCAACTTACTTATAAACTCTGATGTAATATCAGAATCTTTAATCTTGCTTAACCCGAGTTTGGATTTTAAATCTGTCAACTCGGTTTTGGCAGGATTATTAATCTCATTTTCTTTTACACTGATTCTGTGCAGCGATAAAATTTGTCCTGCAGCAGTAACGGTTATGGCGAATACCGCACCCTCCCAGGTTATTTCACCCGTCAAAATATATTCTGCACCTTCTATCATAACCAAGTTTGCCGCCGACATTGCGAATGACTGTGCCCGCATTGTACTAAAAACTTCCGCAGGAGTAGCATTTGCAGGTATCGGGATAACTTTATTTATCACAAACTGCAAGCCTTTTCCGGCAGCCGCAAATGTACCCATCGCAACAGAAGTTGTTAATGCGCTCTTAGCAACCGTTTCCAAATCCAAACTTTTTAAAGCATCTTCCAAATCTTTGTTGCTGACGGTTGCTTGTCTTATAACATTTGTAATCTGATCCGTACTCTCCAGAATTGCTGATGTTGCACCACCGACAAGCGCCGCTGTCCCGACTCCCGTTACGCCAAGTCCGCCGGTTGCCAATCCTACTGCAGCGATAGATACCATTTTTACATATTGTGCACCTTTTTGCTGAGACATATTGTATTCATCAACACGCTTTACAATATCATTCTTTAAACCAAATGCAGACTTGTATGCTTTGTCATAGTCCGCCTGAACTTCGCTAAATTCTTTAAGACCGCATGCAAACAACGTTTCAAGATGAGAAACAGATAGTCTGGAGAGAACAACTTCCCTCATATATTTGTATTTGGTTTCAAAACTTCCTTCTTTAAGTCCCGCATTCTCAAATTCTTTGTCCAAAAATTCTTTGGCAAGTTTTTTGTAAAATGCCTGTTTGTCTTTAGCCACGACGTTTTCTAAGCCGGCTTCTTTTAATTTTTCTTCAATATTGACACCGTTTACTTCGGCAAGATACAAACCAAATTTCAATTCCTGCTCTTCATAAACCTGTTCCTTTGTCGCAATAACTTCATCATGCGCACTTTCCCCTATGGAACGGTTCGTCGGAACATGCACAACTCTCGCTTCCAAATTCTCTTTACTTATCAAAGCCGAGAATTGAGAAATCAGCATATTTTCGGCCATATAAGCCTGATATGCGGCCTGATATTGTTCTCTTGCTTTTTTGTACGAAGCAATTGCATAAGGATCGTATTCAATTTCAAATATTTCTTTAAACTTGCTCCTGAATTCTTCTTCTGTTTTTGTGTTCTTTAATTCCTCAAGTTGAGACCGTGTTATCCCAAAATCTTTTCTGACCTTTGACAAAGTGTTGTCAGAAGCCCAGGTGTGACTGACAAAATCGGCTATCCAGCCTGATGCGCCCTGATTATCTAACTGATAATCAAGTGATTCCTGCGCTCTTGTTATTTCTCCTTCAAGACCTGCAATTATTTCTGCCTTTTGTGTCTCAAAACCTGTTTTCCCTATATCCCTGATTTCCTTAGAAGTCAGTTTTTCCCTGCTTTCAATGATGCCAACAAGCGTATTAAAGAGAATGTCAAGGCTTTCCCCTACGTTCGCACCTTTGAGAGAGCCTAATTTTGTTGAATAAGTATCCCTGAAGAATATTCCTGTTTCATTATCCCTAAATCCTTGTTCAAAGATTTTGAAAATTTTGTTATATTCCGCTTCAACCTGCTTTGTATCGGCTCCAACCTCTTTGGCTTTTGCCAGTAACGCCTGATATACTTTCTTTATCGCACCTTCCGTTATTAATTCCTTGTTCCCCATCAGCCATTCGGCCATAAGAGTTTGCGCCAGCGGTTTTTTGTTATTGCTTTTAAAGTAATTAACCAGGTCAACAACATTATCTTTATTTACCTTTTTTACGGTCCTGTCAAATGCAGTCTGATTATATCCTGCGCCCTTGATACTTGAAGCAACGTCCCTCGCCAAACCGACACCTTCGGGCCATTTTTTAACAGACTTGTCCGATGGAATCTTATACTTATCGTCTTCCGAAGTAAGCCTGAAATCGTCCCAAGATGTTCCTGCGACAAAATTCCCGCCAAATAGACTTCCCTTTTTCGCTTCCTCCACCTCTGCAGCAGATATTACTCCGGCTTTTTGCATTTCAAACAGCACAATTTCCTGAGTCGCCAGCCTTAACTCAGGGTGTCTTTCAATATAAGCCGAAATCTTTGCCTGTATGCCTTTCGGTTCCATTCCACTGCCTTTTAAGTATACTTATCTTACTTCCATGTTTACGGCTTATTCGGGCTAAAACTTTAGGTTTTTCTATCAAATATTTACAAAAATTAACAAACAGTATTTATAAAGAATTTATTCTTTTTTTGAGCATAGAAGCAATTTTCATAACAATAAAAAGGGTGAGTGATAATTCACTCACCCTTTTTATTTGCATTAAACCTAATTCAATTCGGAAGTGCAATGCGGACATCTTTTTGCATTGATAGGAATTGAAGTGCAGCAATAAGGACATTCTTTTTCCGTTGCAGCAACTTCTGCCTCTTCTTCCTTGTTTGCTCTGTCTTTAATTGTATTTACCGCCTTAATAATCATAAATATTGCACAGGCAACAATTAAGAAACTGATAACCGTATTGATAAATACACCGTAATTGATTGTAACGGCACCTGCAGCCGTTGCCGCTTCAAGCGAATCGTATTTTTCACCGAGCGGGAACAATGTTACATACAGGTTTGAAAAATCAACCTTACCCAAAGCAAATCCGATCGGAGGCATAATAATATCTTTAACAAGCGAATCGACAATCTTACCAAAAGCCGCACCAATAATGATACCTACTGCCATGTCCATTACATTACCGCGTAAAATAAAATCTCTTAATTCTTTTCCTAAATTTTTACACATATTAAACTCCTTTTCTCTTTCTCTAAATGTTATCAAAAATGTTACACTTTAGCAATAATTAATAATTCAGATTTTAACGGATTTATGATACAATTCTGAGTAGGAATTGAGGGCACATTTTAAGGATATGTTATGAAAATAGATTGGAAATCAAAACAAACAAAAGTTGTAGCAGTATTATTGGCAGTTATTCTTGTCCCGATAATCTACAACCAGACAAAAACACTTATAACCGGGCTTTTAACATCTTTTATGATGTCTCAGCCAAAAACGGTAGAAACCGCTAAGCCGATACAAAAGGATATTTTCCCGACTTACGAAACTACCGGAAGAATTGAAGCCAATCTCTCCGTAGATATAGTTGCACGTGTAAACGGCTGGCTTCAAAAAAGATACTTTAATGAAGGAGACATTGTAAAAAAAGGGCAGAGGCTTTTTCTTATAGAGCCTGATGAATATGCACTTGCAGCAAGAAATGCAAGAGCCACGGTAAATGAAAATTCTGCCACATATAACAATTCACAGATAGAATTGGAACGCGCCGAAGAACTTCTGAAAGAGGATTTGGTAAGCCGTAAATATTACGACAATGCCCTCACTGAAAGAAACAGAAACAGGGCCGCCCTTGACGGTGCAATTGCCGAAATGCAAAAAGCAAATCTGAATTTGAGTTACACAAGTATAACCTCGCCTATGGACGGCAGAATAGGCAGAGCAAACGTTTCCGTAGGAAATTATGTAACGCCCGGGTCAGGAGTTATTGCCCAAATATACAGCACAAACCCGATGAAAGTAATTTTCCCGATGAAGAGCGGCGATTTTATTGAGATGAAAAAATATTTTAAAGACAACGAACAAGATGCGAATGAGCATTTAATTTCCGTGCTTCTCGGTCTTGCTGACGGCTCTGAGTATGAATCAGAGGGCAAAATAGAATTTGTTGATAATAAGATTGATGAAAGCACGGGCTCCGTAACATTAAGAGCAATCTTTGAAAACCCTGATGAATTGCTTGTCCCCGGAGATTATGTAAACGTTAAAATCCGTGTTAACAAACCAATCCCGGTTACGATGATTCCTCAATCAGCAACAAAAACGGATATCGGAACAGGGTATTACGTATGGACGGTTAAAGACGGAAAAGCAGTTAAAAAGGACATAGTTGTTAATAACAACTATGAAAATAATTGGATTGTAGAAAGCGGACTTGATAAAGATGACGAAGTCGTTATGAACGGTATTCAAAATATCTACAAAACAGGTCAGCCGGTAAAAACAACACCTTATAATTTTAATGAAAGCGGAGATAAGAAATAATGGAAACAAAAAAAGAAGATTTATATTTCTTTATCCAAAAACCCCGTTTTGCGGTAGTTATATCAATCTTTATCGTAATTTTGGGCGTGCTTTCCTTATTGGGGTTACAGCAGGAAAAGTACCCGAATATAACACCTCCGCAGGTATCAATTACGGCAAGTTATCCCGGAGCAAGTGCTTCTGTTATCGAATCCTCCGTAGCCTCGCTGATTGAATCAGAATTAAACGGTGTTCAGGATATGCTTTATATGTCCTCAACAAGTTATGATGCTTCATACAGTTTAGATATATATTTCAAAACCGGAACAAACAATGATGTTAATCTGATGAATGTTCAAAACAAACTTCAACAGGTTCAGGCACTTCTGCCGCAAGAGGTTACTCAGCAGGGGGTGACTGCAGAAAACAGAGTCGGAGGTGCCGGTGCAATAATATTAAGCCTGTCTTCTGAAGACCAATCCTGGAGTCAACTTGATTTAACAAACTACGCAACCATTTATATCAAAGATGCAATAAAAAGAATCAACGGAGTCGGTTCCGTTAACATTTTCGGTGCAGACGAATACAGTATGAGAATATGGATTGACCCCGCCAAACTTGCAAGTTACAAAGTAACTATTTCCGAAATAAAAAATGCAATACAAAACCAAAATGCGCAAATAGCAACCGGGGCTTTGGGGGATATGCCGACTGACGGAAATCCGAGTTTAAAACTTTCTCTGCTTACAAAAGGAAGATTACAAACGCCTGAAGAATTTGGGAATATAATTATAAGATCAAACTCTGACAGTTCAAAAGTCAGATTAAAAGAAGTTGCCCGGGTTGAACTTGGTGCAAAAACTTATACAATGTTCGGCTTAGTTGATGCAAAACCCGGTGCCTTAATCCAAGTTATGCCTCTTCCGGGTGCAAATACCGTTGAAATCGTTGATAATGTTCATAAGGAGATGGAGAAACTTTCAAAAACCCTACCCGATTCTCTGAGGATTGACACTATGATGGATAGTGCGGTCTTTATTACCGAATCAATGTCGGAAGTAGAGTTTACAATTCTCCTGACTTCTTTAATCGTAATCCTTATTATATTTATCTTTTTGGGAGATTTTAAGGCAACCTTAATTCCATGCGTGACGATACCTGTCTCTCTTGTTGGAACTTTTGTGGCATTAAAAGTCCTTGGTATGTCTTTAAATCTTCTGACATTATTTGCTCTTGTTCTTGCCGTTGCGGTAGTTGTAGATGATGCCATCGTCGTAATTGAAAACGTAAAACGACATATTGAAAACGGTAAAGATGCAATTGAAGCCACTCAGATTACGATGAAAGAGGTTGGCGGGTCATTAATTGCAATGGCTTCCGTACTTATGGCAGTATTTGTTCCTATGTGCTTTATGACAGGACTTTCGGGAACTATGTATAAACAGTTTGCCGTATGTATCTCCGTATCAATAGCACTGTCTGCAGTTTGTGCACTGTCACTTTCTCCGGCAATGTGTTCAATACTGTTAAAAGAAAAGAAGAATAAAAAGCCCGTTCCCGAGTATTTTAAAGTACCGTTAGAATATTTAAACAAAGGCTTGGCAATCTTCAATAAAAAATTTGAAGAACTGACCAAATACTATATAGATACCGTTAAAAAATTTGTTTATGACAAAAAACTCACAATTTCATTATATGCGGCAATAATGTTTTTGGTGCTCGTATTATTTAAAATTATTCCTACGGGGTTCATTCCCGACGAAGATCAGGGTGTATTGCTGACGGCAATAACTCTTCCGGACGGAGCGTCACTCGTCAGAACGGAAGAAGTCGTAACAAAATTTACTCATGCAATAGAAGATATTGACGGTATTGATAAAGACAGAATTATTGCCTTTGGCGGAAACGGCCCTTCAAATCAGGCAACTGTTGTAATTAATTTAAAGGAATGGGGTGAAAGAGAAGTTAATCCGTTTAGTTGGATTATCAGAAAAATCCAGGGTAAACCTACGGATTTGTCACACACAGGAATCATAAAAGAAATCTATAAACGTTCTGAAGCAATAAATGAAGCCTCTATCGCAACCTTCTCTCCTCCCGCAATTGACGGGTTGGGAACAATGGGCGGCTTTGAATTCCAACTCTTATCAACCGGTAATGCAAGCGTTCAGGATATTTCAAATTTTGCAAATAATTTTATCCTGCTGGCTAATCAGGATAAAAATCTTTCAAATGTTTACACCCAATTTCAGGCAAATGTACCTCAGTATATTCTGAATATTGATTATGAAAAGGCTCTGGCACAAAGTATTGATATTTCGGAATTACACAACACCTTAGGTGCAACTCTTTCTTACTCATACATAAACGACTTTAACAAACTCGGCAGAGTATTCAAAGTGTTTATGCAGGCTGAGGGAGATTACAGAAACAAGATTGAAGACCTGCAAAAAATATTTGTAATGAATACAAAAGGTCAGCCTGTTCCGATTATGACCGTTATTACTCCTGAACAGGTTACGGGGGCTGTTTCAATTACAAGATTTAACCAATTCCGCTCCGTTCAGATACAAGGTATGCAGGCAAACGGCAAGTCTTCAGGTGATGCAATGAAGGCGATGGAAAATCTTTCCGCAAAAAATCTGACAAATGATTATACGTACGCATGGTCGGGAACGTCGCTTCAGGAAAAGCAATCTTCAGGGCAAACTGGTTTGGTCGTCGGATTTGCGCTGACATTCGTATATTTGTTCCTCGTCGCATTATATGAAAGTTGGATGATTCCTGTTGCAGTACTTCTGATTTCACCTGTAGCAATTATAGGGGCTCTGATTTTCCAAATGATGCTTGGGCAATCGCTTGACTTGTATTCGCAGGTCGGTCTGATTACATTAATCGGACTTGCAGCAAAACAATCAATTCTGATTGTCGAATTTGCAAAAGATGAACACGAAAAAAATAACCTCAGCATCACGGACGCTGCAATTGAAGCCGCAAACTTAAGATTCAGAGCAATAATGATGACGGAAGCAGCCTTCATTTTGGGTATCCTTCCGTTGTTATTCGCGACAGGTGCAGGCGCTAACAGCAGAATTTCAGTCGGCTCAACCGTAATAGGCGGTATGATTACGGCGGCAACTTTAGGTACCGTACTTACACCTGCTTTTTATGTAATAATTCAGGACACAGTAGATAAATACTTTAACAATAGGCAAGAATGAGATGAAAATGAAATTTAGAAAAATTATGGCATTAATATGTATTTTAGGGTTGTCGGCCGGAATAGCAATTGCCGCTCCAAACTCTAAAAAGAATGAGCAAAAAACGGAATACACAAACGAAATTCATTCCGTATTTGCGCTCAAAGATTGTGTGGATATTGCAATAGAAAACAATCCGACAATCAGAGCATACATATATAACGAAGATGTTTACAAATCTAAAATCGGACAGGCTTGGGCAAATTATTTCCCGAGTATCAGTGCGGGAATTAATGTTTCAAGGAGCGGAACGAAATATTCTCACGCAAAACAACAACTCCCTATGGGTTACCGCAGTACATACAACACTATGGGGTACATACCGAGTGTCTCTGCAGATATGCTTCTTTTTGATTTCGGAAAAACAAAAGCATCTGCTGACAGTGCAAAAAGAATGTATGAAGCAAGCCAAGAAAATACAAAAGAAAATATTAACGCAATTATTTACGATATAAAGTCAACTTACTACAATATCCTATTTGCACAGGCTCAGGTGAAGGTATATGAGGATACGGTAAAGGATTATGAATTACAGTTAAAACAGGCATGGGGCTTTTATAAATACGGGACAAAGCCTAAAATCGATGTTGTAACGGCAGAATATAACCTTGGGAAAGCGAAATTAAACCTTGTGAAAGCAAAAAATATCCTTGAAGTTGCACAGGTTCAACTTTCAAAGATTATGGGCATTCCTGAATATACAAATTACGAACTTTCCGATGAACTGATACTTAACAAATATGATACGACCGTAGAAGATGCCCTTAAAACTGCTATGGACGTGAGACCGGAATTACTCTCGGCTGAAAAAATGGCCAAAGCCGCAAAAATGAATCTGCGTGCAACAAGAAGAGAATTTCTGCCTGACCTCGGTGCATACGGCAGTTATGAAAACGGCCTCGGAAACGATTACAACATGAGATCTGCACAGGCAGGTGTCAGTTTGAATTATAGCAACTTAAACCTGTTAAAAGTAAAAAAACAGGTTAATGAAGCAAGGGCTGAATACCAAAAAACAATGGCTGAATATGATGCCGTAAAACATGACGTTTATCTGAACGTTAAGAAGAATTATCTTGAACTGCAGACCGCAGAAGAAGCCATTGTTATAGCAAAATTGGCTCTTGATCAGGCAAAAGAACAGTACAGACAGGTTACCGGAAGATACAGAGCAGGTGTCGGTGATGCCATTGAACTTAAAGACGGTGAAAACACATATCTGAATGCACGTCTTGACTTCTACAACGCAATGCTTAACTACAACGTCACGGCAGCAAGTCTTGAACGTGAAATCGGTGTACCTTTGGTATTTTCTGACGAATTTATTTTGGATATTAAGCCGGAGGATTTATAAAATATGAGAAATGAGCTTTTAGCAATCATTGAAAAAAACAGCAGAATTGATTTAAAAGACCTCGCAGTTCGTCTTGGCAGAGATGAAATTGATGTGGCAAACGAACTTGCAAAATTAGAGCAGGAAGGAATTATCTGCGGTTATCACACGCTTATTAACTGGGAAAAAACTGATGTTGAAACCGTTACGGCTCTAATCGAAGTTAAGGTTACTCCGCAGAGAGGACAAGGCTTTGACAGAATTGCCGCAAGGATTTATAACTATCCCGAAGTCAGAGATGTCTTCTTAATCTCGGGCGGGTTTGACCTTATGGTAATTTTGGAAGAACAATCACTCAAAGATATTGCAAGATTTGTTTCCGAAAAATTATCAACTTTAGACAGTATTTTAAGTACATCAACACACTTTATACTTAAAAAATACAAAGACCACGGAACAATCGTAAACGAAAGCAAAGAGGACGAAAGAGAGGTCGTTACTCCATGACAATACCTGTCTCGGATACGATAGTAAATATTAAGCCATCGGGAATCAGAAAATTTTTTGACATTGTAAGTGAGATGAAAGATGTTATTTCGCTTGGTGTCGGAGAGCCTGATTTCGATACTCCCTGGCATATCAGAGAGGAAGGGATATATGCACTCGAGAGAGGAAAGACCTTTTATACTTCTAACGCAGGGCTGCCTGATTTAAGAAAAGAAATCAGCCTGTATCAAAAACGGACTCAGGGTTTGGATTACAA
>DBYM01000071.1:19771-22692 GCA_002309875.1 Cyanobacteria bacterium UBA1186
TTATAATCCCGCAGCCGTCTTATGTATCTTATGAGCCTTGTGCATTATTGGCAGGAGCAAAACCCGTAATCATAAATCTGAAAGCAGAAAATAATTTTAAACTGACCTCCGAAGAACTTCTTAATGCAATTACGGATAAAACAAAACTTCTTATTTTACCTTATCCCAACAATCCTACGGGCGCAATTATGGGCAGAGAGGATTTGGAAAAAATTGCACGAACGGTTATTGAAAAAGATATTTACGTAATGTCCGATGAAATATACGGTGAACTCACCTATAACGGTAAGCACGTTTCAATCGCATCAATGGAAGGAATGAAGGAAAGAACGATTCTCATAAACGGTTTTTCCAAAGCGTATGCCATGACAGGCTGGCGTTTGGGCTATGCCTGCGCTCCCGCCGAAATAATTAAACAGATGACAAAAATTCACCAATTCGGGATTATGTGTGCGCCTACCGCAAGCCAATATGCCGCAGTTGAAGCACTTAAAAACGGGGATAAAGATGTTGAGGAAATGAGAGAATCTTATAACCAAAGAAGAAGATTTCTTATGAATGCCTTCAGAGAAATGAACCTTCCGTGCTTTGAGCCTTTCGGCGCATTTTACGTTTTCCCCTGTATAAAAGAATTCGGAATGACAAGCGAAGAATTTGCAACAAGATTTTTGGAAGAAGAAAAGGTTGCGGCAATTCCCGGAAGTGCCTTCGGTGACAGCGGTGAGGGATATTTAAGAATATCTTATGCTTATTCGATTGAGAAACTTAAAACCGCAACGGAAAGATTGGCGAAATTTGTTAAAAAACTGAGAAATCAGCCCGGTGTGTAATTTCATATAAACATCAATATATGATAAAATATTAAAAAGCGAGAGAAAAAGGATTTATTAATTGAAAAAATTTTTATTAATTTTCGGATTGTGTATTATTACAACCTGCAGCACTTTTGCCGCAACAACAGAAGAAGTTAAGCAAAATATAATTTCTCAGGCAAAATCAATGGGAGTTGAGCCTGCAATCGTTCTAAGCATAGCAAAAACCGAATCGGGCTTCAGACAGGAAGCAAAAAGTTCAGGCGGGCACATAGGTGTTTTTCAGTTATCTCCGACAACCGCAAGAAATATGGGATATAACCCTTATGACCTTGATGAAAACATAAAAGCGGGAATTACTTATTACAAAAATATGTACAATATGTTCGGCTCAATGGAATTAGCCGTTGCAGCATATAATTCCGGTCCTGTTGCAGTAAAAAGAAATAACAACACAATACCTCATCACTCAAGACATTTCGTAAACAGAATTATGAGTGATTACAAAGTTTATAAAAATTCGGGGCTTTAAACAATATCCTCAACATTCAGAACGACTTTGCCCGCCTCAGGATTCATCGCCTCAATAACGATTTTGTTCGTCCCTTCAACCACACAATCCTGACCTGACATAACAAGTGTTCCCGCCTGTCCGAGCCTGAATGCTACGGGATTTTCTTCCGAAACCTCAGTTCCCAAAAGTTCCTGACCGTTTGTAATAAATTTAACATCTTTTGCCTCAAAGACAACACCGTTTATCGTAACACTGTTAAATCCGCTTATAAATCCCGGGCCAAGTACATTTTTGAGATTAACACTTGCACCGTTCTCAAGTTTTTTTAAAGAGCCTTTTTGATAAATCCTCTTGATTAAAAATTCGGGCACTACGACCATTTTCATACCTCATCTATTTAAACAATTGATATTGTCTGAACGTTCCTATTAGTATTTTAACATTTTTCATGTCTGATTTAAAGCCCCACTGCGACTTTACGTTCCTGTCTTTTTCCCAAACGACTATGTCCAAAGTGTTATGAGGCTGCAAGAACTCATTTATCAGGTAAAACTTCTCCTGAACGTGAGTACGTTTAATATAACGGCCTATTTTTGTGCCGTTCAGAAAAATCGTAGCCCTCCGGCATCTGAAATCCACAAACGATATGTATTTTGCAAAAGAAACATTGTTTTTAAATTCAACGTCAAAATGAGCCGTAATTCTCGTTAAATAAGGATTTTCGCTTTCTCTCTTATCCCCTCTTTCAATAGACAATCTCTCACAGACTCTGAACTCAATCGGAATTTTTGGGGTTGTTTCAAAGAAAACAAGTCCGCGCGGATTGTTTGTATCGCCCGAAAAACCTTTATCAAAACCTAAATTTTGAACAAGAACGGTTAATTCGTTTTCATCACGGTTTAATATCTCCGTATTTACGGGAACAGAAATTGTTTCAGGTACTTCCTGCAATTTTTCAAGTTTATAACTGTTTCTGTTAAGAACTTCTTTTCCGTTTATATAAACCGCAAAAAGATGTCTTGCACTCAGGGTAATCTCCGTTATGTTATTCGGAATTTTTGCCTTATACCAAACAAATTCATCGTACATTTCGCAGGAGAACGAATCTGTTTTATTTTCAATTCTCTTCCAATTTGAATAATCATAATGCGTGTCAATCTCAGGGGAGCAGAATTCCACACCCGAAATCGGAAGAAGTTTCGGTTTTGAGTAATCCCCAAATTCGTTTACAATACAGGTTTTTCTTGAAAATCCGTAATTTAAATCAAAGTAGGCAATTTCCGTATTTTTATCAACTGCGACAGCACCGTTCGGCAAAACATAATCCGCATTAAATATCATCTTATCGCCAAGCCTCCACGTCCTGTCTGCCAAAGGTTTGGTTAAGAATACAATTCTTGTTCTCTTCCCGTCTTTCTCATAAGTATAATTGTCGTAGTCTTTTCTGTCGCCCGAAATTACCTCCCGGTCTTTGATATAGAGTTTGCCGTTCGTGTCCGCAATAAAGAAAACAATATCTTCATTTTCATTTTCGAGTTTTGAAAATATCTCCACATCGGAAAACTCTATCATACACGCCTTGAGTTTCAGATTTA
>DBYM01000071.1:22795-27983 GCA_002309875.1 Cyanobacteria bacterium UBA1186
AAATCGTGACGCATTTTTGCGTAAACATTTTCCTGAGAAAAATTAAACTCTTTAGGCTCTGTTTTTGTAAAATCAAACGAATCAAGAAAATAATTAAATTCTTTAGCCTTAAAGAAGTTGCTCTGAGGTATGCCAAACTCATCAAGCGGAGCAGTAAATTCGTAACTTGTGTAAACCTCGTCACAAGCAAGGTTACCCCAATTCGTTCCGCCTACCGCAAGAAAATGATTGAAAATGGTTACACCCTGAGAAAGAGCAGTTTTGTTCATAATATTGATATGCTCATCTCCAAGGGCTTCTCTTATGTGTTTATATCCCATTCCGTCCCATTTATCAAACCAACCTGACTGCATTTCTGCTATAAAAGGCGGTGAATCTTCTTTTGCATTTCTGAAAATATCTTCAACATTATCTAAAGTATCAAAACAGAAATTATCCTGTTTCCAATTCTGATTGGGGTTTATATACGGATAAAGGTCAAGGGCATAAATATCAACGCAATCCGCCCAAAGACCTGCAAAATACGCATCATTATGGAAAATCGGACAGGTTATCCCTCTTTCACGCACCATTTGATACAGTTGGCGCATATAATTCTCTTCCATCGTATCCGTTGCATATTCGTTCTCTATCTGAAAAAGAATTACATTATCAAATTCTCTTATAATGGGGATTATTTGGTCATACCATTCGGCAATATATTTCATATACTTTTCGGAATAACGATATTCCGTTCCTACACGGTTTCTCGGAATAACATCTTCCATTTTTAAAAGCCAGAAAGGCAGACCGCCCGCATTTACCTCGGCATTAATAAAAGGGCCGGGACGTGCAATAACAAACAAACCGACATCTTTTGCCGCCTGAAGAATTTTTCTTACATCTTTAATTCCCGAAAAATCATATTCACCCTGATTCGGGCTGTGATAGTTCCAATTAAAATACAAATCAACGGTATTATATCCGCCCGCCTTCATTTTCATAAAGCGGTCACGGGCAGTTTCCTCTCCGGGCGTGCGGAAATAATGAAAAGCCCCGCTTTTAATAAACACTCTCTTTCCGTCAATTATGAGGGAATACTTATCATAAGTTACTTCCATATTTCTATTGTAACAATTTTTCAAATTCGGTCAAATATGTTTAGCGAATAAAATTTGTAAAAACTGTTTCTTCTGTTTTGGGCATCGAAATACCTGCCTTTTCACCCGCTTCTCTGCATTTTAAATGCCAGGCCATATTACGGGCAAGGATTCTCATATTCTGCATACCTTCCAAATCCTGTTTAACTTCATCAGGAGCCGCCCCATGCACCATGTTCCAATATCTCCCTGAAATAACAGGCATTTGAGATATTGAAAAGTATTTGTTCAACTGGTCTAATGTCGCAGTCGTACCCGCACGTCTTGCGCTAACTATTGCAGAAGCAGGTTTATGCATAAATATACTTCCTCTGCCTGATGCAAAGGCAACAAAAAATGCTCTGTCCAGAAATGCCGTAATTCCTCCGCAGGCTGAAGCATAATGAACGGGCGAGCCAAAAATAAATCCGTCAAATCCTGATGCATAATCTACAAAATCATTAACCTTGTCATTTATAACACATTTTTTAAGTGTTTTGCAGGCATAACAAGCCTTACAGGCGCAAATCGGCTCTGTTCCGATTTGATAAATCTCAGATTCAATCCCCTCTTCTTCAAGAGTTTTCTGAATCTCACAAAGCGCAGTATAAGTGCAGCCGTTCCTGTGCGGTGAACCGTTAAACAACAATATTTTCATACTTGTCCCCTATTTATAAATAACCTTGCAGAAATGTTTCTTACCCTTACGGATTATAACTCCCTCTTCAAAAACTTTTGGCTCGTATCTGTTAAAACCCGTAATAATTTCATCATTAAAAGAAATCCCGCCCTGCTGAATCAATCTCTTTGCTTCACCGTTGCTTTGTGCAAAACCGCATTTTACGACAAGAGGAACAATTCCTATGCTGTTTTCCTCAAAATCATTCTGCGTAATTTCAACGGTCGGCATATTTTCACTGTCGCCACACCCGCCAAAAAGTGCTTTTGCTGCCGCCTGAGCCTTATCCGCTTCTTCTTTTCCATGAACAAGTTCGGTAAGAGAATAAGCAAGCAATTCCTTCTTTTCATTAATTCTTGAGTCGTCCCACTTTTCAATTTCGCCTATTTCTTCCATAGGAATAAACGTCAGCATTTTTATACACTTCATAACATCAGCATCGTCAACGTTTCGCCAATATTGATAAAATTCAAAAGGTGAAGTTTTATTCGGGTCAAGCCATACCGCACCCTTTGCCGTCTTACCCATCTTCTTTCCTTCGGAATTCAGAAGAAGTGTTATCGTCATTGCATAAGCGTCTTCACCCGTTTTCTTCCTGATTAATTCAGTTCCCGCAAGCATATTGCTCCACTGATCATCTCCGCCAAACTGCATATTGCAGCCGTATTTCTGATGCAGATAATAAAAATCGTATGCCTGCATAATCATATAATTAAATTCAAGAAAACTTAATCCTTTTTCCATTCTCTGTTTATAACATTCGGCTCTGAGCATATTGTTTACGGTAAAACACGCCCCGACTTCCCTTAAAAGTTCAATGTAATTCAGATTTAAAAGCCAATCTGCATTATTTACCATAATTGCCGCGTCTTCACCAAAGGTTATAAATCTTTCCATCTGCTTTTTAAAACATTCGCAATTGTGGTCTATGGTTTCTTTTGTCATCATAGAACGCATATCCGTTCTGCCGGAAGGATCGCCTATATGGCCTGTTCCGCCGCCTATAAGAACAACAGGCTTGTTCCCTGCCATCTGAAGTCTTTTCATAAGGCAAAGTGCCATAAAATGTCCTACATGAAGAGAATCCGCAGTCGGGTCAAAACCTATATAAAACTTTGCACCGCCGTTATTAATCAAATCCCTGATTTCATCGTTATCGGTAACCTGTGCAACCAAACCTCTTGCCTGAAGTTCTTCAAAAATCTTCATTAATTTCTCCTTGGTATTCTCTGTAACTCAATAGTAGCATAAATATTTACGTAATTGTCAAATTATTCGTCCTCAAGACTTAAAACCGCCATAAATGCTTCCTGCGGAACTTCCACACGTCCGATTGCCTTCATTCGCTTTTTACCGCGTTTCTGTTTTTCCAAAAGTTTGCGTTTACGTGTAATATCACCGCCATAACATTTATCAAGAACGCTTTTTCTCAGGGCTTTAATATTTGTTCTCGCAATAACTCTCCCGCCAATCGCTGCCTGAATTGGAACTTCGAACATCTGACGGGGAATTATGGTTTTAAGTTTTTCGGTTAATTTCTGACCAATATAATATGCATTATCCTCATGGCAAATTACTGAAAGTGCGTCAACGACTTCGCCCGCAAGCATAACATCAAGTTTAATAAGTTTGGAACGTTTGTAGTCCGAAAACTCGTAGTCCAAACTTGCATAACCTTTTGAGCGGGATTTTAACTGATCGTAAAAATCAGTAATAACTTCACTCAAAGGAATTTCATAAATCAAATCGACACGAACTTTATCAAGATAATTCATATTTACAAAAATTCCGCGTTTGGATTGTGCCAAATCCATTAACGTTCCGACAAATTCGTTCGGTGTAATTATGGAAACCTTAACATACGGCTCCTCTATATAATCTCTGTACTGTGCCGCAGGCAGATTTGCAGGGTTATCAATTTCAACCACTTCACCGTTGGTTTTATGGACACGGTAAATAACCGAAGGCGCCGTTGTTACAAGAGACAAGTCATATTCGCGCTCAAGCCTTTCCTGGGCAATTTCCATGTGTAACATTCCCAAAAAACCGCATCGGAAACCAAAACCAAGTGCAGATGAAGTTTCAGGCTCAAAAGTTATCGAACTGTCAGAAAGTTTCAGTTTCTCCAAAGATTCTTTCAATTCGTGATAGTCCTCGTTATCTACAGGATACATTCCCGAAAATACCATAGGTAATGCTTCTTTGTACCCGGGTAACGGCTCTGTTGCAGGGTTTTCAACCGAAGTTACAGTATCACCGACAAAACGTGTAATTTCCTTAATTGAGCCCGCAAAATAACCTACATCACCGCAAACCAATTCATTTACCTGGACTCGGTTCGGAGTAAGATACCCGATTTCCACAATATCATACTCTTTTCCCGATGCCATAAATTTAACTTTATCGCCTAAACGCATTCTTCCGTCCATAATCTTAAAGAAACAAAGTGTTCCCAGATAAGGATCATAGGCACTGTCAAAAACAAGGGCTCTAAGCGGTTTTTCCGTTGTATCGGCAGGCGGAGGAACGAATTCTACGATAGCCTCCAAAACTTTATCAATTCCTTCACCCGTTTTTGCTGAAACAGGAATTGCCATTGAACAGTCTATACCGAGAATTTCCTCAATTTCCTGCTTAACTCTTTCAACATCGGCAGAAGGAAGGTCAATTTTGTTAATGACCGGAATAATCTCAAGATTTTGCTCAATCGCCATATATACATTCGCCAACGTTTGCGCCTCAACTCCCTGAGTTGCATCAACAATAAGCAAAGCGCCTTCGCAGGCTGCAAGAGAACGTGAAACTTCATAAGAAAAATCAACATGCCCCGGAGTATCAATCAAATTGAAAACATAATCCTGCCCGTCTTTACCCTTGTAATTCATTCTTGCGGCATTTAACTTTATGGTAATTCCTCGCTCACGCTCAATATCCATAGTGTCCAAAAGTTGGTCCTGCATATCTCTCTCGGCAATCGTTCCCGTCGCCTCAAGCAGTCTGTCCGCAAGTGTAGATTTACCATGGTCTATATGCGCAATTATGCAAAAGTTTCTAACGTTATTTCTGTATTTTGTCATTATTTTTCTTTCTTGTTACCGAAAGGGTGTATAACCTTTTTACCAAACTGTTTCGCCTTGTAGCCGAAAGAATTTTGTTCCGCAATCAATTCTTCGATATTGGTCGCTTTACTGTCTGCGTCCTGTTCGGGCAATGATTCGGCAAACGCCTCTGCCTGTTCAAATTCTAAAGGAGTGGAAATCCATTTGAAAGATTTTACAAGTGTAAGCGGTTTTGCAACATCACCTCTCACAACAATCTGGAATTTTGTTGCAGCATTATCAACATAGCCGTTTGAGAAGTTTGGCAAAATTGCAATTTCTTCCGCAGGAAC
>DBYM01000071.1:28113-35366 GCA_002309875.1 Cyanobacteria bacterium UBA1186
ATCAAAATCGCCGAATACGTGGAGTGCAAGAATATCGCCGAGTGAAGTAATCGGCCTGATATGGCAGATTCCGTCTTCAAAGTTCAATACGCCCTGAAGTTCCGAAAAATGAGTTGTGTCTATTGTCAAAAGTCCGCTTAATATTCCGCCTAAAGCCGTTTGGAAGAATTGAGATTCTCTGATATTTTCAGCCAAAATCAGGTTTTCAAGTTTACCGAAAGGCCCGAATTGACCGTCTTTTATCAGGAAGTTGACATCACCTTTAAGGCTCTTCATCTGTTCTTCCATTGTAGTTCCCTGAAGTGAAATATCCGTATCAAACTCGGCAGTACCGCTCAGCATATCCTTCATGCCTGCGGCATCAAGCATTGCTTTTTCAACATCAACACCTTCACCTTTGAGTTTGATATTTATAAGCATTGAAACAAGATTAACCGAAATATCGCCATTTACTCCGCCGTTAAAAGCATTTGCTCTCAAACCGTCAAGATAAAATACGTTATTTCTCATAGAAATTCTTGAACGTATATTTGAAATATCGATATTTCCCGTAATCAGCCTTGCAAAGTTAATCGCTCCCCTTGAAATAACAAGCGGGATATCCGAAGATGCCGAGCCTGAAGATGCACCTGTTGATTTCGGAACATATTTCATTGCCGCATCAGAGACTTTCATAACCTTATCAAGATTAAAGTATCTCGAATTTACCGTAACATTATCAAGAGTGAAAACTCCCTGCTGAATTAATTTAAATATGATACTTGCACCCAAATCCGAGCCGTTCAGGAGCAAGTCGTCGGCAGAAACCTCAATATCTCCGCCCTTGAGCCTTAAATCCGCTTTTCTCAAATTGAGCATTAACTCGGGTATCGCAAGGTTTTTAATTTCAAACCCGCCTCTCATTCTCGGGTGAGATGTTTCGCCGAAAATAAATGCTCTTCCGCCTGCGATAAACGAAGAACGCGGGAATACGAAGAATTTGCCCGTCAGTTCGTTAGGCATCGTAACTTTAATGAGGTTAATCCTCTTGCCCATTATTGTTCCGTCCAGGCCGAGTATCTCATCAAGCGTGATTACTTCGTTTCCTTTTTCGTCAACGGTTATATTGCGGGTATAAAAACCTGTTTTCTTAATTTTTGTTCTGTTTCCCTTGAAATCAACAACCGCCTGCAAAGAAACATCTTTATCGGCAAGTTCGGCAAAGTCAACAGGTGTAATAAAGTTTGCTTTGTCAGCCAAAATCTGTGCAAACAACGTCTGACGTTTTGCATTCCCGTCAAAAGTTACCCTTAGAGGTAATTTGCCCGAAGAATGGATAAACGGTTTCATTTCTTTTCCTATAAATTTAACCAAATCATCGGTTGAGATATTTCCCAAAAGCAGGAAATTGATGGATTTTGGGTTTAAGTAATTAATGATACTTCCCGAATAGGTTATTACTGAGCCGTCATTAAAGTTGACTTTATTTTCTTTTACAATAATATTTCCGTTATCGATTTCCGTTTCAAACTGAGGAACAGAAATATTTGAGCCTGTCTTGGGGAGTAAAATTTTCAGACCTTCGTTTTTGATTTGTCCGCCTATGTTCTTTGAATTACAGAAGAAATCCGCAAACATATTTCCGTCGGTTACAACAAAAGTATTTTTTCTGTCCGAAATATTCAGATTTTCAAGTCCTGCTTTTACTGTCATAACGGCATTTTTGAGTTTCCCCTGCAAAGCAAGATTAAGTGTTGCGTTTCCTGAACGGAAATTGTACGCACGTCTGATTTCCTTGGGAGCAAAAGCATTGAAAAGAGTCCCCAAAGGCACTTTGTCAGCCTTAACACTGATATCCGCAACGGAACGGCTGTCTATTGTTCCGTTTATGTAAACGGGAGAATTATTAACATAAAGAGTTGAATCCTGTATATCCAATACACTTCCGTCTAAAACAACATTAATATTGGCATTTCTTATAACCTGACCTATGCCGTTTACCCCGACTCCGCCGTTTTTAACGGTAATCGATCCCATAGAACGGAGTTTTTTGAAGTTTGTTTTTATATAGCAATCGGACTTAACAGATCCCGTTGCCGAGAAATTGCCCAATTCGTGTCTGATATTCAGAGAATCGAGAAATGCTCTCGTCAGAAGAAGCAAATCATTAAATTTTATTTCGGCAGATTTGATGTTCATATCTACACGGGGATGTCTGCTATAATTTAATTTGCCCAAAAGTTCTATATTCTGGTCTTTTGTCAGCATAATATTTGTATCAATTTCCGCTGTCTGACCAAAAGTCTTTGCTCTGAAATGTGATTCGGGAATTGTTAACTTTGATACCTTCAGGGTTATGTTTTCAATATATGCATAACCGTATGATGAGATCCCCTTTTTCCCGTTTCTGATTTTGAGTTTTGAGGCAATACTCGCCTTTAAATCATACGTTCTGTATAAATCAACAAAGTTCGGAAGCGGGATTTCTATTCTTTCGGCCTTGTCGTCCTCTGCATCTAACTTCGGTGCAGGAGGAGGAAGAAACGTATCTATATTCAAGTCAGCCGTGATATTTTTGTTTTCATCGGTAAATAATTCCGCATAAGTTTTAACCTTAATTGTTTTGCCGTTAAAATAGCCGACTTTTAATTGTTCACCGTTCAAATTCAGGTAATGAGATGTTTTTAAATCTTTGACCAAAACCTTGTAATTATTCAATGTTATATTGGGAACTTTAATCCTTATCCATGCCGGATTAAACCAACTCTGAGTGTTTTCGGGATTAACGCCTTCTTCAAGTTTTTGCTCTTTCGAAGTATTCAAAATATCTTCAACAAGAGTTATTACCTTGTAACGGTTTCCGTTCACAATTTCAAGGTTTGCAACGGGATTATTGAGTTCAAAGCATGAAACCTTTACGGTCAGAAGTGCCAAACTCGGAAGTGCAACTCTTGTTTTCAGGCTGTCAGCAGAGAAAAGAACGGAATTATCGGGCAGAGTAACCGAAATATTATCCGCCTTAACGCCGATTCCAAACAGTGGTGTCGTTATGATTTTTGCATTTTCAAAGTTCAAACCGAAATTTGTCTGTTCCTTCACGATTTTCTGCAAATCAGGCTTGTATTGGTTTATGTCAATAACGTTGGGGAGAACAAATAAAAACGCAACATAAAACAGTGCAAATATACTTCCCAAAACATACAAAAATATTTTCAAACCTCTGCTCATATTCCCTCTTTTCCTTTAAGTCTAACAACTACAAGTTTAACATAAAATAAGAACATAGACCGAATTTTTACATTTTCTGCTAATTGTAACGATTTTATAAAGAAAAACATTTACACCCCCATGTTTCTGATACAATTTAACATGTTGCAAATTTACATTAGACGAGAATTAAGGAAACAACAGATTATGAGAAGACTTTGGATTACGTTACTCACGCTTTTGATGAGCCTGCAAACGGCTCAGGCAATGAACGTCGATGCCTTTATCGACAAACATATTGCACCCGTGTCGGACGCCATCGCAAGAGCAATCTTCTTCAGTATTCCGCTCCCCGGAGGTAAAATTCCCGCAATCATTCTCTGGGTTTTAATCGCAGGTATATTTTTTACAATATATTTCAAAGGAATTGCTGTCTGGGGTTTCAAACACGCAATCAATAACGTTACGGCAAAACCAAAAGACGGACACGACGGCTGCGGTGAAGTAAGTTCTTTCCAAGCCCTCGCAACCGCACTTTCAGGCACAATCGGTATCGGAAGTATTGCAGGTGTCGCAATTTCTATTTCAATCGGCGGCCCGGGCGCTGCATTTTGGATATTTATAGGTGCACTTTTGGGTATGTCCATCAAATTTGTTGAAGCGACTCTCGCCGTAAAATACAGAAGATTTAACCTTGACGGCTCCGTTTCAGGCGGCCCGATGCACTATATAGCACACGGTTTGACAAGAAGAAAAATGCGCTGGTTAGGTCAGCCTCTCTCCGTACTGTTCGCTATCCTTTGTATAGGAGGCGGTATCACGGGCGGAAATATGATTCAAATTAACCAAACCGCCCATCAAATTGTATTCATAACAGGCGGTGAACACAGTATTTTCCACGGATTTACATGGGTAATCGGTTTTGTTGTGGCAGTTCTGATTGCAATGGTGGTTATGGGCGGTATTAAAAGTATCGCAAAAGTTACAACAATCTTAACTCCTACAATGTGCGCCCTGTATATCATTTCAGGCTTAATCGTAATCGGTGCAAACTTTATGAATATTCCTCACGCAATCGCTTTGATTATTCGTGAAGCATTCCACCCGACTGCAGTTGCAGGCGGTGTTTTCGGAACAATCATAATCGGATTGAGGCGTTCCGTTCAGTCTAACGAAGCAGGAACAGGTGCGGCAGCAATCGTTTATGCAACCGCTCAAACCAAAGAACACGTTTCTCAGGGGTTTGTTGCACTGCTTGAAACCTTCTTAACAGGTGTTCTCTGTCTGTTCACTTCATTTGCAATCGTATTCTCAGGTGTTCTTGATATGTCAGCAGTCGGGAAAATCAGCGGTATTGAACTCGCTTCAAATGCGTTCCAATCCGTTATTCCGTTCTTCCCTGTAATACTTTCCGTAATTGCAATTTTGTTTGCCCTGTCAACACTCATAAGTTGGGCATACTACGGACAAAAGGCTTGGACTTTCCTTTTGGGCGAAGGGAAAAAACGTGTTGTGACATATAACCTTATTTATTGCCTGTTCATCATAATCGGCTCAGCAATGAATGTTCAGTCAATTATTGATATCACAGACGCAATGATGGTTTCAATGTGCGTTCCGAATATTATAGTCCTCTATATCCTTGCGCCTGAAATCAAGCGGGATTTGAAAGAATACCTTGTACGTCACAATATGAATTTCATAAAACTTTAGAGGTTGTAATGCAGGTTCAGTCAATCAACAACATATCTTTCAATGCAAAAATCAAACCGGGAACTTCGGGCGGAGCGGGAAACAAATCTCTCCACGAATTGTTTGAAAGAAAAACAAAGGATTTTCAGGGACTTGAACTTGTTCAGGAGAAACTCAATTTTACGGGTAAAGACTATTTTTACCTGACTGACGGGAAGAAGAAACTCGCTTCCAAAGAGGCTCATCATTCCTGCTATTCATACTGCTGTCTTGAAGAATATGTCGATGAATTTGTAAAAATATTTAATGACCTCTTAAAACAGGCGAAAATTTCAGGAAAGCCGGTCTGATTATGATATATTTAGATGCCGGAACGACATATTCAAAAATAATAACCGACGAAACAGGGTTTGATAAGAGGTTTTTCAAAAAAACGAAAGACCAAAATAATTACTACATCTATCCTTCAAGTATAGTTAAATCAATGAATTTGACACCAACACGTTCCTGCGGACATATGGTAAATTCAAGCGAAAATGAAATTATAGCACTTGCTAACGGAGTAAATAAAAAGGGGATAGATACAAATGCGACTGTTTTGGATTTGGGAAGCCGTGATGCAAAATGGATAAGATTCAAAGATGCTAAATTCCACGATATGGATTGGAATACTTCCTGCGCAAGTTCAACGGGTGCAACTGTTGAAATGCTCCTGAAATTCTATGATGTAAATCCAAACGAATTAAAGTTTGACCCCGAAAAGTTCAACGTAACCTGCGGTATTTTCGGTATGGAAAAGATTATGGACTCAATATCTTCAGGAGTTAAACCTTCTGAGGCCATTTCAAAATTCGTACACGGAATTGCCTACAATGCGTGGAATTTTGCAAAACGTCCCGAAAAAATTTACCTCTCGGGCGGATTCTGCGAAAACAAATGTCTTGTTGATTCTCTCGCAAACTATTGCGAAGTCGTTCCGCTCGGAAGATTTGTACTTTGCGAAGGTTTGATTAAATAGAATGGAACTTAACCAAATCCTGTTTTCTCATTCTGATATTTTTCGGGGTAATTTCCACAAGTTCGTCGTCGCCAATGTATTCCAGGCACTCCTCAAGAGACAATTCTTTGTGTGCCTGAAGCGTAACCATTACATCAGCAGTCGAACTTCTCATATTGGTTAATTTTTTTGTCTTGCAAATATTTACAACAATATCCTGAGCCTTATTTCCTTCACCGATTATCATTCCTCTGTAAACCTTTGTATGAGGAGTTACAAAGAATACACCCCTGTCCTCAAACTGTGCCAAAGCATAAGGAATTGCTTCACCCTGTTCATGAGCCAAAATAGATCCGCTTCTCTGCTTGGGAATATCACCCGCATAAGGTTTATACTCATCATAAGTATGATACATAATTCCTTCGCCTCTCGTCATACGGATAAATTCCGAGCGAAAACCGATTAATCCTCTTGCAGGAATCGAAAACTTCATAGTCGTTCTGCCGTTTGCATTATTCATTTCAAGCATTGTGGCTTTTCTGCCGGAAAGTCTGTCAATCGCACCGCCTGCGTATTCTTCGGGAACATCAACAAGCAGGTTTTCAAATGGCTCATATTGTTCACCGTTTATTGTTTTATAAATAACTTCGGGTTTTGAAACCTGAAATTCGTAACCTTCACGACGCATTGTTTCAATCAGAATACCCAAGTGGAGTTCGCCTCTTCCTGAAACTTTAAAGCAATCCGTAGAATCCGTATCTTCTACTCTGAGGCTCACATTCTTTTCCAACTCGTCATAAAGACGTTTCCTGATTTGGCGGGAGGTCACAAACTTGCCTTCCTGTCCCGCATAAGGACTGTCATTTACGGAAAAATTCATCTGTAATGTCGGCTCATCAACCTTGATTAACGGTAAAGGATTGATGTTATTCGGATCACACAGGGTTTCGCCAATCTGAATATCTGAAAATCCCGCAATACCTACAATATCACCCGCTTCTGCAGAATCAATTTCAACCCTGCCCAAATCTTTAAACCCGAAGAGTTTTGTTATTTTACCCTTACGAACCTCGCCTTTGGCATCAACCCAGGCAACAATATCCTGAGAATGAACAACCCCGTTTGCAATTCTTCCGATTACAATTCTTCCGACATATTCGTTATAATCAAGAGTTGTGGCTCTGAACTGGAAAGGTTTTTCAGGGTCGCCCGCAGGCTCCTGAATATTTTCCACAATACAATCAAGGAGCGGAATCATATCTTTTCTCGCATCATCTAAATCTTTAATAGCAAAACCATTCAGACTGCTTGAAAAAATAAACGGGAAATCTATTAAATCTTCTCTGTCAGTTAATTCCGTAAACAAATCAAAAACTTT